>JBIQLO010000016.1:0-30672 GCA_044464175.1 Planctomycetaceae bacterium | reverse complement strand
GATCAGCCTCTCCTCGGTCATTTCCCGGATGGCATAGCGGGGGCCCTCGCGCCCGATGCCGCTGTTCTTGACGCCGCCATAGGGCATCTGATCGGTGCGCCAGGTGGACGAGCCGTTGAGGATGACGGCGCCGCTGCGGCGTTTGATGCGGCTGACCTGGTGCAGGACCTGCCCGACGGTCAGGTCGTCGGCGGCGACGGGGAGGTTGTCCCCCCGGCGGAAGGTCATGGCTTCGGCGACTTTCAGGAGGTTTCGGCCAAGCTGGCCGGCGGGATGGAAAAGGGCGAAATCCTCGGCGGAGAATTGCCGCAGCTTCATGACGGAGAGCGCCAGGGCGTCGCCCAGGGCGAGCATGGCGGTGGTGGAGGCGCTGGGGGCCAGGCCCAGGGGGCAGGCCTCGGTGATTTTGCCCATCGCCAGGGTGATGTCGGCGAATCGGCCCAGGTCGTTATCCCTGGAGGCGGTGAGGGCGATGACGGGATGGTTGAGTTTTTTGATAAGGGCCAGGAGGCGGAGGATTTCATCGCTCTGGCCGCTGGCCGAGCAGATCAGGACGATGTCGCCGCTGCGGATCGAGCCCAGGTCGCCGTGGAGGGCGTCGGTCGGGTTGAGAAAATGGCTGGGGGTGCCGGTGGAGGAGAAGGTGGCGGAGATTTTGCGGGCGACGTGGCCGGCCTTGCCGACGCCGGTGGCCAGGAGGGCGGCGGGAGCCTCGAGGATGAGGCGGACGGCCTTTTCAAAGGCGTCGTCCACGGCCGAGGCCATGGCCGAAACGGCGGCGGCCTCGGTCTGGAGAACCTGTCGGGCGAATTGCTGGAGGGTGGGGTCCATCGGGGTTTTGGGCATTGGGGCTTCGGGAATCGGGTTTTTTCCCGGAACCCGAATCCCGGCACCCGGCTTTGGATTATCGGGCGTCCGTCACTAAAATCAATCCATCTTTGGGAGCGGGGTCGACGACCCCGCCTACAGGGCCGGTAGCGGGGTGGCGGCCTGGCACAGAGGGTCGGAAAATGTCCCAGGCCAGGGCAGGCTGGAAGCCTGCGGTGCAATTCCGCCCGTGGGGCACTGGCGGCACTGAATGGTTATGAAGTCGCGGCCACGGGCGCCACAAAGGAACGTCATGGAATATCGGGTTGAGCTGGATGTCTATAACGGGCCGCTGGATCTGCTGTTGTATCTGATCAAGCGGGATGAACTGGATATTTATGACATTCCCATTGCGCGGATCACCGAATCGTACATGGCGTATGTGGGGATGCTCAAGCAGTTGCACGAAACCCAGGGGCTGGACATTGACGTGGCGGGGGATTTTCTGGTGATGGCGGCGACGCTGATGGAGATCAAGTCGGCGATGCTCCTGCCCAAGGCGCCGGCGGCTGAGGGCCAGGAGGAGACGGGGGCGGCGGCGGACCTGGCCGACCCGCGCTACGAGCTGGTGCAGAAACTGCTGGAATACAAGCGGCTGAAGGATTCCGCGCATCTGCTGGAGAGCCGGCGAGAGGAGTTCCTGGTGCGGTTTCCGCATCCGCCGGCCAAGGGGGAGGGGCAGGGCGATGAGCCGCCGCCGCTGGACCTGGATGAGGTGCAGGTCTGGGATTTGATGGAGGCGTTTGGCCGGCTGATGAAGGAGGTGGGGGGGCGCAAGCCGCGCTATCACGAGGTGATGTACGATGACACGCCGATCGACCTACATGCGGCCGACATCGAGGACCGGCTGGGGCGGGAGGGGAAGCTGACGCTGCGACAGCTGATCGTGGGGCGGGCCAGCCGCTCGGAGATGGTGGGGGTGTTCCTGGCGCTGCTGGAGCTGATCCGGGAGAAAAAGATTCTGGTGCAGCAGGAGCAGCCGCTGGGGGAGGTGGAGATCGTGCCGGCCCCGGAGGAGCATCGGCGGACGTTCGCCGGTGGGCTGCACCTGGCGACGGAGGAGGGGAAGGAGGAATGATGAATTGCGAATTATGAATTACGAATTGTGGGGCGGGGATTTGGCATTCTTCATTCATCATTTTTAATTCATAATTCCTAATTCATAATTCCTCGGTCCTCATGCCTGACGCCATGCCCTCGATCCGCCGTCATGTGCCGCTGACGCTTTATCTTGGATTGCTGGCGCTGCTGGTGTTTGAGTTATTGCTGCTGAGCGATGTGGTGGGGCGGCCGGGACATATGGCGGTGCATACGGCGGGGCAGTTGCAGCAGGTCCTGAGGGATCGGCCGCAGACGTGGTATGGATGGGGGGCGCGATGGGTGGCGGTGAACATGACGGCGCTGGCGTGGCCGGCGTATATCCTGCTGCTGGACGGGCTTTTGACCTGGCGGGACGGGGCCAGTCCGATCCGGCGGCGGCCGCATCATTTCGCGCTGGCGGTGGCGGGGTCGGCCATTCTCTGGTGTCTGTTTGACGGGATCAATTTTTACTTCATGCAGCGATCGTGGAACTACATCGGGCTACCGCCGGGAATGGATTTGCCTGCGCGGCTGTACCGGTACACGGGGTTTTTGCTGGCGTTCGGGTCGATCCTGCCGGGGATGATGCTGAGCGGGCAGGTGCTGTTAAGTTTCGGCTGGATGGACTGGGCGCGCTCCGGGTCGTGGCGCATGCCGCGCTGGGCGGCGTGGCTGTCGCTGGGGGTGGGGGCGGCGATGTTCCTTTTTCCGTTTGTCGTGCGCAGTCCCGTGGGGAATCTGACGCTCTGGATGAGCCTTGCATTTTTGCTGGACCCGATCAATTTGTGGCTGGGGCGGCCGAGCATGTTCCGGGACTGGCAGGCCGGATGGTACGGGCGGACGCTGGCGGCGTTCGCGGGGGGGCTAATGTGCGGGTTTTTATGGGAGTTCTGGAATTACTGGGCGCTGACCAAGTGGACCTATCACCTGCCGTTTCTGGGGGTGCTGGAGCAGTACCGCTATTTTGAAATCCCGGCGATCGGGCTGGTGGGGTTCATCGCCTTCGGGATTGAGTTCTGGATCATGTGGCAGACGCTGCGGATTCCGCTGGATGGGTTGGCCGAGCCGCTGGGGGATGAGAAGGTGCTGATGTGAGGGGTCGCCTGTGAAACGGGGAGACAATTAGACGTGAATCGCGTTGTCGCCGCTTCTTCGGTGCGGGGGCGGCATGTTTTGATTGACGCCGTTGACAACGACTTGTTAGGATTTGGCGACCAATCGATTGGAGAGGGATTCATTGCGGCCGCAGCGGGATTGGCCGGAGCCGCCCGCGAGCATCGAGGTCGGGCATTCATGATCGCCAGCTTTCGGAATATCGCCGGAGACAGGGGCGTGTCGCATGCGTTGGCGTCGCAGCCGCCGCGAAGGAGCCTGGGTTGGCACCTCCGAGGGCGGCGGCGGAGCCGGTGTCGGGGTTGCTTGCCGCAGACACGTGAATATTTGTTTCGGAGTTACCTATGAATCGCAGAGGCTCAACGGGTTTGCGCCGCGGCTTTACGCTGGTGGAACTGCTGGTGGTCATCGGGATCATCAGCGTCCTGATCGCAATGCTGCTGCCGGCGCTGAACAAGGCCCGGCGCGCGGCCAAAGAGACGGTCTGCCTGTCGAACCTGAGGCAGATCGGGCAGTCCGTGGCGATGTATGAGTCGGACAACAGGGGATACCTCCCCTTCTCCTACGACATGGTTACGCTGCCGGCGGATGCCAATGGGAACACGCACACGAGCTTCAATGGCTATGCGACCTACTTCGGGCCGGCGTGGTTTGTCTGCCTGGCGCCTTATTTTCATCTGCCCACGCGGGCATTCTGCTATTTTGACCAGAACCAGCATCCGGACATCATCCGCTCGGTATTCCACTGTCCTGAAGCGCTGGAGGTGGGGGACAAGAGCTATCCCCATCAGGATGTCAGCTACGCGCCGGAGATCCGCTCCGGCAGCGGCGCCCCCGTCGGCAAGGACGGGGTTCACCGGGGCAAGATCACCAGCGTGATCAATCCCGCCGAAAAGGTGTTCATCCTGGACTGCTACAACTCGACCTATTACATCAACAGCAATCAGATCAAGCCTTCGGGGAACACCAGCGCCTGGGGGCGGCACGGGGCGGGCGTCAGCACCAAGACGCGCGGCGGGAACCTGCTCTATTTCGACGGGCACGCGCGGTACGCCGCCTACAGCGAGGTGTGCTATCGGGAGGATGTGGCCAAGCCCCGGCTGATCTTCCAGCCGTGGCAGGCGTCGGAGTGAGACGGGCGGGAGGGGGCATGAGCGCAACGCGCAGGGATGATTTCATGATGAACAGACAATTCGTGGGATGGGCGGCGGTGTGTCTCGGGTGGATGGGGTGGGTGGCGGCCTCGGGCGCGGCGGCGATGACGATTGCGGCCGGGGGCACGAGCCGATACGCCATCGTGCTGCCGGCCGATGCGCCCAAGTCGGTGCAGGCGGCGGCCGAGGAGTTGCAGCGGGACATTGAGCTGGCCACGGGAGCGAAGTTGCCGCTGCAGAAGGCGGATGCGGCCGGCGGCGGGCCGGTCATCAGCCTGGGGGCGACACGGCAGGCCACGGCGGCGGGGGTGACGGAGCAGGGGCTGGGGGATGGGGCCTTCCGCATCCTCACAAAGGGGGAGAACCTCTACATCCTCGGCCCGGACACGCCCGATGGATGGCTGACGGGGCGGGGCGGCGGCAGCCACGGCACGGCCAACGGGGTGTATACGTTTCTGGAGGATGAGCTGGGGGTGCGCTGGCTGATGCCGGGGGAGATCGGGCGGGATGTGCCTGTCCGCAAGCGGTGGGACCTGGGGGAGATCGACCGGACCTTCACGCCGACGTTCACCTGGCGGCAGGTGACGCACTTGTGGGATTTCGCCTCGGGGGCGCAGGCGCGGGAGATTCAAAAGTGGACCGCGCGCCAGCGGCAGGTGAGCAATCCGGGGTTCGACCACGACCACAACTGGTGGCGCGCCATCAATGGCGGCAAAACCTACGGGGGGAGCATTGATGCGACGGTGAAGACGCCGGCGGTCAAAGCGCTTTATGAAGCGCACCCGGACTGGTTCGCGATGGACGCCTCGGGCAAGCGGCCGTATCCCAGGAATCATTATGCCAAACTGGAGACGACCAATCCGGGACTGGTGCGATACTTCGCGGACCTGGCGATCCAGGCGCTGAAGGCCAACCCGCAGATGCAGGTTTTTTCCCTCTCTCCCAGCGATGGGCGGGGATGGAGCCAAAGCCCCCAGAGCAAGGCGCTCTATGACACGACGGTGACGCGGGACACGGACATCGCCACTCCGGGGGGACGGCCGGGGACGTCATCGCTGATTCTGAAGTGGTATCACGATGTGGCGGAGATTGTCGCCCGGGAGTATCCGCAGGGGCGGCTCAGCGGGTATCTGTATGCCGATTACGTGGCCCCGCCGACGAAGTATGCGGCGAAGCTGCCGGAGAATTTCACGCCGATGATCTGCGGCGTCGGGACCTACGGCTACGGGCTTTACCGGGAGGAGAACCGGCAATACTTCGCGCAGGTGATGGACGCCTGGGCCAAAGTGACGCCCAGCGTCTGGTACTACTACGACCTGCCGAACCAGCTACTGCGTCAGCATGATGATGAGATCGGCTCCGGCTCGTTTTATCACGGCAATTTCCCCGGCAGCACGGGGATCGTGACGCCGGCGGCGCCGGACATTCTCAATTTCCTCTTCTCCACGCTGGTGCGGGACCACATCAAGGGGGCTTACATCTACGGCGTCTCTTCCTGGAGCAACGCGGCGCTGGGCAACTATCTGCTGGCGCGGATGATGTGGACTCCATCGCTGGACGCCCAGGCGGTGCAGAAGGAGTGGCTGAATCGGGCTTACGGCCCGGCGGCCGGGGCGGTGATGGAGGGGTTTTACCAGAAGCTCAACCAGTGGCTGGGGGATTATGGGCGCACGCACAAGGACAACTGCGAACTACTGACGCTGGCGATGCTCAAGGAGGTGTATGCAGCGCATTGGGATGAGTTGGAGCGGATGCTTCTGGAGGCCAAAGGGCAGGCGATGACCGACAGGCAGCGGCAGCGGCTGCAGTTGATCGAGGACAACCTGATCGTGCTGCGGTGGCGGCTGAAGAATGCGGGATTTCTGCAGGGATCAACGGCTTCAACGCTGGACCGGAACGAGGCGCAGGTGCTGGCGCTGATCGGAAAGCAGACCGATGGGTTTGCCCTCTTTCCGGGGTATGTGCCCAACGGCAACTATCCGGCCCCCCAGCCGCCCAAGTGGGCGGTGCGGTTGGAGACGGGAAAGACCGCCGGGAACGGCGGGGCGGTGGCGGGGCTGGATCCCAATACGTTCCTGATCTATGCCCCTAAGGCGATGACGGTGCGGATCGTGCCGGGTCGCATCAGTCAGGGGGCCTATTTTGCCTCGTATGTGCTGATGGACCCGGCGGGCAAAGTGCTGGCAACCGGCGTTTTTTCAATTGGAACGCCGGTGGAGTTTGCCGCGCGGGCCGGCACCCCCTATTACCTGTTCATCACGCCGCGCAAGCCGGTCAGTTATGAATTGACGGTGGAGCATGCGGCCAGGGCGCAGGGGCGGCTCCAGGGGCAGACGCTCGTGTTGTCCGGGCCGGAGGCGGCGGTGTATGTCTTCAACGCACCCCAGGCGGAGCCGATCGGACTTTTTGAGCGCGCCTCGGTGGTGGAGATCCGCAAGCCCTTCAGCGGGGCGGCGGCGGCGGTCTATTTCGTGCAGGGGAACTATTACGCCGATCCGAAGGTGTTGGGGAGCTTTGATGAGGGGTGGCGGTTCAGCCCCGATCCGGCCGACGATGGCCTGAAGCGCGGCGTCACGCAGCCGGAGTTTGACGACAGCGCCTGGAAGACGATCAGCGCCATGGACTGGTGGCAGATGCAGGGGTTCAGGGAGTACCACGGGGCGGCGTGGTATCGGATCAAGTTCAACCTGGAGCAGGCCCCGCCGCCGGACGGGCGGCGGGCGCGGCTCTATTTCGGGGCGGTGGATGGGAACGTGGAGGTCTACCTCAACGGTAAGAAGGTGTCGGAGCGCAAGCTGGGGCCGGCGCCGGGGTACAAGGGGTGGAACACGCCTTTTAGCGGGGATGTGACCCGCAGCCTCAAGAAGGGCCAGAACACGCTGGTGGTGAAGGTGACGAGCAAGGATGACCAGACCGCCAGCGGCATCTTCAAGGGGGTGAGCCTGATGTCGCTGATCCGGACGGACAAGAAGTAGGCGGGCGGGGCTAGAGGTGCGCCCGGCGGGTGTAGACGTACCACTCGATCAGGAGCAGGGGGAGAAAGAGGCAGGCGATGATCCACCACCAGAGGTCCAGGCGGCCGCGCATCGACCCGGCCGCCTGGAGGCTCTGGCCCCCGGCCGGGGCGGCGGCAGGCATCAGGTTGCTCTCTTGGGCGCTGAGCATGTTGACGGCCAGTTGCTCATGGCCGGGGATGGAGGGCTTGAGGGTGTAGAGCCCCACCTGATTGAGGGGGGGCAGGACAAAATCCCCCTCCTTGGGGGCGGCGACGGAGCGGGCGCCGCCGGGTCCGGTGAGGGTGATCGGCTTGAGGGCGGGGTCGGCCCGCAGGAGGTCAGCGCGGGGCAGGTCGGGGGTGTCGCCGGGGCGGTAGCTTTGGCGCACGTCCATGGCCGAGCCCAGGGCCATGTAGCGCAGGGCGTTGTGCATGAAGATCGGGAAGCTCAGCTGCACGGGCCAGTTGCTGCGGAGCAGGTCAAAGGGGAGGACCAGGTGGACCGCCTGATCCTGCCGGTGGAGCAGGAGCAGCGGCCCGGTGGTGCCGTCGATGAGGATGGGGTCGGCCGAGGGGACCTCCAGCTTCAGGGCGTCGGCGACGTAGAGGCGGTTGAGCATGAGCTGACGGAGGATGGGGTGGTCGCGCTTCCAGTCCAGCACCTTCTGGTCATGCAGCAGCACGGGCCGGCCCCCCTGCATCACCGGCTTGAGGTCCATGCCGCGCGGCAGGGCGTCGATGTCGATGAAGCGCCCGGCGGGGGGGAGGGTTTTGGTATCCGGGGCATGGCGGTCAAAGATGTAGACGTCAAAGTCGGTCGGGGGTTTCTGCTGGTAGGCGGCGGGGGAGAGGGTTTTGAAATCTTTTAGTTGCAGGCTCTTGAGGGCGCGTTCCAGGAAGAAGTTGCCCGGCGTCACCAGCAGGACGCGCAGCGGCTTGGGGGGCGGGACGATCAGCCAGGCGCTGTCGTCGGCGGTTAGGGCGTCGGCCTGCTTGTTCATCTGCTCCACGCTCAGCACGGCGGCGTGGGGCAGGTCGAGGGTGAAGCTGAGGCTGTCGGCGGCGAGGTAGTTGGGGTCGCGCCCGTCGGCGGCGCCCTGGTGGTCGGCGACCCACTGCGGGTCCTCCCAGCGGTGGGGGGCCAGGGAGACGCTTTTGACCGCGGCGATCTGCCCGTCCACCTTCAGTTCCACATCCGCCTGGACGGGTTTGGGGCCGAAGTTGGCCAGGCGGGTGAAGACTTCGATCTGCTCCGGCTGCTTGTAGTTGCGCCGGGCGTCCAGGGCGACGATGGCGATGTTGGGCGTCTCGGGCGAGCCGATGGCGTCAAAGGTGAGTTGCCCTTTGAGATGCGCTTCATCGTGGTCCAGGGCCCGCCCGTCGGAGTAGAGCCAGACCTGGGCCCCCCCGGCCGGGGCGCTGCTGGCGGGGGCGCCGGCCGCCGCTTTGCCCTGCGCCTCGGCCAGCTGATAGGCGAGTTTGAGGCGGGTGGGGCGGTCGGTGGGTTCGATGGCGTCGATGGCGCGCATCAGGGCGGCGTGGTCGGTGGTGAAGGGCTGAACCACCTGGGCCGAGTCGGCGAAGGCGATCACCATCGTCTGGGCGTGGCGGTCCATGGTGCCGACCAGGGCCTTGGCGCGGCGCTTGGCCTCGGCCAGCCGCGTCCGCCCCCCCGCGCCCCCGTCGGCAGCGTTCATCGAGCCGGAGCGGTCGATCAGGATCACGTTGATCGCCCCGGCCCCCGGCGTGAACTGGACCACCGGGCGGGCCAGGGCGGCGGCCAGAAACAGCAGCATCAGCAGCTGGAGGATCAGGAGCAGGTTTTTGCGCAGCTTCTGGAAGGGGGCGTTGACCTGCAGGTCCTGAATCGCCTTTTTCCACAGCAGCGTGGAGGAGACGGGGGCCTCGCTGCGGCGGAGTTTCAAAAAGTAGAGGGCGACCAGCGCCGCCGCCGCGATCGCCCCGGCCGCCAGGGCGGTCCAGGGATTGAGAAAATGGGGAAGCCAGGCCATGGTCAGGCTTCATTATAACGCAGGAGAGGCTTGTTCGCCTGCCCTGTCGGTGCGGAGGAAAATTAACCACGAAGCCACGGAGGCACGAAGAGGAATATTTGCCACAGATGGGGCACGGATGGACGCAGATGGGGGATTTTTTCTTTTTTGAGGTGCCACGAGGTCAGCGGACCTGTTGATCCGTGCGAGAGGTGGGCAGCGCCATAAGCAAGTGGTGATTTGCCCGCTGCCGGGCTCTTGCGTATCCTTATTTCCATGGCGAACACTTCCCGACCCTCGGCCCTGCTGGACACGCGCACCATCTACTGCGGCGACAACCTGGAACAACTGGCCAAGCTCCCGGACCACTGCATCGACTTGATCTATATTGATCCCCCTTTCAACTCCAACCGCAACTACGAAGTCTTCTGGGGCGAGCGGAAGGAAAAGCGGGCCTTTGAAGACCGGCACGCCTCCACGCAGGCCTACATCGAGTACATGCGCCCCCGCTGCGTCGAACTGGCCCGCGTACTGAAACCCACCGGCTCGTTCTACTACCACTGCGACTGGCATGCCTCGCATTATGTGAAGGTTATGCTGGATGTGATCTTTGGGGAGAACAATTTTCAGAATGAAATTATTTGGAAACGACATACCGCGCACGCTGACACTCATGGATTTGGCCACGTTCATGACGTGTTGTTTCGCTATTCCAACGGTGGGGAACCAACGTTCAATGCGGAACTGAAACCCTATCCGCAGGCATATCTAGATCGCTACTTCATCTATGAGGATGAATATGCAGCTGAACGCGGGAAGCATTGGCGCGCAGATATCACCGCTGCTGGATTACGGGATGGAGAGACAGGCGAGATCTGGCATGGGTTTGACCCGGCGAAGATTGGCCGAGGGAGGCACTGGTTTACCACTCCTGCGGAATTAGAAAAACTTGCACAGCAAGGGCGGATATATTTTCCCCCCAAAGGCGGAATTCCAAAGCTCAAACGTTACGAGAAAGAGTTAAAGGGCGTGCCAGTCGATTCAATTTGGGACGACATTCCGTCGCTCGGAGGGCTTTCTAAATCTGCAGGTGAAGCACTCGGCTACCCCACCCAAAAGCCGTTGGCCCTGTTGGAGCGCATCATCAACGCCAGTTCCAACCACAACGACATCGTTCTCGATGCTTTTTGCGGTTGCGGCACGGCGCTGGTCGCCGCCCAGAATCTGGGCCGCCAATGGATCGGCATCGACATCTCCCCCACGGCCTGCCGGGTGATGGCCAAGCGATTGCGGGATGTGTGCGGGATGAAGGAGAGCGAGCCGCGCTGGCGGGCTCACCAGACGGACGCCTTTGTCGTGCGGGACCTGCCTTGGACGGAGGAAAAACTGCGCAAGCTGCCGCCGTTCGAGTTTGAGAACTGGGCCGTCATCGCCCTGGGCGGCATTCCCAACAAGGTGCAGGTGGGGGACATGGGCGTGGACGGGCGCATCTTCCCCGTTGGCACCAAGCCCGCCGAGGATGGGACGCTCTATGCGGACGACTGGTTCCCCATTCAGGTCAAGCAGATGGACAAGGTGGGTCGCCCCGACATCGACGCCTTCGAGGCCGTCATGGAGCGCGAAGGTGAAAATGGCCGCCGTCGCGGCTTCTTCGTCGCCTTCGGCTACACCCGAGACGCCGAGGCCGAAGCCCAGGCCTTCTACAACCGTACGGGGCGCATTGTGAAGCTACTGACGGTGCGGGAGATTCTAGATGAGGAATTTGTGCAGAAGATGTGAAAGCTCCTACTCCTAGTACCGCGCGGAACATCTTCCCCTATACCTTGTGGATGTTTTTTCTTGACATTCGATAAAACGAGTTTATTGTTCGGTCATAGTTCAATTCAACGCCCACGGGCAGAAAGGAGAAGATTCCATGAAGAAGCCTTTGAAGTCTGGTACTCCGGCTCCGGTTTCGGCCCAATACAAAGTCATTGGGCCACGTGGGGGAGTTTCGGGTAGGGAGATCACCGGGGTGAAAGGGAAGCCCCTTCCACCGACCGCAGCGGGCGGCAGTTTTAAGATCGCCGATCGCACACACAACAAATCGGGGCGCGGCGGCTGAAGCAGGAAGCCAGCATTGTTCTTCGAGCAATTAACTCATTTTGAAAGGAGTTTCCCCATGTCCAGGACAGCACCATATCACACCAACTCGCCGGAGTACCCTCCAAGCCATCGGGAGGTATACCATGACCATACCGATTGCAAGTACGGAAAAGATATTCAGCCGCAGCACAAGCTCTCAGGTACCGCAGGCAAGCCGCGATGTAAAGAGTGCACGCGGCTGGGATAGCACTCCCCGGACCAAAGGCACTCCGTGCGAACGACTTGAACCTCCGAGGTAGGGTGTTTCGTGCAATAACCGCAGATTGAAAGAGGCCGGGTGCCACAGGTCGCGGTACTCCGAGACCTACGCCGTTGCCACACCGAACGCATAGGTTTGCGGGTACGCCGACCTCTGGCACCCGGCTCTACGCGGACGACTGGTTCCCCATTCAGGTCAAGCAATTGGACAAGGTGAGCCGCCCCGACATCGACGCCTTCGAGGCCGTCATGGAACGCGAAGGTGAAAATGGCCGCCGTCGCGGTTTCTTTGTCGCCCTCGGCTACACCCGAGACGCCGAGGCGGAAGCCCAGGCCTTCTACAACCGCACCGGATGGATCATCAAACTTTTCGCGGTGCGTGAGATTCTGGATGCGGAGTTTGTGCAGAAAATGTAGACAATTCACACCGTCTTTTACCGGAGGCACCCCGATGGAGAAGCTCGAACTTGAGATTCAATGCCCCAACTGCAACCGCAAGTTGAAGCAGCGTCTGGAAGATATGCGTTCTGGTAGATCCCGAAGATGTTCCTTTTGCGGCGCGGAGATCAAATTTACGGGAGATGGCGCCCGCCAAGTCCAAAGGGCTCTCGACGACCTGAAGGATAGCCTGAAGAGGCTTGGTGGCAATTAGGGAATTTCGGAGCGTAGCCCGTGGCCCTGCGGCATTGGAAGGCTCCCGGCTGATTGGGTGGGCCAAGGCCCACCCTACGGTTTTAGAGGGTGATCCGTCGCTGCCGGACAGCCGTCAAAGGACTTGGTACGGCCGTCAAGGGGTTTGGTACGGCCGTCAAACGACTTGGTACGGCCGTCAAGGGGTTTGGAACGGCCGTCAAAAGACTTGGTACGGCCGTCAAAGGGGTTGGTACGGCCGTCAAACGGGTCGGGACGGCCGTCAAAGGGGCCGGGACGGGCGTATTTGTGACGGGGGGATGGTAAAAAAATTACAAAAAAGCGATTATTCCGGTTAAGCGGGGGGTGAGGGCGGGCGATGTAGGGGGGGACGCCGCGAAGCCGGGACAAGGCCCGGCGGGTTCGGCGGAATCTTGCAGGAGGCCGGTTGCCCGCGGGCGACGGCCCCAAGGAGAATCGTCATGAGCACCGTCCCGAAGAAAATTTCCGACCGCCTGGCGTGGTACGCCCTGCGCGCGCCGGTGTGGGGTCTCAACGCCGCCCAGATCGGCCTGGAGCCGACGGCGGCGACGGCCTTTTCCGAGGAGGTGGGCGATGTGCAGCTGAAGTATCAAGCCCTCCAGGCCGCCCGCGCCGCGGCCCGCGCCCGGGAGGTGGAGTTCAAGTCCGCCTACGCCGCCATGAGCGATCGGGGGGGCAACTTCGTGCGCACCATCCGAGCCTTCGCCCAGACCACCGCCTTGGACCAGGTCTACGCCACGGCGCAGATTCCCCCGCCCAAGATTCCCGCCCCCCTGCCCGCCCCCGGCAAGCCGTATGACGCCGAGGTGCAGCTGCGCGCCGGCGGGAGCCTGGGGCTGAGCTGGAAGTGCCTCAACCCGGCCGACGGGGCGGGCGTGCGCTATGAGATCCGCCGCACGGATGGGAGCGGGGCGACGGTCCTGCTGGGCAGCGTCGGGGAGCGGCGCTTCACCGACACCACCCTCCCGGCCGGATCGGCCAGCGTGACCTACACCATCACCGCCGTGCGCTCGGACAAGCAGGGGCTGGCCAACCAGTTCCTCGTGCAGTTCGGCACCGGCGGCGCGGGCGCCGCCGGCGGCAGTTTGCCGATGATCCGCAAGGCCGCGTGAGGTTCGTGAGCGGAAAAATCACCTCAGAGACACAGAGGGCACAGAGAGGAATTATTTATTCTCCTTCTCTGTGCCCTCTGGCGTCTTTAAGCCGCCGCCGGGTGCCCCATCAAACGCACAGTCAGCAGGGTCCGCAGCCCTCTGCGGACCTCTTAGGCGAGGGAATGTTTTGCGCCGAGTCGGTCCGCACGGGGTGCGGACCCTACAGAATGCACTTCTCCGGCACGGGCAAAACGACAGACAAAAATCCGTGTCCATCGGTGCCCCATCTGGGCCAAATGGGACCGCTTCGTGTCTTGGTGGCTTGGTGGTTCGATCGCGCCGGATGCCACGCCGAGCGCACAGGTCTGCGGGTACGCCGACCTGTGGCACCCGATGAGAATTTGCCACCATTCAGACGCACAGAGGGCACGGAGAAGGATATCGAAAAAATCCTCTCCGTGCCCTCTGTGTCTCTGTGGTGAACCCTCTTATTTGCGCTTGGCCTTGCCGTCCTTGATGGCCGCCTGGGCGGCGGCCAGGCGGGCGATGGGGACGCGGAAGGGGGAGCAGCTGACGTAGTTCAGGCCGACGCTGTGGCAGAACTCAACGCTCTTGGGGTCGCCGCCGTGTTCGCCGCAGATGCCGCACTTGAGGCTCTTGTTGACGCTGCGCCCCTTCTGCACGGCGATGCGGACCAGTTGCCCCACGCCCTCGACGTCGATGCTCTGGAAGGGGTCGCGGGGGAGGATCTCCTTCTCCAGGTAGTCCGGCAGGAAGCTGTTGATGTCATCGCGGCTGTAGCCGAAGGTCATCTGCGTCAGGTCGTTGGTGCCGAAGCTGAAGAACTGGGCGGTGCGGGCCATCTCATCGGCCGTCAGGGCGGCGCGGGGCACTTCGATCATCGTGCCGTAGAGATAATCCACCTTCACGCCGCGCTCCTGCATGACCGCCTCGGCCGTCTCGACGGTGAATTTTTTCAGATAGTCCAGCTCCGCCTTGGTGCCGGCCAGGGGGATCATGATCTCCGGCAGGACTTGAATCCGCTCCTTCTTGCACTGGCAGGCGGCCTCGATGATCGCCCGCACCTGCATCTGGAGGATTTCGGGGTAGGTGATCGCCAGGCGGTCGCCCCGGTGGCCCAGCATCGGGTTGGCCTCGTGCAGCTGCTGCACGCGGGCGTGCACCTGCTCCAGGGTGAGGCCCAGCTCGGCCGCCAGTTCCGCCTGGTCCTTCTCGTTGTGCGGCAGGAACTCATGCAGCGGGGGGTCGAGCAGACGGACGGTGACCGGCAGCCCCTTCATCGCCTTGAAGATGCCGACGAAATCCTCGCGCTGGTAGGGGAGCAGCTTTTCCAGGGCCTTGCGGCGCGACTCGGTGTCGGTGGCCAGGATCATCTGGCGCATGTGGCGGATGCGCTGGGGGTCGAAGAACATGTGCTCCGTGCGGGTCAGGCCGATCCCCTCGGCCCCGAACTGGCGGGCGACGGTGGCGTCGTGGGGGGTGTCGGCGTTGGTGCGCACGGCGAGTTTGCGGTACTGGTCGGCCCACTGCATGATCGTCTTGAAGGGGCCGGTGAGCTGGGCCTCGATGGTGGGGACCTGCCCGGCCATCACCTCGCCGGTGGAGCCGTCGAGGCTGATCCAATCCTCGGTGCCGAAGGTCTTGCCGTTGACGCTGAGCTGCTTTTTGGCCGCGTCGATGCGCAGCGCCCCGGCCCCGGCGACGCAGGGGGTGCCCATGCCGCGGGCGACCACGGCCGCGTGGCTGGTCATGCCGCCGGTGCTGGTGAGGATGCCGCGCGAGACGTGCATGCCGCCGATGTCGGCCGGCTCGGTCTCGCGGCGCACGAGGATGATCTTCTCCCCCGCCGCGACGCGCTGCTCGGCCTCCTCGGCGGTGAAGGCGATCTTGCCGACGGCCGCCCCCGGCGAGGCGGGCAGCCCCTTGGTCAGGACGGTCTTGTCGGCCTTGGGGTTGAAGGTGGGGTGGAGCAGCTGATCGAGGCTGGCCGGGTCGATGCGCAGGACGGCGGTCTTTTGGTCGATCAGCTTCTCCTTGACCATGTCGGCAGCGATCTTCACCGCCGCCGGGGCGGTGCGCTTGCCGGTGCGGGTCTGGAGCATGTAGAGCTTGCCGCGCTCGATGGTGAACTCGAAGTCCTGCACATCCTTGTAGCGCTTCTCCAGGACGTTCTTGATGTTGAGCAGCTCGCGCCAGCTCTTTTTGCTCCACTTGCCCATCTGCTCGCAGGGGATGGGGGTGCGGATGCCGGCGACGACGTCCTCGCCCTGGGCGTTGATGAGGAATTCGCCGTAGAACTTGTTCTCGCCGGTGCTGGGGTTGCGGGTGAAGGCGACGCCGGTGGCCGAGTCATCCCCCATGTTGCCAAAGACCATCGACTGGACGTTGACGGCGGTGCCCTGGAGGCCGCGGATGTCGTTGATCTGGCGATAGCGGATGGCGCGGTCGCTCATCCAGCTCTTGAAGACCGCCTCGATGGCGTGCTCCAGCTGCACCAGCGGCTCCTGCGGGAAATCCTCGCCGACGTGCTCGCGGTAGACGCGCTTGTAGCGCTCGACGACCTCCTTCAGGTCGGCGGTGCTCAGGTCGGTGTCCTGCTGGGCGCCTTTGGCCTCCTTCACAGCGCTGAGCTCATGCTCGAAATGCTCGTGATCGACCCCCATGACGGTGTCGCCGAACATGTTGATCAGGCGGCGGTAGCTGTCGTAGGCGAAGCGCTCGTTGCCGGTGAGCTTGGCCAGCCCCTCGACCACCTCGTCATTGAGGCCCAGGTTCAAGACGGTGTCCATCATCCCCGGCATGGAGACGGCCGCGCCGGAGCGGCAGGCGACGAGCAGGGGGTTTTTGGGGTTGCCGAACTTTTTGCCGGTGGCCTTCTCGGTCTTGGCCAGGTTCGTCCGCACCTGGTCCATCAGGTCGGCCGGGAGCTTCTGCCCCAGGTTGTTATAGTCGGCGCAGGTCTCGGTGGTAATCGTGAACCCCGGCGGCACGGGCAGGGGGACCAGCGTCATATCGGCCAGGTTCGCCCCCTTGCCGCCCAGCAGCGCCTTCATGGTCGCCCGACCTTCGGCCTTGCCATTGCCGAAGAAGTAGACGCGCTTGGTCCGCCTGGCGGGGGCGGCCTTGCGGGCGGGGCGGGTGCGGGACTTGGATGGGGCGGCTTTTTTGGCCTGACGAGCCATGACGATCTCCTTCTGAAGGTAGGTTGATAAATAGTGGGTATCTCTCGGATTCCGCTTCGGTTGTTCCATTCATCGCGGAAGAGGGGCGAAGTATAGGGGATGTATTGGGGGTGTCAATTTTGCCGGGGGCGGGGGAGACTTCCGGCCGGGGCCTTGGCCTCAAAGAGCACCGGCGTGCGACAGCGGCGGCAGACCAGCGGCCGGCGCGGGCGGCGGTGGCGGTCGATCTGCCACCCGCAGCGGAGGCAGCTCATCCGGTAGGGGGCGGGGCGGCGGGGGGGTGAGAGGACCTCCCGATCGCTGTAGCAGCGCTGGGGAGTGGCGCCCAGTTTCCGGCACATGGCTTTCCAGCGCCGGCCGTGGCCGTCGCCGGGGGTCAGGGCGTGGGCGATCTCGTGCAGGAGGGTGTCGCGCACCTGCGCTTCATCATTCAGGAACGTCAGGGGTTTGGAGAGGGTGATGAGCTTGGGCCCGCTGCGGCAGGAGCCGAAACGGCGGCGGGCGTGGTCGAAGGCAAAGCGCCAGTCGTGCAGGCCGTGTTGGCGCATCAGGTCCAGGGCGAGATGGCGGGCCAGATAAAGGTTCATGGCGGCTTGACTGGTGTACCCGCTGGGGCGGCGGAGGCAAGGGCGGGCGCGGGGGCGGCGTCGCCCCGGCCGCAGGGAGGCCGCGTACTGGATGAGGGGTTGCCCCGCTGGCCGTCGGTTGGGAGTTTGCCTTTAATTTGGCGAGTCAGAGGCGAAGTGGTAGACTGGGCGGCCAACGGGAACCTGTCGGGTTGGAGGTGATTGAGCGGGATTTTCTCATGATGCGGTATTCGAGGCTCTGGACGCTTCTTATTTTCTGTGGCTTGATTTGCGGGTGGGGGGGGGCTGCATCGTTTGCGCAGTCGCAGGAGCAGGTCTTGAACGCCAGCCTGCCCTACGGCGCGGTCTTCCCGCCGGAGACGTGGCTGCCGATTCAGCTGGAATTCGTCAACCGAAGCGGGCGCGACATCCAGGGGTGGGGCGTCTGGCCGGTGGAGTCGAAGGAGGTGTCGGCCGATTTCGAGGTGCCGGTGACGGTGCCGGCCCACAGCCAGGTGAAGGTGTGGGCCTACGGCTATGTGCCCGCGCAGACGCGCGGCGGGAAGGAGTGGGGACAGGTCAAGCCCGGCGAGCCGCTGGCCACCATCCAGTGGCGCGAGCAGTCCGGGGCGTGGCTGGCCCGCGTGCCGGTGCTGGGGATCGCCTCCTGGGCCTCGGGCAAGGAGGCGACCGGCGACACGGCCCATCCGGGGTGGGTGTTTCTTCAAATCAACGCCGGCGAGCCGGGCAGTGAGCCGGCGCCGGAGGATCAGCCCAGCCGCCCCTCGGCGGCGGCCAATGATGCCGATTCGCTGCAGGATCTGTGCACCCAGCTGAGCGGGCTGCTCAATGAGCCGATCCTCTCGGCGATGATTCCGGCCCAATCCGCCCCGCGCAGCGATGCGGGTTATGCGGCCTGCCGGTTCGTGCTGCTGGGGGAGGGGAACCCGGACCATCTGGACGCGGCCCAGCGTCAGGCGCTGCTGCGGTTTGTGCGGGCCGGGGGGAATCTGGTGGTCGCCGCGCCGCGGGCCCGGGACCAGGTGTCGGAAAGCTGGATCGCGCCATATCTGCCGGTGGAGTTGGTGGGGTATCGTCTGAACAACCGGATCGAGGAGCGGGGGCATGCCAAAAATCCGCTGAAGCTGTTGGGGTATGTGCGGATGGCCGAGGCGGTTGCTTCGCATGAGGGGGCCGATCGCAGCCACGTCATCGTGCGGGATGAGCATTATGTCCATGCCGCCTGGCGGGCCCTGGGACAGGGGCGCATTATCTTCACCAGTTTCCCGGTGGCCGCCCTCGACACCCATGACAAGCGGGCCGGCGCCATCTGGCAACGGCTGCTCAATACCCAGGTGCCGGCGACCCACTGGCAATCGACCGCCCTGCACAGCCAGCGCGTGGAACTGGTGGCGGGGCGGCTGGGCAAGCCGACCGCCTCCTGGACAGCGGCCGCCATCCTGGCCGGGGGCTTTGTCCTGCTGGTGCTGGCGGCGCAGCTGGCCTTCACCGGCGCGCGCCGGCCGGGCGCTTTTGCGGTGGCGGTGGGGGTGGCGGTGGTGGTGTCGGTCGCCCTGGTGGGGTGGACCATGGTCCGCACCGGGCGGCAGTCGCTGATGGGCTCAAGCCTGTCGGTGATGGAGATCGCGCCGGAGGGTGGGGGCCATCAGCGCGAAGTCACCGCCTACGTGGGTAAGGACAGCAATGACTTTTCCATCCGCGCTGCGCGGGATGGGGTATTGATTCGCCCCATCGTCTCGGGGGACAACCGGCCGATCGTGCGGGAAAAGCCCTTTGCCGTGCCGGCCGCCCAGGTGCGGGCGCTGCGTGTGGAGCGGGTGTGGCAGAGCGACGGCTCGGCGCCGGCCGATCTCAAGGCCTCGGCGACCGCCCGCTTCGGGGAAAAGGGGCTGACGCTGTCGATCGACAACCAGACCGGCCAGACCCTGCTCTCGCCGCTGTGGCTGTGGGGCCGGGCGATTTTCAGCCTGAACGATTTGCAGGATGGCCCGGCGCAGGTGATTCCGGATCGGCGCAATGGCCAGGGGGATTACACCAACGCCGCCGTCATTCGGTCCCAGATCGCCCAGTGGCGCGGCCAGGTGGTGCAGGCGCTGCACACGCCGATGGAGTCGGGCGCGATGGGACGCCGCTCCACGGTGGGCCCGGAGATCGATGCCTGGCTGACCAGGCCGCCTGCGCTGACCCAGGCGGACGGCGCGACGATGCGCAGCGAGGGCATGGTGCGCCTGCCGGTGCGGATCGAGCCCTCCCCGGCCGGCTCGACGGTAAAAATCGACGCGGCCTATACCCGCCTGATGACCGGCGGGACGGGGGTGGCGCAGTACGATCCGTTAAGCGGCCGCTGGCTGGCGACCAACCTCGATACCTCGTTCCAGGTTGGCTTTGCCGCGCCGGCGGAAATCGGGCGGCTGGAGCCGGTGCGAGTGAATCTGGATTTCGACATCAACGCCCCGCAGCAGACCCTCACCATTCGGCGCGGGCAGGTGCGCAACGGGAAGCTGGTTCGCGACGGCAATCCCAATGGCGAGGTGGTGGGCGAATGGACGCATCCGGTAGAGCGGCACCAGGTGAGCTTTGCGGTGGAGCCCTCGGATTATGACGCCCAGGGGCGCCTCTGGCTGCGGGTGGAGGTCCATTCTCCCCAGAGCGCCGGCGGGAACATCGTCTCCCAGTGGCAGTTCAGGTATCTGGAGGCGGGGATGACGGCGAAAGTGAAGTAGTTCTAGAAAGCAGGTGTGATCCATGCCGATTGATCGTTCAACGCCCATTCTCAAGACCGAGGGGCTGACCAAGAAATACGGGGATTTTGTCGCCCTGGACAATCTCAACCTCACCGTCCATCGCGGCGAGGTGTACGGCTACATCGGGCCCAACGGCGCCGGCAAGACGACGACGTTCCGCATCCTCTGCGGTCTGCTCGATCCCAGTGAGGGCCGCGCCCTCGTGGCCGACACCGATGTGACCGGCAACAAGGACCTGCTCAAGCAGCGCGTGGGGTATCTGCCGGACAACTTCGGTGTCTATCCCACGCTGCGGGTCTGGGAGTATCTCGACTTCTTCTGCGCGGCCTACCGCATTCCCAAAAAACAGCGGAAGGACCGGATCGACCATTGCCTGGAGATCGCCGAAAGCACGCAGTTCCGCGACAAGCTGATGGGAGGCCTGTCGCGCGGCATGAAGCAGCGCGTCGGCATCGCCAAGACGCTGCTGCACGATCCACAGGTGC
This sequence comes from Planctomycetaceae bacterium, assembly GCA_044464175.1. Classification (GTDB taxonomy): domain Bacteria; phylum Planctomycetota; class Phycisphaerae; order Tepidisphaerales; family Tepidisphaeraceae; genus JBIQLO01. Next base: position 10,344 of record JBIQLO010000016.1, on the reverse strand, counting down.
TGATTCTGGACGAGCCGGCCGCCACGATCGACCCCCGCGCCCGCGTGGGCATGCGCCGGCTGCTGCGGCAACTGGCCGACATGGGCAAGGCGGTGCTGGTCAGCTCGCACATCCTGCCCGAGCTGGCCGATGTCTGCGACACCGTCGGCATTCTCAACGCCGGAAAACTGATCGCCTCCGGGCCGGTGCAGAAGATTCTGCGGGATATCCGCCAGAAGCGCGTGATGGAAATTCACGTGCTGCGCGACTCGGCCCGGGCCCGCGAGGCGCTGGCGGCCGCTCCGGGCGTCTGGGAGCCGGTGGACGCCGAGCATGCCAATGGCACGATGCGTTATGAGGTGGAGGCCGACGAGCAGCAACTGGCGCAGACCCTGCTGCTCCTGATGCGGAACAACGTGCCGGTCCTGGGCTTCCACGAAGTCCAGGCGGATCTGGAAGATGTGTTTATGAGTCTGACGAAATAGTTGGCGCCTGGCGGCTGGCAGCAAGATGCCGGCCGCCGCCAACGGCCAACTGCCAACCAACAATGAATCCCGTCCTGCAAAAAGACATACTCGGACTGTTGCGCCTCAAGCGGATCGCCGCCGTTCTGGTCGCGTTTGTATTTGTGCTGGCGGTCATGGTGCTGGCCAGTTGGCCGCAGGGGGGCGTCATCGGCGGCTCCATCGCGGTGGGGACGCATGCGCCGACGCTGGTGCGCACCAGCGATGCCCTGCTGCTGGGGCTCGTCCTGGGGCAGATCGTCATGCTGATCCTGGTCGTTCCTGGGGTGGCGTCGGTGGCGCTGACGGGGGAGAAGGAGGCGAACACGCTGGAGATGCTCTATGCCTCCCGCCTCCAGCCGCTCCAGATCGTCATGGGCAAGATCGGCGTGGCGGTGGCCTATCCGATCATCCTCCTGTTGTGCGGGCTTCCCTTTGCCGCGCTGCTGGTGTGGCGGGGGGACATGCGCGGCGAGGATTTGCTTTGGGCCTATGCGCTGCTGGTTGTGTGCGCGGTGTACCTGTCGGCCATCTCCCTGGTCATTTCCGCCCTGTCGCGCCAGAGCGCCACGGCGCTGGTGATCGCCTACGCGGTGGTGCTGACGGTCTGCGGGGTGGTCCTGGTGCCGGCGGCGATCATGCTCGCCAGCCAGTCCGGGGATTCGGCCATGGCGCTGCATTACGTTCGCGCGCTCTCGCCGGTGGCCGCGGCCCTCTCCCTGTTCCGCGGGCAGATGATTGAAACGGGTGGGGCAGCGCAGCTTCTGCCCATCTGGCAGGTCTATATTCCCGTGGCATTGGTCATCATCCTGGGCTGCTTTGGGATCGTCTCGATGAAGCTGAGCCGTCCCCCCTCCAGCAGCGAGGGCTTCGGCGCTCCGGCCGGCAGTGAGGAAGAGCGGTCCATCGGACGGCGGGTGATGTTCCTGATCGACCCGAAGAAGACGCCCAAGCCCTTTGGCGGCGGCAATCCCATCGCTGCCAAGGAGCGCCGCACAAGCAATCTGGCCGGATGGCGCTGGATGATCCGCCTTTTCTACGGGGCGCTGTTCCTCTCCCTGGCGCTGGCGGTGATGAGCCTCTACGGCGGCGCGGAATACGGCGACCTGCTGCTGTATGTCGCCCAGGTGCTGGTGGCGCTGCAGGTGGGGCTGATCATGCTGGTCGTCCCCAGCCTCACCAGCGCGGCGGTCAGCTCTGAAATCGAAAGCGGCACCTTCGAAATCCTCCGCCTCAGCCCCCTGGGCGGGCGGCAGATCTTCTGGGGCAAGCTCCTCCCCTCGCTCCTGCCGGCACTGCTGCCGGTGCTGGCGCTGATCCCGGCCTACGGGGCCCTGCAGTTCATCAACGAGGGGTATCGCGTTTACTTTCTGAGGATTCTCCCCATCGTGCTGCTGGCGGTCCTGTTCTGCTGCACGCTGGGCATCACCTGCTCGAGCTTCATCAGCAGGACCGCCCGCGCGACGGTGACCGCCTACCTGATCGCCGCCGCCATCACCGTGCTGCCGCTGTTGGCCTGGTTCGCCGCCGGACAGCAGCTCTCGGCCAGCGCCGGGGCGGCCATCGCCTTCATCAGCCCCCTGGTCATGGCGATGACGCAACTGCCCCTGCCCGGTGGCGCCAATGCCGATGTCGCCGCCCGGATCGCTCATTTGTACCCGGCGCACCTGTGGCTCATGGGCGGCCTGTGCCTCGTCATGATCATCGCGTCGCGGATTCGCCTCAGTTACCTGCTTCGTCATGGATAAAAAGCTTTCCATTCTGCTTTTGATTGTCTCGTTCTGGCTGGCGCCGTGGCTGCGGGCGGCCCCGGCGACGCGCCCCGCCACGATGCCGAGCGATTACGGAAGCCGTGGCATTGATTATCCGCCCGGCATTCCCGCCAATCGCACCACGCCGCGCACCGCGCAGCTCCTGGGCGAAGCGCTGCAACGCTCCCAAATCACCTCCGATCGGGCGCATTACCTTCATGAACTGGGCGTGAGCCGCCTGAAAGAGGGGGCGGCGTTCGTCCGTCCGTTCCTGACCGACGCCGATCCGGCACTCCGGGCCGTCGCGGCGGAGGCGGCCGGCGCCATCGGCGATGCCTCCCTGGCCCCGGATGTGCAGAAACTTCTGAAGGACCAGAGCCCCATTGTCCGCCGCTCCGCCCTGAAAGCCGCCATGCAGCTGACCAGCGATGAGGCCACCCGGGTCGCCGTGGTGGCGGCCCTGCTGGGGGATCAGGAGTCCGGCGTCGTGATCGAGGCGCTGCGCCTGGCCCGTCCGGAAAACGCGTCCGAAATTGCCTCCGCCCTTCCCAAGCTCAAGCCCGCGCTCAAGGCCGAGGCGGTCAAGGCGCTGGGGCGGCTCCGGGCGCTGAAGCAGGCCGCCGCCATTGTTCCTCTGCTCAAGAGCAAGGACCTGACCCTCCAGTCGGCCGCCATCACCGCCCTGGGGCGAATGAAGGCGACGGGCCAGACCGGGGCGATTCTCGCCTTTTTGGCCGACCCGCACCCGACGCTCCGCCGCGATGCCACGGTGGCGATGGCGCAACTGGCCAATCCCGCCGAGCAGCAGAAGCGGGCGCTGGATCTGCTGAATCAGGATGCCGATCCCACCGTCCGCCAGGCCGCCTGCGCCATTTTCGCCGCCCATCCGCTGCCCGAGGCGGTCGATGTGCTCGTCAAGCAGTTATACGATCCCTACCTGCCGCTGCACGATGCCGCCCGCGTGGCGCTGAGCCATTCCGCCTCGGATGCGATGACCAAGCAGATCATCGCCGCGGCCGTGACGCTGCTGCACGAGAGCAACCAGCGGCGCAAGGAGGATGGCTCGTTCCTGCTGGGCCATTACCGCTCCGAGGCGGCCCTGGAGGATCACATCGCCCTGATCCACGATTATCCCAAGAGCCCCAATGCGCCGGTGGACTGGGATCTCTATACCCAGGCCGTCCGCTCGCTCGGGCGGATCGGCAACCCCAAGGCCGGTCCCCCGCTGGTCCCGCTGCTGCAAAAGGCACCGATCACCATGGCGGCGTTGATGAATTCCACCGTGTCGCTCGATGCGGAGGAGGCCGCACTCGTCGCCGTCGGACAGATGAAATACACCGGCGCGATGCGCCAGGTCTGGCGGATCATTAACGGCAGCGGCCAGGAGGAGCCGGAGAACATGCGGGCCGCGGCGGTCTGGGCGCTGGGCGCCCTGACTCCGCCGGATGATAAAAAGGCCAATGATGTCCTGATAAAAATCATCGCCAACCTGCAGGACAATCCCGCCATCGCTCGCTTTGAAGCCTGCAAATGGCTGGGCCACCGGCATGTCACCGCGTCGGCCGACGCCCTGAAATCGCTGGCCCAGACCGACACCGATCCGCTGGCCCGCTGGAGCGCGCACTGGGCTTATCAACAGATCACCGGCCAGAATCTTCCCTACACGCCCCCGGACGTGCCCTGGACGGCCGAAACCTCCATCACCGATCTGACCGGCGCGCAGTAGGCTCGCCGGCAATCAACAGCCCGCGCCCCCAAAAACCCTCAGGATAAAAGGGGTCATCGGTCGATATGAGCGACAGGTGATCCCATGATCGATCCGTCGATCGTTGCTTCAATCCGCACTCGGGCCCAGAGCCTGCGGCCCTGCATGGAGCGCATGGGCCCCATCCCGTATTGCGCGCCTGGTGGGACGGGGGTGGGAGGCGCAGGTGCCGAGCATGTCCCGTAGCTTCCGGAGGAGGTCCGCCCTGCATGCCGGCCGCAAACGGTTTGCCCGTGGCGGCGTAAATTCAAACCCATTTGCCGGTTCCCGTCGCTCGGTTGCAGCCAACGGGAACGGGCCACCAAGGAACCGACTATGACTCCAACCCTCTCCCTCCTCCGACGCCATGCTCGCAAGATCCGCCCCCTGATGCTCGACTGCTCGGCCACCGCCTCGGCCAGCCAGCAGGTGTCGCTACTGGGCCGGACAATGGGCGTCTCCATGACCGCTCCCGTACGCATCAGCGTGGTGCTGTGCAGCCGCAACCGTCGCCAGGTGCTGAGCACGACGCTGCAGCGGCTTGAGACGATCTGGCCCCGGCCTGAGGAACTGGAAATCCTTGTGGTGGACAACGCCAGCACCGACGGCTCGGCCCAGATGGTGCGCCAGCGCTTTCCGCGCGTGCGGCTGTATGAGATGGAAACCAACCGCGGGGCCGTGGCGCGAAACGTCGCCCTGGCGCAGGCGCGGGGGCAGTACATCCTGTTGCTGGATGATGATTCCTTTCCGATCGCCTCGTGCATGAGGCGGATGATTGAGCATTTTCAGAATGATCCCCGCCTGGGGGCGGCCGTCTTTACCGTCTCCAGGCCCGACGGCTCGCGTGAATGCAGCGACTATCCCGAGGTCTTCATCGGGTGCGGGACGGCCTTCCGCCGCCAGGCGCTGGATGCGGTGGGGCTGCTGCCGGAGGACTTTTTCATGCAGGCCGAGGAGTACGACCTGTCGCTGCGCCTCATGGAAGGGGGGTGGCACGTGCGGCGGTTTTCGGATCTGCACGTCCTGCACATGAAAGCGCCGCAGGCACGCCCCTCTGATGACGCCATGCGGCTGGAGACGCGCAACAACCTGCTGCTGGTTGCCCGCCGGTTCCCTTGGCGCTGGATGCTCCCCTACGGGATGGACTGGATGCAGCGCTACTGGTGGATCGCTCAGGCCAACGGGCAGAATGCCGCCTTTCGGCGCGGGCTGCTGGAGGGGTTGCTGCTGGCGGCCTGCACGCCGCGTCAGGCAATTACCAACCGCACTTTTGAAGCCTTCGCCAAGGTCGCGGAAACCGAACGCCGCATGCGCCAGGCCAAAGCCGATTATAAGTTGCGGACGATTCTCCTGATCGACTGCGGCAAGAACCTGCCGGCTTACTATCTGGCCGCCAGAGCCTGCGGATTACGCATTCTGGCGATTGCCGATTCCACGCTGGCCGCTTCGGGCCGGCGGTATCGCAACATTCCGATCATTCCCGATGAGGCGGCCCGACGCATGATCTTCGACGCCGCCATCATCGCCGATCTTTCCCCCCTCCAGGCCGCCCGCCGCCGCGCACAGTGGCAATTGTGGCACGAGCGCCCGGTGATCGACCTGTTCGCCCCCGAGGCGGCGGGGGTCTTGCCGGCGGCGATGCAACGCAAGGCCGCCGGCTGACCGGCCGCTTTGTCAGGCCCGACGCGGGCCGGGCTGAAGGGGAAGCTCGCCGAACTGCTGCTCGTAGCGCTTGACCAGTTGCTGAAGCGACAAGGCCAAGCGCTTGGCGTTGCCGTAGCTCATGATGACCCGGTCGTTGATCTTAAAGAGCAGTTGCTGTGGGGGCTGCTGCGGGTCCTGGGTGGGATTGTTGGGGTTGGGCATGTTGAAGCCCAGATCGACGACCACTTCCTCGGCCGCCGAGTGGATGCGATAGGCGTTGGAGTAGACGGTCCGCATGTCCCGCTCATCCAGAAGCACCTGCACCTGTCCCTGTTGCACCTGATGCTGCTGCGTTTCGTTTTGATCGTTGTCCGCCATGATTGTGTCCTTTCGTGAAGGCGAGAAAGATTGCCGGACTCAATCGCCCGGATCAGGGCATTGTGGGGAAAATTGAATCAGGGGCAAGCCTTCAGGGCGCGCAGGGCCAGGAACATCGGGATTTCCTTGCGAGCGCTGTTTTCGGCCGCCGCCCGCGGACCGGGGGCGCTGCTCTTGTGGCTGGGCCATTCCTCCAGGGCGTCGATCAGCAGCCCGGTGCGGACCAGGGCTTTGACATATGTCTCCAGCGGCCTGTGAAACGACCAGGTGTACTCCCCACCCTTTTTCCCGGGATGCGTGACGATCGGCGCCTTGCGCGGCAGGAGGTATCGGTCCACGCGCCGATACTGCGTTTTGTTCGCCTCATCCCAACCCCAGGCGGTCTCCTTGGGCCCGCGAAAGGCCGGGTGCATCATCACCAGCACGAACCGCCCGCCGGATCGAAGCGCCCGGGCCACTCCTTCAAAAACGGGCGGCAGGGGATGGATGTTCTGAATGGCCAGGATGCAGGCGGCGGCGCTGAAACCGGCTTCGGGCAAAAATTCCAGCCGCCGGGCATCGGCCACCTCATAGCGGATGTTGGGCGGCCCGTGCCGCCGGGCGGCGGCGATCAGCTCCGGGGCGGCATCGACGCCCGTGACGGCCGCTTCCTGCCGCTGGGCCAGCCGGCACAGCACCCCTTGGCCGCAGGCGACATCGAGAAACGTCTCTTCGGGCCGCAGCTTCAGTAACTTCAGCGCCCCCGGCAAAACTACGTGGCGGTGGTATTCCGAACCGCCCTCGCCGACGAGCTGGTCGTACCAATCGGCGACGGAGCCCCAGTGGGTGGTCGGATTTTTGGAAGCGTGAGGCATTGGGTTGAATGGTAAATGGAAACGGGATAATGGAAAACAGGCGACCGCGCCGGCCGTCCGGTTTTGACGTCGGAGGCGGGAGGACCTACCTTATTTTCCATGAGCGATTCGGCCTACCAGCAGTGCATTCACCCCGATTGCGGGGCAATATACGGCATCGACGAGGTGCGCGTGGCGTGCGCGCAGTGCGGGGGGCTGCTGGACATCCGCTATGACTGGTCGCGCCTGAGCGTGCCCAAGAGCCTCAACTTTTTTGAACACCGCTGGAGCACCAAGGGGCTCGGCTCGCAGGGGCAGCACGATTTCTCCGGCGTCTGGCGCTTTCGGGAGTTGATGCCGTTTTATCGCACGGAGGAGGAGATCGTCACCATCGGCGAGGGGCGGACGGTGCTGCAGCAGGCGGATTTGCTGGCCAAACAGTTGGGGATGACGCCGGGGCGGCTGATGTTGCAGTATGAGGGGCTGAACCCCAGCGGCAGTTTCAAGGACAACGGGATGACGGCCGCCTTCACTCATGCCCGGATGGTGGGGGCGGATAAGGTGGCATGCGCTTCCACGGGGAACACCAGCGCCTCCCTGGCGATGTTTGCATCGCTGGCGCAGATGCGGGGGATCGTCTTCATCGGCAGCGGCAAGATCTCCTTCGGCAAGCTCTCCCAGGCCCTGGACTACGGCGCGCTGACGCTCCAGATTCAGGGGGATTTTGACGATTGCCTGCGCCGCATCCGCCAAATCACGGTGGACCGGCCCGAGGTGGGCATCTACCTGATGAACTCCGTCAACCCCTTCCGCCTGGAGGGGCAAAAGAGCATCATGTACCGCATCCTCGAGGCCAGCGACTGGAAAAGCCCCGACTGGGTGATCGTGCCCGGCGGCAACCTGGGCAATTGCTCGGCCTTCGGCAAGGCGTTCATGGAACTGAAGGAACTGGGGCTGATCAAGAAGATTCCCCGCCTGGCCGTCATCAACGCCACCGGCGCCAATACGCTTTATGAAATTTACACGCGCCAGAACATCCGCTGGAACGGCGGGCGGTATGACGCGGGGGCGATCCAGAGACTGTACGCCGGCATGGATGAGGCGAACTATCACGCCAACACCATCGCCAGCGCCATCGAGATCAGCCGGCCGGTGAATCTGCCCAAGGCGCTGCGGGCGCTGGATGTGATGGACGGGGTGGTGCGGCAGGTGAGCGATGAGGAGATTCTGGAGCACCGGGCGATGGTCGCGCGGTGGGGCTTCGGCTGCGAACCGGCCAGCGCCGCCAGCGTGGCGGGGCTGCACCAGCTGCTGGGTGAAAAGGTGATCGGGCCCGATGAGCGCGTTGTCTGTATCCTCACCGGCCATGAGCTGAAGGACCCCAACGCGACTGTGAAATACCACACGGGGGTGGACATGAAGAGCGCCCAGGAGCAGGCCCCCAAGGAAACACCGCACGGGCGGCTGTCGAATCCGCCGGTTCCGGTGGCGGACGACCTGGACTCCATTCTGGCAGCGCTGAAATGAACATTGTTACTTGTTTATCGCATGAGCATGGGTAGGGCACGCTATTGCGTGCCACGGCCGCTGAAGCTTTGCAAAGCCGCGCCACCGATGTCCCCGTCGTTCTCCCCTCGTCACGGCCCTACTGCTGCTGGTGAAGCGGCTCGCATGGTAAGAGATTCAGAAACAGGAAATCTCCTGGCGGCTTGCATCATGGATGAAATATGTTCCCTTGAAGAGTGAGCCCCTCGCGCGTCGACGCGTGGAATGAATGGTTTTTTTGCTTTCGAGTGCGTGCGCCATTGGGTAAGGTGAATTCCGCCATGAACGGCCCGCTCCGCAAGCTCCTGATTTCCAAGGGAATCGCACTCCGCTGCGCCATCGTCTGGCTGCTGGCCTGCGCTGGCTGTTCCAACAGGCTCGAGGTGGAGGATATGGTGCCTTTCCCCATCGGCAAGACGTTCAAGGAAATCGAGCAGGCGCATCTGCCACGGCCAGAGCATCAATTTACTGTGGCTTTCGAGGACGGAAATGTGCGGTGCGCGGCTTATGAAATTGACCAGAAAGGAGGGGGGGCATTTAAGGTTCTGCTGCTTTTCAAAAATGATCGCCTGCTGAAAGTGTGTAAGGCGATCCCGGAGCAGATGAGCTATGGAGGTTCAGGAGATCAGCTCGATTTACTGCACTACAAAGACCTGATGCGGGGCGCGCGCCGAGTCTTCAACGCCCCGGCACTGACTGAGCCGCAATTGCGGGAGATCGTCGAAGGCGGTTATGGCGGGGACAACTGGATGGCGCCGTGGCGCATTCCGGCGGTGGTGATTGAGGCGGCGCTGCTGCCGGTGCATCTTCCGTTTCGTCTGCTCATTGCCGCCCATGACAAAAGCCTTCGGGATCAATATGATCCGTTTCAAATTCGGCTGGGTGAAACCGCGGCGGCGGTGGATGAAACGCTTGGAAGACTTCAATCCAAAGGCATGGATTTAAATCATCGAGAATTTCATCTTTTCGCGCCCCAGGACAAGCTGTGGGGCTCCGGAGTGATTCGGCCGGTCGTCGTCTGGTTTAAAGACGGAAAGGCGGTCGCGGTTGGCAGCGGGTGGTTCGCTTCCGGACAGCCACCGCGACATGGATATCACCAGAGCCGTCCTGCCGCCACCAGACCGAAACAACACACAGGAAATGAGCACGATCATGACTAATCTCGCCATCACAGGAGCGGCCGGTCGCATGGGGATGCGGCTGGTTGCGCTGGGTTCTCAGTCCGGGGACCTCAAAGTTGTCTCGGCCGTCGAACGCGCGGACAGTCCGCGGCAGGGGGAGGATGCGGGGGAAGTGGCCGGGGTGGGGAAGATCGGCGTGGCGATCTCGGCCGATTTGCAGGCAAATCCGCAGGTGTTAATCGACTTCACCGTTCCCGTTGCCATGCGCCAGTGGCTGCAGACCTGCCGCGACCGCAAAATTGCGATCGTCATCGGCACGACCGGCCTGAGCGACGCCGACCATGCCGCCATCGACGAGGCGGCCAGGGAGATTCCCATCCTGCAGGCGCCCAACATGAGCCTGGGCGTCAATCTCCTGTTTAAGCTCGCCGCAGAGGTGGCGAAGAAGCTGGGGGAGGATTACGACATCGAGATTGTCGAGGGCCACCATCGCTTCAAGAAGGACGCCCCCTCGGGCACGGCCATGGGCCTGGCCGAGGCGATCTTGAAAGCCACCGGCAAGACCAGGGAAGCCTTGGTCTTCGACCGCCACGGGGATGAGGTGATGCGCCAGCGCGGCGACATCGGCATGCACGCCCTGCGCATCGGCGATGAGGTGGGGCGGCACACGGCTTTTTTCGCCGCCCTGGGTGAACGGCTGGAGCTGACCCATGTCGCGACCAACCGCGACACCTTCGTGCGCGGCGCGCTGGCCGCCGCCCGCTGGCTGGCCACCCGCACCCCCGGCCGCTATGGCATGGGCGATGTCCTGCAGCTATAGCAGGCCCTGTCGCCTCCTCCGGCGAT
>JBIQLO010000015.1:0-31762 GCA_044464175.1 Planctomycetaceae bacterium | reverse complement strand
CCCCGCTTGCAAATAATACCCCCGGGCCCCTTAGCCATTGAGCCAAACATGACCTCACAGCAGATTCGCCGCCAGTTCCTCGACTTCTTCGTGCAGAAGCACGGCCACACCTTCGTCCCCTCCTCCCCCGTCGTCCCCCACGATGACCCCACCCTCCTGTTCACCAACGCCGGCATGAACCAGTTCAAGCCCATCTTCCTGGGCCAGGAGACGCGCGATTACGTCCGCGCTGCCAACACCCAGAAGTGCATCCGCGCCGGCGGCAAGCACAACGATCTCGACGACGTCGGCCGCTCCCGCCGCCACCACACCTTCTTCGAAATGCTCGGCAACTGGTCCTTTGGCGACTATTTCAAGCGAGGCGCCATCGAAATGGCCTGGGAACTGCTCACCCAGGTCTGGAAGCTCGATCCCACCCGCCTCCACGTCAGTTGCTTTGAGGGAGATGAAGCCGGCGGCGTCCCCCGCGATACCGAGGCCGCCCAGTTGTGGAAGGAAATCGCCCATCTGCCCGACGACCACATCCACTACTTCGGCAAGGACAACTTCTGGGAGATGGGCGAGACCGGCCCCTGCGGCCCCTGCACCGAAATTTACATCGACCGCACCCCCGATAAATCCGGCGGCCCCCAGGTCAACGGCGACGACCCGCGCGTCATGGAAATCTGGAACCTGGTCTTCATCCAGTACAACCGCAACGCCGACCGCTCCCTCTCGCCCTTGCCCCAGCGCCACGTGGACACCGGCATGGGCTTTGAACGCATCTGCCAGGTCCTGCAGGACAAGAGCGACAACTACGCCATCGACCTCTGGGAACCCTACTTCGCCGCCCTGAGCCAAATGACCGGCCTGCAATACACCGGCCAGTTCCCCGCCACCAACGCCGCCGACCCCGCCGCCGAGTCGGCCAACCCCCAACTCCGCCACGACATCGCCTTCCGCGTCATCGCCGACCACATCCGCTGCCTCACCTTCGCCCTGACCGATGGCGCGGTCCCCAGCAACGAAGGCCGCGGCTATGTCCTGCGCCGCATTCTCCGCCGCGCCGTTCGCTTCGGCCGCCAGCACCTGAATCTGAAAGACCCCTTCCTCCACAAGCTCGTCCCCATCGTCGTCGAAACCATGGGCGAGGCCTTCCCGGAACTGAAGAAAAACCCGCAAAACATCGCCGACATTATCCTCGATGAAGAGGCCAGCTTCGGCCGCACCCTCGACCGGGGCATCGCCCTGTTCGAGGAGGCCGCCAAACGCGTCGGCTCGGCCAACCGCATCCCTGCCGCCGATGCCTTCCAACTCCACGACACCTACGGCTTCCCCATCGACCTGACCCAGATCATGGCCCAGGAGCGCGGGATGACCGTCGATATCGAAGGGTACGAAAAGCTGATGGACCAGGCCCGCCACCTTGCCCGCACCGGCGGCAAGGAGACCGAGGCCGCCGTCTTCGAACTCCCGCCGCATGTCGTCGCCGCCCTGGACAGCAGGGGGGTCAAGCCCACCGACGACACCGCCAAATACGCTGGTGAGCCGATCCAGGCCACCGTCGCCGCCATCTGGGATGGCTTCGACCTGCGCGATGCCGTCGATGCCGACGACACCCCCCAAACCCGCATCGCCCTCCTGCTCGATCGCACCAATTTCTATGCCGAAATGGGCGGCCAGGTCGGCGACAGCGGCGCAATCGTGCCGCCAGCGCCCTCACTGGCGGAATCTGCTGAAGGCGGCAAGCTGACGTTCCGCTTCGAAGTCCAGACCACCCGAATTGTCGCCGGCTACATCCTGCACATCGGTCAGGTTCAGTCCGGCCGCCTCAAGCTGGGCGATGCCGTCGAAGCCCGCCTCAGCCCCCTCCGCGAGGAGACGCGGAAAAACCACACCGCCACGCACCTGGCCAACTGGGCCCTCCGCGAAGTCCTCGGCGATGGCGTTGAGCAGAAAGGCTCGCTGGTCGATCCCGAAAAGCTCCGCTTCGACTTCTCCCACCCCAAGGCGCTGGAGGAGAACCAGCTTGCCAAGGTGGAGGAACTGGTCAACGCTGCCATTGCCCGCAGGCTGCCCGTCCACGCCAAAGAAGCCCCCCAGGCCCAGGCTTTGAAAATCAACGGCCTGCGCGCCGTCTTCGGCGAAAAATATCCGCCGCTGGTCCGTGTCGTCTCCGTCGGCGTGCCGGTTGAGGACCTCCTGAAAGACCCCGCCAATCCCAAATGGCGCGAATTTTCCATCGAATTCTGCGGCGGCACCCATCTGGCCGACAGCGCCCAGGCCGACGCCTTTGCCATCACGGCCGAGGAATCCGTCTCCAAGGGCATCCGCCGCATCGTCGCCCTCACCGGAGAGCCGGCCCGCCAGGCCGCCAACGCCGCCGGGGACCTTGATGCCGCGATCAAAGCGGCCACCGCCGCCCCCGACGCCCAATTGGCCCCCCAGATCGCCGCCATTCAGAAGATGCTCGGCGAGGCGACCCTGCCCCTCCTGGCCCGCCGGCGCGCCCAGGCCGCCCTCGTCCAGCTTCAGTCCCGCCAAAAGGCCTTTGAAAAATCCACCGCCGCCGCCGGCCCCAGGCTGGACATTCAATCCACGGCCGCCGACCTGCTCCAGCAGGCCGACACCCTCGCCGGTGGCACGATCATCGTCGCCGAGGTGCCCAGCGCCGCCGACGCCGACCTCCGCGCCCTGATTGATTCCCTGCGTAAAAAAGCCCCCAGCCACGGCCTGCTTCTGGCGGCGGCAGGGGGGGGTAAAGTCAGTTTCGTCGCCGCCGTCAGCGATGATCTGATTGCCAAGGGATTAAAAGCCGGCGACTGGGTCCGCGAGGCCGCCAAAACCACCGGCGGCGGCGGTGGCGGCCGGCCGCAGATGGCCCAGGCCGGCGGCAAAGACCCCGCCCAACTCCCCCAGGCCCTGGAAGCCGCCAAAGCCCTACCTCGCCGCGTCCTCGCTTAATTGCCGCCTGAGAGGCCGCCGGTCGGTTCTGTAGGCGGCCTCGCTGAGGCCGCTGCGGCGTCGCCGGCCCAGCCTACAGGTTCTCCAGCCGCTGCCGCTTGTCCAATTCCAGCAGCGCCTCGATCAGCGGCTCCATGTTGCCCTGCATGATCTGGTCCAGATTGAAATTCTTCTCCCCGCCGCCTTCGCCCCCTAGCCGATGGTCGGTGCAACGGTTCTGCGGAAAGTTGTACGTCCGGATGCGCTGCGACCGGTCCCCCGAGCCCATCATCGACCGCCGCGCCGCCCCCCGCGCCGCCTGCTGCTTGGCCTGTTCCGCCTCATACAGCGTCGCCCGCAACAGCGCCCAGGCCCGCTCCTTGTTCTGCGCCTGCGACTTGTGCTCCGTCATCTTGAAGCGGATGCCCGAGGGTTTGTGAAACAACTGCCACCCCGCCTCTACTTTGTTCACGTCCTGCCCCCCCGGCCCGCCCCCGCGACAGCCCGATTCTTCCACATCTTTCGGGTTGATCTCGATCTTCACATCCGGCATCTCCGGCAAGATCGCCACCGTCGCCGCCGAGGTGTGAATCCGCCCCTGGGTTTCCGTTTCCGGCACCCGCTGCACCCGGTGCCCCCCGGCCTCAAACTGCAGGTGCCGATACGCCCCCGTCCCGTTCACATGGACAATCGCCTCCTTGAACCCCCCGCGCTCCGAGGGCGAGAAGTCCGACACCTCCAGCTTCCACCCATGATGGTCGCAGTAACGCCGATACATCTCAAACAAATCCCCCGCGAACAAGGCCGCCTCATCCCCCCCCGTTCCGGCACGGATCTCAATGAAGAAGGAATCGATCGCGTTGTCCTCCGCGGCCAGGAACTCATCCTTCAGCTCCTCCATCAGCCGCTGCGCCTTCTCCTTCGCCTCCGGCAGCTCCGCCGCCGCCAGCTCCGCCATCTCCGCATCGCCCCCGCCCGCCAGCGCCTCCAGTTCCGCCGCCTCCCCGGCCGCTTTCTGATAAAGCCGGTATTGCTCGACGATTCCGCCCAACCGTCCCGCCTCCCGGCTGGCGGCGATCATTTTCTGATGATCCGCCAGAAACGCCGGGTCGTTCAGCTGCGCCTGCAACGCATCATGGCGCTGGGCCAGTTCGTCCAGCTTGCGGATCAACGGATCGGAAGATGTCATCATATCGGGCATTGTTGCGGGTCGTTATTCGTTATTTGTTATTCGTTATTTGGTTTTTGTTGTTTGTTTTGCTTAGTGCCGAATAACAAACAACAAAAAACAAATAACAAATAACAGCTGTCGCTACCAGTCCGCCTGCAGCTCCGTGGTGATGTCCGCCGCCAGCCGCTCAATCGCCTGCTGCGAGCCGACAAACCGCCCCTCCCCCAGCGTCGGATAAAATGCCGCCGCCTGCTGGAAGTTATGCCGCTGGGCCAGGATTTTCCCGCTCCGCAGGTCCTTCCAGGTGAAATTCACCGTCAGCGTGACCAACTGCTCCTGCGGCAGGGCGGTCGCGGGGCTGTCGCTGAGCGTGCTGGTGGTGACATTGACGATCTCCCCCTCCAGAATCGTATCCGCCCGCTGCCGCGAGACCACCTTGTACCCCGCCCGCAGCTCAATCTGCTGAATCAGCGCCTTGGTCAGCGAAAACTCCAGCCCCCGGTAGAACGACTTGTTGGTGAAGATCGGCACCGCCACCGTCTGCACATCCTGCCGGTAGAGCGACTGCCATTTATACCCTTTGGTCTGCGGCGTCTCCGGATTGTTCGACTGCTGATATCCGCAGCCGGACAGCAGGCAAAAGGCGGAAAACAGAAGACAGAAGCCCAGACAATGGAAAATGGAAAATGGAAAATGGAAAAGAGACGCACAATAGCGCCATTTTTCCATTTTCCATTTTCCATTTTCCATCGCCTTCATCTCACTCCCCCTCCCCAATGTCCGTCGGCCGGGTGGAGGGCGCATACCCATGCCCCGGCGCCGGCGCCGGGACGTTCAACGCCCCTTGCGGCATGGCCGCCAGGCGCTTTTGCGCCTGCGCCGCCTCCGGGGCGGCGGGATAGGTCTGGATCAGGAACCGGTAATTGTAAACCGCCGCTTTCAACTCGCCGGTCCGCTGATAGAAATCGCCGGTGGCAAAGACCTTGGCCGCGAACGTCCGGTCGATCCGCTGGATCACCGAGATCAGGTTCTCCTCCCGCGCCAGCTGCGGGTATTGCGCTGCCAGCGCCACCAGTTGCGTCCGCGCGTCGATCAGCGGCGTGGCGTCAAACAGCGTCCCCCGGAACTGCGCCAGCGACGCGAACGCCTCCCGCAGCCGGATGCGCGGCAGGTCGGGGCTGCGCGGGTATTGGCGGACATACGCGGCATAGGCATCGGCCGCCAGGTCGAAGTCGCTCTGCGAGTAATACCAGTCCGCCGTCCGCCGCAGCGCCTTCTCCGCCAGCGGCGAGCCGGGCGCCCGCTGCTGGATGCGATAGAGCATCTCCACCGCCTCCCCGCTGGCCCCGAACAGCGGAATGCCCAGGAACCGGATTTTGTACCCTTCCAGGTAGGCGTTGGCGATGTCGTACTGCTTTTGCAGGGCCTGATAAAACAGCGGGCTGGATGGATATTCATCCATCAGCTCATCGAGGTAGTAAAACGATTTGATCCGGTCCCCCGACTGATAGAGCGCCTCGGCGATCAGGTAAAGCGCCCGGTCACGCAGCGGGGAGGCCTTGTGCGACTTGAACCACTGAATCGCCGTCTTGCGGGCCGTGGTGTTGTGGCCCTGGGCGATCATCCGCTCCACCCGGTCCAGCACCGGATCGCTGCTTGGCCGGCTCGCCGGCTTCTGCACGACCTCCCATCGCCCGTCATGAAATTCCCAGGTCCGCGCCGCCCCCCAGGCCGCGCTGCCCGCGCCCAACAGGAAAACCAGGACCAGAATGCCGCACCATCGTCGCATCAGGCCCGGATTGTAATGTCGCCGGGCGGCAGGGTCCACAATCCACGCCGGCCCCTCACGGTTGCCCCGGCGCTGTCTCAAGCGTCACCGGGCAGCCAATGTCCCCCACGATGATCTGCCCCGTGTACTCATGCGCTGCCGGATTGGCAAACCCCGCCTTTTCCGCCACGAAGGTGATCGTCCGGTCGGCCGAAATCGCCACGCCCAGCGGCTCTCCGCTGTCGCAATCCAGTCCGCTGGGCACGTCAATCGCCAGCACCGGCAGTCCGCTGGCCGACACCGCCCGGGCAATGTCGCCGAACGGATCGCGCCCCGGTTGGGTCAGTCCGGTGCCGAAGATCGCGTCCACGATCAGCAGGGCGGTGGACTGCTCCAGCCGATGCGGGTCGGCCGCGACGGTCTTGATCCGCATCGCCTGCGTGATGTCCCAGTTGATCCGGGCATCCCCCCGATACTTGTCCGGATCGGTTGCCAGGGCGATCGTGACCTGGGTGCCCCGGATATGCAGGTGCCGCGCCAGCGCCAGCCCGTCTCCCCCGTTGTTGCCCCCGCCGCACAGGATCACCACCTGCCCCTCCCAGTTGTGATCCAGCATCTCGCCCGCCACATCGCAGGCCGCGCGGGCCGCGTTCTCCATCAACAGTATCGATGGAATCCGGTACCGCTCGGTCGCCTGCCGGTCAATCTCCCGGGCCTGCTGACGCGTAAGGCGAAGCATGCCTCTAAATATAAGGAACCGGTGTCGAATGCGGAACGCGGCTTTTGGCCAATCCCTACTGCTTGGCCTTTTTCACATCCCCCAGGATGGCCTTCTGCAATCCCCCGCCGAAATTGCTCAGCGTGGTCTGATACGGTTTTGGCTTCTCCAGCGTCCCGGCCACCCCCACGGCCGTGAGGAACGACTGCAGATTGGCCAGCAGCTTGTCCGCGTCGGCAATCAGCGGCAGCTTGACATCTTTCAGCGGGCGGGCCGTCCCCACCACGCCGCCGTGAATCGGGCTCTCCTTGCCCATCCAGATGTCGTCGATCGTCAGCGAACCAATGGCGTCGATGCCCCGGTTGAAATAGTGCCCGTTGGAGATGGTCAGCTTCGATTGCTCCAGGCTCAGGTCAAACCGCCCATGCCCCGTCGGCGTCTTGGGATTGCCTCCCACGTTCAGGAGGTTGTAGAGCAGCTCCAGCGGGTCAAAGTTCACCAGGTCCGAATCGGCGATGCGGAGCGACCCGTTGCCGTTCAGATTCCGCGGCACCGCCAGATCGCCCTGGAAATGAAAATCCCCCGACAGCCGCCCCGGCATCGCCTGGGCATTGGGGGCCGCCGTCTGGACGATCTGGTCCAGGTCAATCCGCTCGAACCGCCCATTCAGCAGCGCGAAATACCCCGCCCCCTCGTGCCGGCTCACGCGCAGCCACGGCACGATCCGCCCGTCGGCCAGCACGATCACCGATTCCTGATCCGGATCGGAGGCAAAGACCACCCGCTCATTCCCCAGATAGACATGCAGGTTGGCCGAGGCAAAGTGCAGGTCGCGGTAATACGCCCCCTTGGCCCCCTCAGCCGCCACCGTCAGGTTGAAATACTGTGGCTCCAGCGGGTGCGGGCGCGTCGCCGGCCCCCCGGTCGCGGTGAAGGCGATCGCGCCGCCCACATCCTTCAAAAAGGGCGAAGCGCTCCAGCGGGAGGACTGGCCCAACTGAAGGTGCTCACCATGAATTCGCCCGTTGAAATCCGACCACTTCCAGAAATCCCCGGCCGACGCCAGGCTCTCCACCTCCGCGCTCATGTGGCCGGTGATGACGCCTCCCAGGATACCGCCCTGCAGGCGCGTCAGGTCGACCAGTTGCCTCTTGCCCGAGCTGAAACGCAGATCCAGTTCCGCGCTTCCGGCCGGCTTGCCCGCCAACTGTGCCGCCGCTTTGGCCGAAAGCTTCCCATCCATGCCGCTGCCCTTGAGGTGGAAGATCAGATTGCCGTCGCTGCCTCCCTGGAGCACGAGGCGCAAATCCTCCGCCGGGATGTCCATCGTCCAGTCCTTGGCCTGAAAGGTCCCTTCCACCAGGCTCGGGTTGCTCAGGTCCACCCACGCCTGAGCCCGCGCCTGGCCCGGGCCCCCCGCCTGCTTCGCCACGATCTCCTGCGCCTTGAAAAGCCCCTGCTTCAGCGTCGTCCTGGCCGTCAGCGATTCCAGCCGCTGCCCGCCCGCCTCCATGTTCTGCGCTGTCACGTTGCCATCCACGCTGATCTTCCGCAGCGACAGCGACGGCAGGTCGATGGTCCAGTCTCCTTTGGCCTGGCCCGAAAGCCCCTTCACCTTCACCATCTTCCCCAGGCTCGCCAGCGACACCCCGTCGGCCGACACCTTGACTTGTGTGAACCTGTCCCCGGACCCGAACCCGGTGCGCGCCTTGCGCGTTTGCGGGTAAACCGCCTCCAGATTCCACTGTCCATCGGCCAGCCGCATGTTCAGACGGCCGTGGGACTGCTCCGACCGGATTTGCCCCTTCAGGACCGCGTCAATGTCATCCAGCGCATGATCCAGCACCACCAGGTGCCGCGCATGGAGCCGCCCCGACACTTCCACCGCCAGCGGGTAAATCGTCCCAACTGCATCGGCATACCCATTAAATCGCCCCTGAATCGGCCCGCTCTGGGGGCGGTCGCCCCATTCGGCGGGGGGGTGGGTGGCATACAGATTCAAATCCAGCGGCTTGGGCCAGCCATAGCCGTAGTAGCCGCGCACCACCAGTTCCGCCCGCCCGCTGTGCGCGTACAGCTCATGCAGCGTGATGTATTTGGAATCGCCCCAGGCATTGATGCTGAACCCGAAGGTGTCCTCCCCCCCGAACGGCCAGCCGGAGGAATCGACCCACAGCCACCAGGTGTTGGCCGACAGGTCGTAGGCGCCCCGCCCGCTCAATTTCGCCGGCGCCTCGAGGTTTAAGTCCGTCAGGGCGACCTTCCCATCTTCCGTGGTCACATGCGCCAGGAAATTCGTGACTTCATACGGTTCATTATCCGGCCGGTGAACCGTCAACGCATTGGTTTGAATCGTCCAGTTGAGCGCTGCATAACTCGGCCCGCCGCCCCGCACCGTCAGGCGGGACAGGTCCCACGCCCCCTGCGGACTGGTGCCCTGGGCCGTCATGTCCACCCCGATTCGGGGCTGTCCCGGCCAGGGGGTCTGAAGCTCGGCGTTCAGGGTGCCCGAGGCCTCGATCCCCGCCGGTAGATGCAGGTTTTGCCATTTAACTTCCGCCGACGCCCGCTGTCCGGACAAATCCGCCTGCCCGTTGATCTGAATCGACCCCTGCGCCAGCGCCGCCAGAAGCTGTCGCACTTTCACTTCCCCATCGCCCACCACCACCTGGCCCGACCGCAGGTCGATCCGGTCCATGGGGGCGGGCATGCCCGTCGCCAGCAGCATCGCGTCCGGCCGGATCGTCAGCCGACCCTGATCCAGCTCCACCTTCGCCACGCCGCGCACCGTCCGTTTTCCCACCCGCAGCGGCTGGAGCCTCAGTTGCCCCTGGAGTTGTCCCGAGGGGCTGACCGCCCCATCCCAGGCCGCCGCCAGCGCCGCCGTGTCCGGCCAACTGCCGATCCACGGCTTCACCCACGGCCCCAGTCCCTGCATCTCCAGCGTGAATTCCTGATGGAACGTCCGATTCAGCGCCACCGTCCCCTGCAGCCGCAGCCGGCCCTGCGATTTCACCTCCAGCGCATAGGCCAGCGGGGTGCTGGGCTCCCCCCGCACATCGACCTGCTGCACCGTCGTCCGCCGACCCTGATTGTCCGCCACCTCGACGGTCGCATCCTGCACGATGATCTTCGGCAGCTTCGGCGGACCGGAGGACTTGTCCGTTTCACGGCCCGAGGATTTGCCCCGGGCGGCGAACAGGTCGATCACCTGCTGCACATTCCACTGCCCCGTCGGCCGCTGGATCACCTCGATCACCGGCTTGCGGATCACCACCTGATCGATCTCCACCGACCGCGTCAGCGCGATCATCAGCAGCGAGGTGTTGTCCACCGCCACTTCAGGAACGCGCAAAAACGGGTGGTCCGCCAGCGGCAGGGCGGCGGTCAATCCCGTCAACCGGCTGTGTCCCCACCACCCCGCCCGAAACCCCTTGGCCTCGATCCGCAGCCCTAATGCCTTGCTCGCCTGTTCCACCAGCACCCGCCGCGGCAGATCGCTCATCAGAATGATCTGAACCGCCAGCACGATCAGCAGGATCAGAAATAAGATGATCCCCCCGATCCACAACAACACGCGCCCCCAGCGCCGCCGCTTGCGGGGGGGAGCAGCGACTTGTTTTGGCTCCGAAGACATCACGACTCGCCAGAAATTCAAAAAGTCACACGGAGAAGGGAAAAATGAAGAATAAAATTATGAATGATGAATGCCTTCGGCGTCCCAGTGTATCTGCAATTCATAATTCATAATTTGTAATTTGTAATTCCTAATTCCCCGTTCCGCTCTCGGCCGGCGGAATGTTCCCCAGCGTCCGGAACTTGTACCCGAAGAGCCAGTAATCCTCCCGGAACGTCCGCCCCACGAACGGCCCGCTGGAGGCAACCACCTCCCCGCTGTCGGCCCAATAGGCGACATACGCCACGCTCGAATAGCCGCTCTGGGACGTCTGCTTGTAGATCGCCAGTTCCGGCAGCGCCACCGGAAACCCCTGTGTGCCGCTGGTGCCCGTTGGCGCGGTCAGCGCCGGCAATCCCAGCAGGTATTCCAGCCGGTCGATGCTCGTCCCCTGGCTGCGCAGTTCCAGGATGATCTTGGCCTTGTCCCGCGTCGGCACCAGCCGCACCCCGCTGGCCAGCAGTTTCGCCCGGAACGCCCCCAGGAAGTATGCCTGGATCGTCTCCGGCGTCGCCGAAAAATAGGTGGTGTCCAGATAGACCAGCCGGTCGCGCAGCGAGGCGGCCGAAATCTGGTCAATCGCCCGCGCCGCCGCCACCGACATCAAAAACTGCTCCGTCGCCGTCTGGCTCGGATCCGTCACCCGGACCGTCGCGCACCCCCCCCCGGCAATCAGCAGCAACAGCGCCCCCAGGCTGGCCGCCACCGACTGTTTGAAGACTCTTGGGGAATGCTTATGCATGAAGCGTCTGTCTTGGGTCCGCCCGAATTCAAACACGGCCGTACTGTAATCCAGCCGCTCTCATCCGACAATCGGGCAAATGGTTGACCCCCGGCTGACGTCGCTATAATGCCGCATGCCCACTCCTAAATCATCCTCGTGGCGGTCCACCCTTGTCTTCGGCCTGCTCCTGGTTGCCGCCGCCGCCCTGGTCTACTCCTTCCGCCCCAAGTCCGACGCCGGGCCGATCAAAGCGCCCCAGGCGCGCAGCGGCGCGATGGAATTTTCCGCCCCGGATTTAAACGGCGCCGCCTGGCGGCTTTCGGACCATCGCGGCAAGGTGGTCCTGCTCAACATCTTCGCCACCTGGTGCCCGCCTTGCCGCCATGAGACGCCGGACCTGGTCAACCTCTCCAAAAAATTCGCCGACCAGCAGGTCGCCTTCG
Source organism: Planctomycetaceae bacterium (assembly GCA_044464175.1). Taxonomy (GTDB): domain Bacteria; phylum Planctomycetota; class Phycisphaerae; order Tepidisphaerales; family Tepidisphaeraceae; genus JBIQLO01. Next base: position 20,340 of record JBIQLO010000015.1, on the reverse strand, counting down.
TCGGCGTCTCGATGGATGAAGGGGGCACATCGGTCGTTCAGACATTCGTCAACGACTACAACATTCCCTACCCCGTGGTGCTTCCTTCGCCCGACAACCCCCTGACCGCCCACATCCAGGCGATCCCCGTCACCTTCCTGATCGACCGCCAGGGCCGGCTGGCCAAGCACTACGTCGGTGCAATTGATGCATCCACCCTCACCCACGACATCGAGCAGCTCCTGAAGGAAAACACCTGATGCTCCCTCTCCAAGAAGCCACCCCACCAACCCACAAGCAACAAGCCACAAATAGCAAGTAACAAGTGCCCGCCTCGCCCCCACCCGCTATACTTGCCCCCATGAACCTCGCATTCATCGGCATTGGCGTGATGGGCCTGCCCATGGCCGGCCATCTCCTCTCCAGCGGCCATCCCCTGGCCGTCCACACCCGCACCCCCGCCAAAGCCGACCTGCTTCTGGCCCGGGGGGCGGCCTGGGCCGATTCCCCTGGGCAGGCCTCGCAGAACGCCGAAATCCTTTTCCTGTGCCTCACCGACACCGCCGCCGTGGAACAGGTGCTCCTGGGCAAAGACGGCGTCCTCGAGCAGGCCCGCCCCGGCCTGATCGTCGTCGATCACTCCACCATCTCCCCCTCCGCCACCCGCCGGTTCGCCGATGAACTGGCCCAAAAGGGCGCCACCCTCCTCGACGCTCCCGTCAGCGGCGGCGACACCGGCGCGCGCAACGCCACCCTCTCGATCATGGTCGGCGGCGACACCTCCGCCTTCGAGCGCATCACGCCGCTGCTGGGGCTCATGGGCAAAACGATCACCCACTGCGGCCCGGTCGGTTCCGGCCAGCTCACCAAACTGGTCAACCAGATTCTCGTCTCCGTCACCAACCTGGCCGTCTGCGAGGCCCTGGCCTTCGCCCAGGCCCAGGGGCTCGATCCGCAAAAGACCCTCGCCGCCGTCGGCGGTGGGGCGGCCGCCTCGTGGCAACTGACCCATCTCGGCCCCAAAATGCTCACCGGCGACTACGCCCCCGGCTTCATGATCGACCTCCAGCAGAAAGACCTCAACCTCGTCCTGGACGCCGCCCGGGAGGCCGGGCTTTGCCTGGGGGCCGTCCCGCTGGTTCATGAGCTTTTCGCCCAGGCGCAGGCCCAGGGGATGGGGCGGCAGGGGACCCAGGGCCTCTTTGAGATGGTCCGCCGCGCGCTGCGCCGGCCCTGAAAATCGTTGCCTCGGGCAAGCCCCGGGGCGTACAATCGGCCCATCGTCCCCAACACCGCCCCGGAAGAAGGGAGCCCGTCATGAACCCAACCCCAGCGGCCGGTCCGCTCTCACCCGAACAAGTCGACTTTTTCCATCGCGAGGGATACCTGGTCGTGCCGCAGCTCTTCACGGATCGCGATCTCCAGCCGGTGATCGATGAGATCAACCAGGAGATCGATCGCCTGGCCGCCCAACTCCTCGCCCAGGGCCGCCTTTCCCGGACGTATTCCCAGGAGGGCTTCGAGCGGCGGCTGGCCAAAATCAGCCAGGAGACGGATCAGGTGGCGCGCGCCATCTGGGGCGGCATGCTCGCCGGCCCCGCCTTCTTCAACCTGATTCGCCATCCCAAACTCCTGGATGTGGCCGAGCAGTTCTGCGGCCCGGAGCTGATCGCCAGCAGCGTCTACCGCCTTCGGCCCAAGATTCCCAATTACGCCTTCGGCGCGGTGCCGTGGCACCAGGATTCCGGCTACACCGAGCCCTATTGCGACCGCATGCTCATGCTGACCGTCTGGCTGCCGCTGGTGGACGCGACCGAGGAGCGCGGCTGCATGTGGGTCCTGCCGCGCGCCCACACCGGGGCGGTTTACCGCCACCGGAAGAACCCCGACCGCTCCTACCTGGCCATCCCCGATTCGGCGCTGCCCCAGGGCCGGCCCATCTGCGCGCCGGTGAAAAAAGGGGGCGTGCTGCTGCTGAGCAACCTCACGCCGCACGCCAGCTTCGAAAACCGCTCGCAGGTCGTCCGCTGGAGCATGGACCTGCGCTACCAGAGCGCATCGCTCCCCACCAACGCCCCCATCACCCGCCTGCCCCACGAGGCGGCCCCGGGGGCGGGCGTTCCCCCCGCTTGCTATCCCCCCGAGGCCGATTTCCTCGTCCGCAGCCGCCTGCGCCCGGAGCAGGTGGTGAGCGATCCGGCCCTCTTCCGCCGGATTCGCACCGAACACCTGGCCCGCCCGGTCACCGACCGCTGGGCCGAGGGATGAATCACCCCGCCCCCCCTCCCACCGATCCCCGGCATTGACATCGGCCCGGCCGCTCGTACAGGAGAGGCATGAGATTACATCTGCTGGGAACGGGGTCGGCCGCCGGCTGGCCGGCGCCCTTTTGCGAATGCCCCAATTGCCAGGAGGCGCGGCGGCGCGGCGGTGTGAACATTCGCGGGCGGGCCGGCGCGTTGATCGATGAGGATCTGAAGATCGACTTCGGACCGGACACGCTGGCACAGATGCAGCAGGTCCGCCGAAGTCTGGCCCGGGTCAAAACCATTTTGCTCACACACCCGCACCACGACCACCTCTACCCGGCGGATTTGTGCCGGATGGTGCCACCCTACACGCGCACCCCTCCGGGAAAAGTGGATCTCTGGGGCAATGCCGCCACGATCCAGAGAATCCGGGAGCGGGTCCCGCCGGTGGCCCATGACGCCCTGGTTCTCCACATCATTGAGGCGGGCGATGCCTTTGAAACGGCGCAGGGAGACAAGGTGCTGGCCCTGCCGGCCGCCCATGCCGAGGGGGCCATGCTCTTTCGCATCACCCGGGGCGGCAGGACCCTGTTTTACGGCCACGATTCGAGCCTGTATCCCCAGGCGACGCTGGAGGCGCTGGCCGACGGGAGGGAGCTGGACATCGCCCTGTTTGACTGCAACCACGGCGGGGCCAGGCCCAGCAACAAAAACCACATGGGCATCGTCGGGGTGCTCCAGATGGCCGAGGCGTTGCGTCAAAGCGGCGCGATCACGGACCGGACACGCTGCATCGCCACGCACTTTTCCCACAACGGCGGCGTCTTCCACGAGGAACTGGTGCGGGCGTTCCTGCCGCACCGCATCGAAGTCGCCTATGACGGGATGCTCGTTGAGGTGTGAGGCCGGCCGCCGGGCAGGGCCTCGCCATCCCGGGGCGCGCCTTGATGCGAGTCCCCTTTGAAGTGGCCAAAGCCCCCCCCGGACGCTACGCTTTGGTCCATCACTTAACTTTCAATAGGAGATGCCCATGTCCCCCGCGTCCCAGCTTCCTGTCCGAACCGGCCGGCTGTCGCTGCTGGCCTGCCTTGCGCTCCTTCTCCTGGCCGCCGCCGCGCCGGCCGAGGTCCGCCTGCCCCATCTCTTCGCCGACCACATGGTGCTTCAGCGCGACAAGCCCGTGCCGGTCTGGGGATGGGCCGATCCCGGGGAGGCGGTCACCGTCACCTTCGCCGGCCAGACCCGCTCGGCCAAGGCCGACGCCGCCGGCCGGTGGCAGGTGGAGCTGCAACCGCTGACCACCAGCGCCAAGCCGCAGACGCTGAGCGTCCAGGGGCGCAACACGATCCAGGTTCAGGATGTGCTGGTGGGGGAAGTCTGGCTCTGCTCCGGCCAGTCCAACATGGCCTTCACCCTGCGCAGCGCGGCCAACGCCGCCGAGGCGATCGAAAAGGCCGACCACCCCCTGATCCGCCTCCTGCACATCCCGCGGCTGATCGCCGCCGAGCCGCAGGAGGATTTCTCCGCCCGCTGGCAACTCTGCCAGCCCGGCGCCGCCGCCTCCTTCAGCGCGGTGGGCTATTTCTTCGGCCGGGATCTCTTCCAGCAGCTGAAAGTCCCCATCGGCCTGATCGAGTCCGACTGGGGCGGCACGCGCATCCAGGCCTGGACGCCCCTGGCCGGGCTGGAGGCCGTCCCCGAGCTCAAGAACGATGTCCAGTGGGTCCAGGCCCAGCACGCCCGGTATGAGCAGATGAAAAAGCGCCTCATCCCCGCCGCCGCCGCCTGGCTCCCCCAGGCCCAGGCCGCGCTCAAGCAGAACCAGCCCATCCCCGATCCCCCCCAGTGGGCCGGCCACCCGATCGCCGCCAGCCAGCAGAACCCCACCGCCCTCTACAACGGCATGATCGCCCCCATCATCCCCTGCGCCCTGCGCGGCACGATCTGGTATCAGGGGGAGGCCAACGTCTCGGAAGGCTCGTTCTACTTCTACCGCCTCCAGGGGCTGATCCGGGGCCTGCGCACCGCCCTGAAAAATCCCGACATGCCCTTTGGCATCGTCCAGCTCGCCCCCTACACCTACAACGGCGATAAGGAAAACCTCCCCAAACTCTGGGAGGCCCAGTCCGATGCCGCCGTCAAAATCCCCCACGTCGGCCTGGCCGTCACCACCGACCACGGCAACCTCCACAACATCCACCCCACCGAGAAGGAACCGGTCGGCCGGCGCCTGGCCCTCTGGGCGTTGGCCAACGTCTACGGCCGCACGGATTTGGTCTGGTCCGGCCCCGTCTTTGACAAAATGGAGTCCCGGGGCGATGCCCTGCGCCTCAGCTTCACCCACGCCGACGGCGGCCTGGCGGCGGCCGACGGCAAGCCCCTCTCCGGCTTCGCCATTGCCGGGGCGGATCAAAAATTCCTCCCCGCCACCGCCACGATCGAGGGCAGCAGCGTGATCCTCCGCAGCGATCAGGTCCCCCATCCCACCGCCGCCCGCTACGGCTGGGACCCCCAGACCCCCATGAACTTCGCCAATAAATCCGGCCTCCCCGCCATCCCCTTCCGCACCGATCGCCACTGACCGGCGGCGGCCAGCATCCGCCACAGGCGGGCCAACCCTTGGCACGGAGCCCCGGCCGCGCACCCGCGCCCCCGGCGGGACCCGCCGGCCGCCGGGCCGCCGGTCAAATGTTTTCCCGCGCCCCGGCGAACGAACCCCCGGTCCCGCCGACAATTTCCCAGGGCAAAGGAAAAAAAACGCCGGGCCGGGGGCGGTTTCCCCGTGTCCAGGCAGCTTGGACACGGGTCCCGGGGAAAAATCCACCCCTTTTTTTCACCCCGGCATGGGAAGAAAAGCCCGATGCGCTCAACCGCCCCCCCGGCCGGGCCGATGATGAGGCACAGGCCCACCGACGGGCCCCCAAGGCAGGTGCATGCATGCGCATCGTCCCCAAACAACCGGCCCAGTTGACCCTCTTTTACGCCACGCGCCTGGAGCGCTGGCAGCTCAATGCCGCGGCGATCGGCCTGACCCCGGAGGAGGTGGCGGAACTGGCCGATCGCGTGGCCCAGGCCAAGGCCGCCGCCCTGGCGCGGGATGCCGCCGTCCAGGCCGCCCGCGCTGCCACGCGGAACTATCACCGGAAAATCAAACAACTGGCCGGCCACGGGGCCGGGCTCATGGCCCGGATCCGCGCCAGCGCCCAGGCGGGGGGCGATCCCGGCATCTACCCCCTGGCCTGGATCCCCGCCCCGCGTAAGGCCGCCCCCGTCCCGGCCCCCGGCGTTCCCTATCAGCTGCGGGTGAGCCTGGAGACCGGCGGGGTGCTGAGGCTGGCGTGGAAGTGCCGGAACCCGGCCAACGCCGCCGGCACGATGTACCAGGTGCAGCGCCGGATCGACGGCGGGGCCTGGACGCTCCTGGGGACCGCGGGGCGCAAGGGGTGGACCGACACGACCATTCCCGCCGGCGCGGTGGCGCTGGAATACCAGGTGCGGGCCGTCCGCTCCACGGGGGCTGGGATGCCGGCCATCTTCCCCGTGCGCCTCAGCGGCTCCGAAGGCTGGACGCGCCCGCGCCAGGCGGCGTGAAGAAAAAAAACAGCAGACCCAACGCAGCGCCCGCTCCGCAGCGCGGCGCCCGACCAAGGGTCCCCGGCGGGGCGCAGGCCCGGCGACCCTCCCCCCGTTGCCGCGCCGCCGCGGATCGGACAGGATGGTCGGAGCCCGGCATGATGAACCCTTCCCCCCATCCGCGCACCAACCACCTCCGCCGGACTGTGCGCTACCTGCAGATCCTGGGGTGGATTCAACTCTTGTCGCTGAATCTGGGAGGGCTCCTTTTCATCTGGGCCGCCAGCGGGATCGGCCGGCGCCGGCTCTGGGCCCGCCGCTTGGCGCTGTGGCTGTGCGCCCTCCACGCGGCGGCCATGGCGGCGGGGCTTCTCTGGCTGGGGGCCCAGGGAGCCGCCGGCACAAAGGTCACTTTCTTCAGCGCTTCGGGCTTTATGCCGCTGTGGCTGGTCCTGCCCCTGGGCGGCCTCATCCTCCTCCTCTTCCTGCTGCCCATCCTCTGGCTCACCGCCCCGGGCACGCGGGCGGCCTTCGCCTCCGTTCACGAGACCCTCTGCCCCCGCTGCGGCTATGACCTGCACGCCACCCCCGACCGCTGCCCCGAATGCGGCCAGCCCACAAAAAACGGGATCCGTGGATAAAATCCACGGATCCCATTGGCTCTCTGTCGGATTCACCGCCCCCCCTCAATCAAAATCATCCGGAATCTCATCCAGGTCGCGGTAGGTCCGCACCCGCCGGGGGGCGACCGGCTCCTCCTCCTCCTCATCGACCGGGCGCTCGCTCGAGCCCGTCCGCGCCACCGGCACCACCTCCTCCACGATGCGCGGCGGCGGCTCATCGGCCACCTCCGGCGCCCGCGCCGGCGCTGCCGATTCCGCGGCGGCCGAGGCTTCGGCCCGTGCGGCCGCCGTCCTGGTCCCGCCCCGCCGCCGCCCCCCCCGACGCCGGCGCGGCTTGGCCGCCTCCGTCGCCGATTCCTCCGACTCAGCCGCCGATTCCACCGCTTCCGGCTCGCCCGCCGCTTCGGCCGGTGGCGGGGGGGGCGTCTCCCGAACCTCTTCGATTCCCCCGGCCGCCTCAACCGGCTTGGCCGTCTCGATGTCCGCCCCCTTCGCCGACGGCGGCGGCGCCTCCTCCAGCTCATCCGGGTAATCCGCGATGCCCGCCAGCCGCTCGGCCAGCGACAGCGGCCGGCCCGGCTCGCGCCCCCCGGCATTGGCCCGGTTTCCCGGATTGGCCTGATTCCCTTCGTTCCCGCGACCCCCCCCGCGCCCGCGCCGGCCGCGCCGGCGTCGGCGACCTCCCTCTGCCTGACCTGCCTCGCCCGAGCCGTTGCGCTCCGGCTGTCGCCCCTGCGGCCGTGATTCCTCCCGGTGGGGGGCGGCGCGCTCCTGTCGCTGATCCCGCTGCGGCCGCTGCTCCCGCTCCGGACGCTGATCCCGCTGGTTGCGCTGCGGACGCTGGTCGCGCGACTCCGGCGGCGGGGGGGCCTCCGCCTCCTCCCGGGCCGGCCCCTCTTCCGCCTCGGTCATCTCCAGCCGCTCCTCCATCCCCTCCGGCTCCGCCTCGCGGTGGGGGGGGTGGCCCCGGTCGCGCCGATGGTGGTCGTGCCGCCCGCGCCCCTGCCCGCCGGGGCGCGTCCCCAGTTGCGTCGCATGGGGCGGCTGCTGGCCGGCCGGCAGCAGTTCCTCGATCAGCACCTGCCCATCCCGGGCGTCGAAGAGGCTCAGCCGCATCTCATCCAGCCCCAGCGCCGGCTCCGGGCGGATGATGATCTTCTTGCCCGACTCCTCCTCCAGCTTCGCCAGCGGGCCGCGCTTGCGGTTCTGCAGGTAAAACGCCACATCCGCGCATACCCCCAGCTCTAGCCGCTGCACGCGCTCATCGTGGGCGGCGATCGCCAGCCGCCGCATCACGTCCAGGCTCATGCTCTCGGGCGTCTTGACCAGCCCCGCCCCCTTGCAGTGCGGGCAGTCGAAGTAGATCGAGCGCTTGAGGCTCGGCCGCATGCGCTGGCGCGTGATCTCGATGATCCCGAACTGGCTCATGTGCAGCACCTTGGTCCGGGCCCGGTCGTTCTTGAAGTTCTCGTGCAGCCGCTTCTCCAGCTCGCGCCGGTGCCGCTCGAAGCGCAGGTCGATGAAGTCGCAGATGATCACCCCCCCCAGGTCGCGCAGCTTCAACTGGCGCGGAATCTCATCCGCCGCCTCCATGTCCGTCTTGAAGGCCGTGGTCTCGGCGTCGGCGTGGTCGCGGAACTTGCCGCTGTTGACGTCGATGGCCACGATCGCCTCGGTGGAGTCGATCACCAGGCTCCCCCCGCTGGGCAGCGGCACGTGCCGGCTGTAGATCTGCTCGATCTCCCGCTCGATCCCGTACTTGTGGAACAGCGGCACCATCTCCTCGTGCAGCTCCACCTTGTTCCTGGTCCGCGGCATCGCCAGCTTGATGAAATCCTTCACCCGCTTGGAGACGTCCTTGGAGTCGACGATGATCCGGTCGATGTCCGAGCTGAAGACGTCCCGCACCGTCCGCGTCACCAGGTCCCCCTCCCGGTACAGCTCCACCGGCGCGGGCTTGGAGTCCCGCTCCTTCTTGAAGTTCTCCCACAGCCGCGTCAGGTATTTCAGGTCGCGCTCGATGTCCGCCTTGGTCTTGCCCACCCCGGCGGTGCGGATGATGAACCCGCACTCCTTGGGGGGCTTGAGCGAATCGAGAATCTGCCGCAGCCGCCGCCGCTCGGTCTCATCCTCGATCTTGCGCGACACGCCCAGCTGGCTCATCCCCGGCATCATCACCAAAATGCGCCCGGGAATGCTCAGGTACGTGCTGAGCGTGGGCCCCTTGGTGCCGATCCCCTCCTTGATGATCTGCACCGTGATCTCATCGCCGCGCCGCAGGCACTTCTGGATCGGCGGGCGGTCGCGCCGGGCCATCTTCCGCCCCACGCTCTCGTGCACATCCTCCCCCTTGCGCCCGAAGTACTGCGGCAGCAGGTCGGTGATGTGCAGGAAGCCGTTGCGGGCCAGCCCGAAGTCGACGAACGCCGCCTGGATCGACGGCTCGACGTTGGTGACCTTGCCCTTGTAGATGTTGCCGACGTGCGAGGTGGAGCTGGTCCGCTCCATGTACAACTCTTCCAGTTTGCCGTCCTCCAGGAGCGCGATTCGGCATTCCTCGCCCTCCGAGACGTTGATTAACATTTCTTTTGCCATTGAATTCCAAGTTGCTCGTTGCCAGTTGCTGGTTCGAATATAGGGGCGTCGCACACTGAAGCTAGCAACTAGCAACTAGCAACCAGCAACTGCCTCTAAAATGCTTCCGGGATGATCTTCCGCGTCTCTTCGCGCAGGAAGTGCATCACTTGCCGTTCGCTGTCAAAACTCATGATCTTGCGCGCCACGTGGCGCGCGTGCTCCATCGTCGTGGAGCGGATGATTTTTTTCACCTCCGGGATGTCCGGCCCGTTCATGCTGAACTGCGTCAGCCCCAGCCCCAGCAGCAGCAGCGCGTACTGCGGCTCCCCGGCCATCTCCCCGCACATGCTCACGCTCACGTTGTTCCGCTGCCCGGCCCGGATGACGTCCCGCACCAGCCGCAGCACCGCGGGGTGCGCCGGGCAGTAAAGCCCGGCCACCTTTTCGTTGGTCCGGTCCACCGCCAGCGTGTATTGGATCAGGTCGTTCGTGCCGATCGAAAAAAAGTTGACCTCCTTGGCAAAGTCGTTGGCCATCAGCGCCACCGACGGCACCTCCACCATGATGCCGATGGGCAGATCCCGCCGGAACTCAACCCCCTCATCCTCCAGCTCCTCCATCACGTCGTTCAGCACCATCTTCGCCTGGCGCAGCTCCATCAGGGTGCTGATCAGCGGAAACATGATCCGCACATCCCCCATCAGGCTCGCCCGCAGGATCGCCCGCAACTGCCGCTTGAACATCGGAATGTCATGGAGGCACATCCGGATCGAGCGGTCCCCCAGAAACGGATTGCGCTCCTGGTCCCCCGCCCGCTCCTGCTTGTACTTGTCCGCCCCCAGGTCCAGCGTCCGGATCACCAGCGGCCGACCCTCCAGCCGATGCAGCGCATCGGCGTACGCCCGGAAGTGATCCTCCTCCGTCGGCTCCGTCGGCGAGGCCAGGTACAAAAACTCCGTCCGGTAGAGCCCCACCCCCGACGCCCCGCGCTTCAGCGCCTCGTCCACCTCCTCGGAAAACTCGATGTTGGCCATCAGGCTGACCGTGTGCCCATCCTTCGTCTGCGCCGGCAGATCCCGCAGGCTCGCCAGCTCCCCCTCCAGCTTGTCCAGCTTCCGCTCATACTCCCGGTGCTCGGCCAGTTGCTGCTCGTCCGGATTGACGATCACCACCCCCCGGTTCCCGTCGATGATGACCGTGTCCCCCCCGTTGATCTCCGCCGTCACGTTCCCCAGCCCCACCACCGCCGGAATCCCCATCGCCCGCGCCACGATCGCCGTGTGGCTGGTGCGCCCGCCCACATCCGTGGCGAACCCGCGCACGTGCAGCCGGTCCAGCGCCGCCGTCTGGCTCGGCAGCAGATCGTGCGCGATCACCACCGCATCCTGCGCCAGCCGCTGCAGGCTTTCCTGCCGCTGCCCCACCAGCTTGTGCACCACCCGCCGCTCGATGTCGTACAGGTCCTTCACCCGCTCCGACAGGTACTTGTCGCTCATGCGCGCGAAGTTCTGCGCATACCGCCGCGTCACGCTGCTGGCCGCATATTCCGCCGTCGTCCGCTGGCTGCGGATCTCGGCGATGATCTGGTTGAGGATGCTCTTGTCCTTCAGAATCCCCAGGTGGAAGTCGAAGATTCCCCCGATTTCCTTCCCGTGCTGGCTCGTCACCTCGTCCCGAAGCTGCTTCAGTTCCACCAGGCTCGCCGCCACCGCCTGCTGGAACCGCTCGATCTCCCCCTCCACCGCCTCCGCCGGCACCTGCCGCTTGGGAATAAGCAAATCCTCGGCGTCCAGCACGACTGCCGTGCTGATCACCACGCCGGGAGAGACACCTATGCCCTTTTTGATTTCCATCGTCGTTGTCCGTTGTCCGCGGTCCGCGGCCCGCGGTCCGAAATCTTTTTCTCGGACCACGGGCCACGGACCACGGGCAACGATCCGTCACTCTTCCCCGAATTTGTCTTCAAACAGCTTGGCCAGTTGCTCCACGGCCTCCGACGCGTCGGCCCCCTTCGCCTCAATGCGCATCGGCGTTCCCTCCACCGACGCCAGGATAATCATCTGCATCACGCTCTTGCCGTCGGCCTCCCCCGGCTCCGGTCCCCCCTTGATCACCTTGATGTCCGAGGAATACCGGTTGGCCAGGTCCACGAACTGCATCGCCGGCCTGGCGTGCAGCCCCAGCTTGTTCAACACCACGACATCTTTGGCGGCAGTGGGCATGCTTTGGTAAGTGAACAGTGGGCCGTCGGCAGCCGGCAGGTCCTTCCTGCCCGCTGCCAACCGCCGACCGCCAACCCTCCTATCTTCCGGCGTCCGCCTCTTCGATCAGCTCCACGATCGCCTGTCGCGTCCCCGCCTGGCGCAGAAACCGCCGGAACATGTCCTTCTGCAGATTGCTGAACACGATGTTCATCGCCGCCAGATGCTGCTGCGGCTGGTTCTCAGGGCTCAGCAGCAGCACCACGCTGTAGACCGGCTGGTGGTCCAGCGCCGAAAAGTCGATTCCCCCCACGCTCCGTCCGATCGTCCCCACCATCTTCTTCACCTTCGGGTGTTTCACGTGCGGCACCGCCACCCCCTTGCCGAACCCCGTCGAGCCGTTCTCCTCCCGCTTGATCAACGCCGCCACGATCTCATCCACCGCCGACTGCGGCGCCGCCCCGGCCTCGGCCAGCGCATTGACCAGCTCCCGGATCGCATCATCCCGCTGCGTTGCCGCCAGCTCCGGGACGATCGCGTCATTCACAATGAACTCATTCAGCTTCATATGGTGCCTTTCATGGGCGGCGCTCGGATTGCCGACTTCTGGCCCCCTGGCCCGCCCGGATTCCTAGATTTCGCCCGTTTCCGTCGCCGGTGAGCGAATCTCTCGCTTGTCTTCCCCCACGGTATGTTTTCGATTGCGGAATTTCTTCTTGTGGTCGCTCAACTGCCGCTCCAGCCGCCCCACGCACTCATCCACCCCCGCATAGGCATCCCCCGGCCCGCTTCGCACGATGAACATGTTCCGATGCTCGGCATTGACGATGATCTCCACGCTGGCGCTGTCATCCTTGCCGCTGTCGAAGATCACCTCGATCTCCTGAATCCGGTCATAATACTTCAGCAACTTGCTCGCTTTCTGCTCCGCGTAGCTTTTCAGTGCCGCCGTGACGTCCATGTGACGCGAGGATACGGTTACTACCACAACGCCTCCTGTTTCTTTGCCTCCCCGGCGAAACCAATACTATGACGCCGGCTCCCCGAATTGTACAGCAACCCACCCCCCAACGGTAGGGCGCGATTCGGCCGACTCAGCCTGAATGTTCAGCGCCTCGCTCCCGCCCCCCAAGGCCTGAATTTTCCACGTTTTTTCCCCAGGCAAGCGCCCGCCCGGCGGGTGGGGCCGGGGCTCCGATGGCCGAAAGAGCCTCGATCTCATGAACGCCCTGCCTGCAGGCTTGGCCCTGGTCCCCCACCCCCTGCCTGCGACCGCTCCGCCACCGCGCCCGCCGCCCGCTCCGGCGCGATCACGCCCCCGCTCACCAGCAGCCGCATCGCCTCCTCCACGCTCAGCGGCAGCTCCACCACGTTCCGCCGCGGCACCACCATCATGTACCCGCTGAACGCCGTCGGCGTGGAGGGCACGAACACCGTCACCATCTCCTGTCCCGTCGCCTCGTTCAGCGCCGACACCCCCGGCCCCGTCACCAGCCCGATCGACCAGATGCCGTCGGCGTGCGGCCGCACCGCCACCACCCGGCTCCCCTCAAACGAACGGCTCCGGTCCGACAAAATGAAATCCGTCACCTGCTTGATCGGCGGATAAATCGCCCGGATCAGCGGCACCCGCCCCAGCGCCCGCTCCACCAGCCGCCAGGCCGTCCGCCCGATGAAATTCCCCACGAAGACCCCGACGATATAGACCATCAGCACCGCCAGCAGCACCCCCACGATCCGTGTCCGCGTCAAATCCGCCTGCCAGTACTGTTCAATGTAAGCCGCTGATCGCGCCGGCAAAAACCCCTGCTGCGCCAATCCCGCCCATGTCTGCTGCAGCACCCAGATCAGGTGCCGCCCCACGTAATACCATAGAAAATTCCACGCCCACACCACCAGCCACAGCGTGATCAGCGTCGGCAGCAGCGCCTCCAGCCCCCGCGCGAAAAACCGCCGGAAATCCTCCCCAAACCCCCGCCGCGGCCGCGATCCTCTCCAGAACCAAAGACCCCATCGCCTCGCCATATCGCCAGCAGACTCAAAAACCCCTTCAATTGCAAGCCATCCCTCTCCCCTTGCCCGGCCGCAGGACAGGCCTTCGGCCTGTCACTTCCCTCCACTCCCTCCTCCGGCACGCCGGCGATGGCAGCAAGAAAGCTTTTCCCCCGAGCAATCCCCGCCCGGATTTTCCTTGACAAAAGCCAAACATTTGCTATACTCCCTCATTATGAACTTCATCCTCTTTTCCATGCCTGTTTCCACCTCTCCCCTCCGTGCCTTCGTCTGTTCATCCCTTCCCCAACTACGACAAAATGTCATCCAAACCCAAACGAACCAAACCCAATACCCCGCTGGCGCTATTGAAAACGCGGTTTTTGCCCCTCAATCCACTGCGACAAATTACGAAACGAACCGAACCCAATCCCGATTCCCGAACGCCGAAACCCGATCTACCCCCTTCCCCATTCCCCTTTTTCCATTTACCCTTCCCTTGAACCATGCCGCTGCCCACCTTCGACTCCATCCTCGGCCAGTCCGCCGCCATTGACTTCCTCCGCAGCGCTCTGACCGCCGGCCGGCTTCCCCACGGCCTGATCTTCGCCGGCAAGACCGGCGTCGGTAAAGCCACCACCGCCGCGGCCCTGGCCGCCACCTTTCTCTGCCCCCGCGCCGCCGACGCCCGCCCCTGCGGCCAATGCGAAAGCTGCCGCGGCATGGCCCACGACAACCACCCCGACTACCACGTCATCACAAAAGAGCTGATCCGCGTCATTGATAAAAACTCCAAGGCCAAGGCCATCGACCTCTCCGTTAAAGTCATCCGCCCCGCCCTCATCGAGCCGGCCTACCGCAAGCCCCTGCTCAACCATGGCAAGGTCTTCATCATTGAACAGGCCGACCTGATGAACGCCCCCGCCCAGAACGCGCTGCTCAAAACCCTGGAGGAACCCCCCGGCCGCACGCTCATAGTTCTCCTCTCCGACCAGCCCGAATCCCTCCTGCCCACCATCCGCAGCCGCACCCAGACCGTCCGCTTCGCCAATCTCGACCGTCCGCTCATCGAGCAGCAGCTCATCCAGCGCGGCATCGACCCCGGCCGCGCCCCCCTGGCCGCCGGCCTGGCCGACGGCTCCCTCGGCCTGGCCCTCCAATGGCTCAACGACGGCATCGCCGATGCCGCTTTGGACCTCATCCGCCGCCTCGACCGCCTCCTGGCCGGCGGTCCCGCCGCCCGCGAGGCCGCCGATGAACTGCCCGACTGGTTCAAAGCCGCCGCCGAGGCCTACGCCAAAATCCAGATGGAGCGGGACAGGGACTCCAGCAAGGACCAGCACACCCGCCGCGCCATGGCCATCTACCTTCAACTCGCCGCCCGCCGCCTGGCCCAGGCTCTCTCCCAGACCCCCGATCCCGACCGCCTCGACGCCCTCTGCAACGCCATCGACGCCCTCACCCGCGCCGAGCAATACCTCGACGCCAACCTCAACACCGCCCTGGTCTTCCAACAACTGGCCGCCACCCTCTCCCGCGCCCTGGCGGCGTAAAGGTTGTCCCTCACCCTTCAATCTGTGAGAATCGGCCGGCCCCGACGAAAGGCAGCTCATGCTTCTGAAAATCCGCAACACCGCGCCGCCCGCCTCCGATCTCGGGTTCCTCCTTCACAAGCATCCCGACAAGGTGCAGACGTTCGACCTTTCCTTCGGCAAGGCCCATGTCTTCTATCCTGAAGCCTCGTCCGATGCCTGCACTGCCTGTCTGCTTCTGGACATCGATCCCATCGGCCTGGTCCGCAACCGGCGCGGCCCCTCCGGCGAAGGGCGCAGCCTCGACCAGTACGTCAACGACCGACCCTACGTCGCCTCCTCTTTCCTGAGTGTGGCGATCGCACAGGTCTACGGCTCAGCCCTTTCCGGAGCCTGCAAGCACAAGCCGACCCTTGTGGATCAGCCCCTTCCGCTGGAAGCGACCATCCAAGCCCTTCCAGCCCGAAGCGGCGGTGAATCCATCTTGCGCAAGCTCTTCGAGCCGCTGGGTTATCAGCTTGAACTGACCAGCTACGCTCTGGACGAGCAATTTCCCCACTGGGGCGAGAGCCCCTATTTCACCATCACGCTCCGAAGCACTCGCCTCTTGCGCGAGTTGCTGAATCACCTGTATGTCCTCATCCCTGTGCTGGATAACGACAAACATTACTGGGTTGGAGCCGATGAAGTGGAAAAACTCCTCAAACGCGGCCAGGGCTGGCTCAGCGAACATCCTGAAAAGGGAGTCATCGCCGACCGTTACCTCCGCCACCGCCGCTCCCTCACGCGCGACGCCCTTGCCCGCCTCACCAGCGAGGAACTGCCCGATCCCGATGCCGACACGGAAGCCCACGACCGACAGGAGGATGAGATTGAACGCCCCTTGAGCCTCAACGATCAGCGTCACGCCGCCGTCCTCGCGGCGGTCAAGGCCGCCGGCGCCAGGCGCGTTCTCGATCTGGGCTGTGCCCAGGGCCGGCTGACCCGCCGGCTGCTCCAAGAAAAGCAGTTTGACTTGGTTGCCGGTCTTGATGTCTCCCTCAGAGCATTGGAAGCGGCCGAACGCCGGCTGAACCTGGACCGCATGCCTGAGAGGCAGCGCGAGCGACTTCGCCTGTTGCACGGATCGCTCATGTACCGCGATGAGCGGCTCGTTGGCTTCGACGCCGCCTGCCTCGTCGAGGTCATCGAACATTTCGACCCGCCCCGGCTCGCGGCCATGGAACGCGTGGTCTTTGAATACGCGCGCCCCAAGACCATTGTCATCACCACGCCCAATGTGGAGTACAATGTTCGCTTTGAAACCCTTCCGGCTGGCCGATTCCGCCATCGCGATCATCGCTTTGAATGGACACGGGGGCAATTCCACGACTGGGCCTTGAAAACGGCCGAGCGGTTTGGCTATACCGTCCGTTTCCTGCCGATCGGCGACAACGATCCGGAGGTGGGCAGTCCGACGCAGATGGGAGTGTTTGAACTGTGAAAATCACGCTTCCGGAATTGTCACTCGTTGTCCTCATCGGCGCCTCGGGCTCCGGCAAATCTTCCTTTGCGCGTAAGCATTTCGGGCCCTTCGAAGTGGTGTCATCCGATGCCTGCCGCGGCATCGTCTCCGATGATGAAAACAATCTGGCCGTTTCAAAAGAGGCATTTGAACTGCTGTATGCCATTCTCCGCCACCGCTTGGCCCTGGGGCGGCTGACGGTGGTGGACGCCACCAACGTGCGCCCCGAAGACCGTCGCGGGCTGGTCCAAGTCGCCCGAGAATACCACCTGCTTCCCGTGGCCATCGTCTTTGATATTCCCGAGAAAATCTGCCACGAACGGAACCAGATACGCCCCGACCGCAACTTCGGTCCTCATGTGATCCGCAACCAGCGGTCCGCCATGCGCCGCGGCCTGCGCGGCCTCAAGCGGGAAGGGTTCCGCCATGTCTTCACCTTCAAAGATGTGGAGGAAATCGATACGGCGGCCATAGAACGCCAGCCTCTGTGGAATAACAGGAAACAGGCACATGGTCCCTTCGACATCATTGGCGATGTGCATGGATGCTTTGATGAATTGACGGAATTGCTGCAGCAGATGGGCTATACGATTGATGCCGGCGTTTCAAGGCCGGACGGCCTGCCCTATACAGTTTCTCCCCCCGCAGGACGGTCGGCGGTGTTTTTGGGCGATCTGGTGGATCGCGGCCCGCGCATCTCCGACACCCTCAAATTGGTCATGGCCATGGTGGCCGATGGCGCAGCCTGGTGCGTGCCCGGCAATCACGACATCAAACTCCTTCGGAAATTGCAGGGCCGGAATGTGCAGGTCACCCATGGGCTGGACCGCTCGATCGAGCAGCTTGAGCAGGAAAGTGAGGCATTCCGCGAGGGGGTGGCCCGATTCCTCGACAGCCTGGTCAGCCACTACGTTCTTGACGACGGCCGTCTGGTCGTTGCCCACGCCGGCCTGAAACAGAGCATGCAGGGACGCGGCTCCGGCAAGGTTCGTGAGTTCTGCCTTTATGGTGAAACAACCGGCGAAACGGACGAGTTTGGCCTTCCCGTCCGCCACAATTGGGCGGCCGAGTACAAAGGCTCGGCCATGGTGGTCTATGGCCACACGCCCGTTCCCCAGCCGGAATGGCTTAACCGCACGATCAACATCGACACCGGCTGCGTCTTTGGCGGCAGGCTCACCGCCCTGCGCTATCCGGAGGGCGAATTGGTTTCCGTGCTGGCCCGCCGGATCTATGCCGAGCCTGCCCGCCCGTTTTTGAAGGACGGCGAGACGGAAATGGCCGCCAGTGCCCAGCACGCGGTGGATGATCTGCTTGATCTCTCCGATGTCTTTGGCAAGCGGGTGGTCGACACCCGCCTCCTGCGCAATGTCACCATCCGACATGAAAACGCCGCTGCCGCGCTGGAGGTGATGAGCCGTTTCGCCGCCAACCCGAAATGGCTGATCTATCTGCCGCCCACCATGTCTCCCTGCGAAACCAGCGCCCGACCCGATTTCCTGGAATATCCGGAAGAGGCCTTTGCCTATTACCGGAATCAGGGCCTTCCCCAGGCCGTCTGCCAGCGAAAGCATATGGGCTCGCGTGCCGTCGTCGTGGTCTGCCGCGATGAGAGGGCCGTCCATGACCGGTTCGGCATTATCGACGATGGGATCGGTATCATTTATACCCGAACGGGCCGGCGCTTCTTCGAGGATGTGGAACTCGAACGGGCGCTGCTTCACCGCGTGCGGGATGCCGCCGATCGTGCTGGCTTGTGGGCGGAACTTGCCACCGACTGGGTCTGCCTCGACTGTGAACTGATGCCCTGGTCGGCCAAAGCCCAGGAATTGCTGCGCGGCCAATATGCGGCCGTGGGTGCCGCTGGCCAAGCCGCGTTGGCCGCCTCCGTCGCCGAGCTGGAGCAGACCGCCCGCCGTCTCGATTCGCCGATGCCGCTGCGGGAGGACTTCAAGGTGCGGCAGGACAATATTGAGCATTACAGGGCGGCCTATCGGAACTACTGCTGGCCCGTTCAGTCGCTGGATGATTTGCGCCTCGCCCCGTTTCACATCCTGGCCAGCGAAAACGCCGCCCATTTTGATAAAAACCATCTCTGGCATATGGACTGGAGCCGTCGCCTGGGGGATGCCGATGGACTGGTTCTCATTTCGACCGACTACCGGGTCGTCGATTTGACGGATGAAGCCAGCCTGGACGACGGCGCACGCTGGTGGCTTGATCTGACCAGCCGCGGCGGGGAGGGTATGGTGGTCAAGCCGATGGACTTCATCGCCCGCGGTTCCCGTGATTTGGCCCAGCCGGCGGTTAAATGCCGCGGGCGCGAATATCTGCGCATCATCTATGGTCCGGAATATACTGCCGCTCAACACCTGGAACGGCTGCGTTTTCGCGGCCTGGGACGAAAGCGCGGATTGGCTTTGCGCGAGTTTGCCTTGGGCGTCGAATCCTTGGAGCGGTTCGTGCGTCGTGAACCCCTGCGCCGCGTGCACGAGTGCGTCTTTGGCGTCCTGGCGCTGGAAAGCGAACCGGTGGATCCCCGGCTATAGAAAAAGGAGGCGAAAAAGCCTATGCCCCCTCTACCCGAAGCGCATCAGAGCCTCCATGACCACATCATCTACCGCGCCGTCGTCGGCTCCCGCGCCTATGGGCTGGAGCATGAGGAATCGGATGTGGATCGACGCGGTATCTATCTGCCTCCGGCCGAACTGCACTGGTCCATCTATGGCGTTCCGGACCGTCTGGAGCGATCCGATGCCGATGAAATCTACTGGGAGATTGAAAAGTTCCTCCGCCTGGCGCTCAAGGGGAATCCCAATATCCTGGAAGTGCTCTATTCCCCCATTGTCGAGCATGCCACCCCACTGACTCTTCAGCTTTTGGCCATGCGTGAGAAATTCCTTTCCCGCGAAATGTTCCAGACCTACAACGGCTATGCCGTGAGCCAGTTCCGCAAAATGGAACGGGACCTCCGCACGCGGGGCGCGATCAAATGGAAACATGCCATGCACCTGATCCGCCTGCTCCTGTCCGGCATCATCGCCATGCGTGAAAGATATGTCCCCGTCCGTGTGGAAGAGGCCGATCGTTCCCGCCTGCTGGCGATTCGCGCGGGCCTCGTGCCGTGGAAGCAGATCGATCAATGGCGTCTCAACTTGCATGCCGAGTTTGAACAGGCCCATGCGCGCTCCAGTCTCCCCGATCGTCCCGACTACGCCGCTGTCAACGCTTTCTTGATCGAAGCCCGCAGGAGCATGTTGTGATGATTGCATCCTATTCCTCCATCATCCGATCAATCCGCGCCAATTGCCGCCGGCTGATCCAGCGAAACAGGCCGCCCAAGAGAATGAACGCCGCCAGCAGCCCCAGAAACAGCTCCGTCATCCACAACCCACGCGGGTCCCGCCCGGCCGTAAAGGGAGGCAGCAATTCGGCCTTTACCAAGGCCCCGCTGAGGCCATAGGCCGCCAGCCAGCTCACCAGCAACGCCGCTCCTGCCAGCATCGCCAGCACCTGCCACGTCCGCGGCGGCGGCAGTCCAACCCGCGATTCTTCATCGACGCTCTTCATGCCACTTGGGGATATACGATATATGGGAGAAAGAGGCAAAATGGCCTGTTCATTTTCCCTCGCGCAACCACTCCGCAATTCGCAATTGCGGCCGGGACAGGGGATAGTGGTCCAACGCCGCCAGCGATACCCACTGCCGAACCTTGCCCCCGGCTTCCGATTTGAGATTCTCTTGGGACCGTCCCTCCAACCGGCACCGATGCGCGACAAACTCATACCGCCGATGCGTCAAGGCGTGGTGAATTTTCCCCAGGACCCGCACTTCACGCACCGGCACCTCCAGCGCCATCGGCGCATCGATGGTGATGAACTGCCAAAGTCCCCCCCATCGTCCCTTGGCCGGACGCTGCTCGATCAGCCACTCTCCCTCGTGTTCAATGCAGTATGTCCATCGTTTTACCAGCGGCGTGGCGGATCGGCGCTGGACCGGCGGAATGACCTCCTGTTTGCCGCTCTGGCGCGCTTGGCAATGCTCGCGAACCGGGCAGATCAGGCACTGTGGGTTGCGTGGGATGCAGACCATTGCCCCCAGTTCCATCA
>JBIQLO010000014.1:0-31929 GCA_044464175.1 Planctomycetaceae bacterium | reverse complement strand
TCTCCCCCCGAACCCACAAGCGCGTATTTCCCAACGAACCCAACCCGCCGCGCCGGGACCGGAAAAATAGGTTCCCTTTTCACCCCCGCCCGATATACTGACCCCGCCGGATGGAGCCGGCGGAAGGAATGGGCCGCATGGATGGACTGGAGCCGCTGGGGGCGCCGCACGCCCGCATTTCGCAGGCTGCTTTGTTGCACAACGTCAAACTGTTGCGCCGTCACATGCGCCCGGCCGTGAAGCTGTGCGCGATCCTCAAGGCCAACGCCTACGGGCACGATGCCGCCCTGGTCGCCCGCACCCTTGCCCCCCCCGAGGGACACCCCCTCGTCGATGCGATCGCGGTCGCCAATATCGACGAGGCGGCCGCCCTGCCCTCCACCCAGTTGCCGGTCCTGATCTTTCGCCCCGTCGAGAATACCTATCTGGGGCAGGAGCGCCGGCGGATCGAATGGGCCATCCGCTCCGGCTGGACGCTCACCCTCTGCAGCGCCGCGGCCGCCGGGGATGTGGGGCGCATCGCCATCGCCCTGGACCGGCGCGCCCGCGTGCAGGTGATGATCGACACCGGCATGACCCGCATGGATGCCGTCCCGCGCGACCTGGGCCCGATCCTCGAGGCCATCGACGCCCAGCCTTCGCTGCAACTGGCCGGGCTCTGCACCCATTTCGCATCCTCCGAGGCCGCCGATGACCCCCTCAATGCCGAGCAGCTTCGCCGATTCACACGCTCCATCGCCGCCCTGCCCCGCCAGCGCAAGCTGCCGATCCTGCACGCGGCCAACAGCGCGGCCGTCTTCTTCCATCCCGAAGCCCATCTGGACATGGTGCGCCCGGGCCTGAGCCTCTACGGCATCGATCCCACCCTGCGCCCGCGCGTCGCCCGCCCGCTTCGCCCGGCGATGCAATGGGTGGCGCCGATCCTCATGATCAAATCGATTGCCGCCGGCACCGGCGTGGGATACAACCAGACCTGGAAGGCCCGCCGGGACTCGCGCATCGGACTGGTGCCCGTGGGGTACGCCGACGGCTATCAGCGCTGCTTCTCCAACCGGGCCTGCATGATGGTCCACAACCAGCCCGCCCCGGTGGTGGGGCGGGTGAGCATGGATGTCACCGCCATCGACCTGACCGAGATCCCCCAGGTGCAGGGCGGCGACGAGGCGATCCTTCTGGACAGTGACCCTCTCTCCCCGGCCAGTGTATATGAACTGGCCAAGCTGGCGCAGACGATCCCCTATGAAATCTTCTGTCGCATTGGCCAGCGCATCCGCCGGGTGCTGGTCGAAGCGCCGACCGAGCAGCCGACACCCGAGACCATGGAAGAGCGCGGTTGAGAAGCCCGGCCGCGGGCGCGACCCCTCGGCGCGATAAACCCTGCAAGCTACCAGCCCCGGACCATATAGGCTTGAAGGATTCCCGATTCATCCGAGTTGAAAAAGCCCATCCGCCCATCGGGTGAAAGAAACGGATGCACGTGGGCCTGCTTCACGTTCGAACTGCGGGTGTTCAGCAGGTGTCGCGCTCGCCGAATGGGGCCGGCGCCCGGCTCATCCAGCTCCATGAGGAACAAGGATGGCGGATTGGGGCGGATGAAATGGTCGCCGATCATGAGCCGCCCGGCGCTGTCGGTGGCGAAATGGCAATAATGGGGGGAAGGATGGGCGGGCGACAGCAGGTTGCGTTGCTTGGGACCGGGCGTCCGCAGCCCCTCATGCCCCTCTCCCTCGCAGGCGGCGGATTCGATTAAATTCCGCTTCCCATCCGGCTCGCTGGTGGCGGTGATTGCCCATTCGCTCTGGCCGCGCCAGCACTGGTGTCCCTGGCACTTTTCCCTCTCGTCGCGTCCCCAGGGCATGCTTCGCCAGTGACTCCCATCATCGCGCACCACATGGATATCGGCCCCCAGTCCGCCGGTGAGCCGGAGGTGTCGGCCGCGGGGCGAATTCAGGTTGCCGTGATTCTCCTGGATCAGCAGATCATGAGGCGCCTCGGGCGAGCGGCAATACTGCGGATGGAGGTTGCAGTAACTGGGGCCTTGGATCGGCAGGGAAACTGTGCCGCGCTCCAGGTCGAAGACTAGCAGGCCGAAAGGCGCATTTTCCATCTGCCCGTCGCCCAGAAAACAGGCTGTCGCCAGGCGTTGCCCGTCGGAGGAGATAGTGGACAGCGGATAGATCCGGCTGGGCTGGCAGCGGGCGCCGTCGAGCGGGCGGTCCACCACCGCCAGGGTCACGCGCTCAGTCCCGTCGAGGTTCACCCGCTTGAGCGTGATCCGTCCGCCGTTGAGCTGGCTCTCATCCACTATGTAATAGACGTACCGCCCATCCGGCGAGATGGTGGGCGTCGTCGCCCCGACCTCGACGGTCATCGGGTGCAAGGTGCACCCATCCCGCAGATCGCAACGCATATATTGGTGGTCCGGCAGTCGGTTGCCGCCGCCATGGGCGTCGGTCCCCACATGGAGGATGAAATGGTTGCTGTCGGGCGTGAAAATCTGGGCTTCCATGTAAATGTGGCAGCCGCTCAACTCCCGGTCGGTGGTCAATTGAAAGACTTCCAGCCCCCGCGGGGAATGCTCATCAAGCAGATCGGGACGGGCAATCATGGACAGGCTCCCTTCAGTGTGATTGGCAATAGATGAACCGAATCATACACCGCCGTTTGGCCGGAACAACAGGCAGTCGGCGTGGCCCATGACAATCCCGGCGGCTTGTCTTATGATCCGGCCAGTTAAAACCCAAAGGAGTCGATCATGCCCGCTGAGATCACCATGCCGCAGCTTTCGGACACGATGACCGAAGGCACCATCGTCAAATGGCTGAAAAAGGAGGGGGACAAGATCAAGAGCGGCGATGTGGTGGCGGAAGTGGAGACGGACAAGGCGACGATGGAGATGGAGGCGTTTGAGGCGGGCACCCTGGCGTATGTGGCGGCCAGGGAGGGGGAGAAGGTGGCCGTGGGCAAGCCGCTGGCGGTCCTGGCGACGGGGGATGAGAAGCCGGCGGATGTGAAGAAGCAATACACCAGCGGGGCGGGGAAGAACACGTCCAATTCCGGACAGGCGCCGGCCGCCACGGCCGACAAAGCGCACGCCGCGCCCCAGGGCAAGCAGGCGGCCTCCGAGGGGGGCGTCGCGGCCCCCGCCGCTCCCGCACCGCGACCGTCCACCGCTGAAAAATCGGGATCCGCGACCCCGCCTGCCGCGGCCGGCAACGGCCATGACCGGGAGGGGCGGCTGCGGGTGTCGCCGCTGGCGCGGCGCATCGCGGCCGAACGGGGAATTGACCTGGCAACCGTCACCGGCTCCGGTCCCAACGGGCGGATCGTCCAGCAGGACATTCTCAACTATCAGCCGCCCAAACCGGCCGCTGCGCCGGCAGGTGCGCCGGCAAAGAAGAAGGGGCCGCCGCCGCTCGACCTGTCGCCGAAGATTCCGGCCGGGCAGACCCAGGAGATGCCGCTGACGAAGATGCGTTCGGTCATCGCCCAGCGGCTGCAGCAGTCGAAGCAGACGATCCCCCATTTCTATGAGACGATTGATGTGGATGTGGAGGACCTGTCGGCCTTGCGGGGGCAGATGAACCGGGCGCTGGAGTCGCAGGGCATCCGTCTGTCACTGGGTGATCTGATTGCCAAGGCGGTGACGCACGCGCTGTTGGTTCATCCGGCGATGAATGCCCATTTCAAGGATGACACAATCATCCGGCACGGAGATGTGAACCTGGGGATGGCCGTGGCGCTGGATGAAGGGCTGATCGTGCCGGTCCTGCGCGGGATCAACCAGTTGTCGCTACGGGAGATTCGGGAAAGAAGCGCGGACCTGGTGGACCGCGCTCGCAAGCAGAATCTCAAGCAGAACGAGATGACCGGGGCGACGTTCACGGTGAGCAACCTGGGGACGTTCGGGCTGCGGGAGTTTGTGGCGGTGATCAATCCGCCGGAGGTGGGGATTCTGGCGATCGGGTCGGCCGAAGCGCGGCCCGTGGTCCGCAATGGGCAGATCGTGCCGCGGCTGATGATGAGCCTGACGCTCAGCGCCGATCACCGGGCAGTGGACGGGGCGACGGCGGCCCAGTTTCTCCAGACGCTCAAAACGCTGCTGGAAGCGCCGGGAATGATGCTGGTGTAGTGGAGATTAGGGGCGGAGAGTACGAAGGCGCGGAGGAGGATAACCAGAGGCGGTGACATGTCTTGGCTCGGCCGGATATTGATTGCGATCTGCTGCCTTTGGCTGATTGGGGTGAACGGCACGGGGTTTACGGCCAAGGGAATGGAATTGCTGGGGGCACATGGAAGGATTTCAGGTCACTCGGCTTTGTATTACTTTCTGGCCGCAGCGGCTAATGCGCTGGTTGGACTATTTGGACTGTATTGGAGTGTGAGGTCGGTGAAGCGGGACGCCATTAGACGCTTTTCTCCTAAAGGGGGTATCAGGCCCGGTGAGCAGGATTCAGGTGGCCGCGTGAAATAGCGACGGAACCGCGGTTTGCTGCATTTGCCAGACCGCCTGCAAAATTCCCAAAAAGTCCAGCACAGCGGATATAATAGGAGGCTTCTATGAGTCTCCGCTGGACCATGATCTACCAGATCGCCGCGATGATTGTCGGGCTGTTGCTGGTGAGCGGGGCAGCGCTGTGGGGGCTGAATGCGCTGCATCAGGATTTCGGGGCGGCGCTGAAGGGGTATGAGGACCTGCGGATGGTGTTTGAGGTGGCCAGTCATGTGGCCACAGCGCGGGCGCTGCTGGCCTCGTCCCAGGACAACGAAGCACGGGCGGCCGATGAGCTGCAGACGGCGGCGGACCGGTTTCGGGGATTCCTGGTGGAAAAACACCGGCGGGGGCAGCTTCAAATTGGGGGCAAAATCAGCCAGTTGGAAAAGCAGGTGTACGGCAGCCTGACGCTGGCGTTGGCGCGCCTGCGCATCTGGCTGCAATTGCGCCCGCTGGAGGTGCCGTCGGCGGTGCAGGTGGCGTCGCTGGAGCCGGTCTACCGCGATCTGAACAACCTGGCCGGGGCGATCAACATGGACATCGCCCAGAGCCAGCACGCGGCCCACGAGAAGCGGCGGGCGACGATCGCGGCGGTGGAGACGGTGTCGGGGCTGATCGTTTTGGGGGCGGTGGTGCTGGGGCTGATCCAGTATCGTAGCGTCACCACGCCGCTGAACCGGCTGGGGCGCGGGGTGCGGCGGTTTGCGACCGGTAAGTTTGAGCCGCGCATCCGGCCGGAGGGATATGCGGAATTCATTGCGCTGGCGCATGACCTGAATCACATGGCGGGAGAATTGCAGGGGCTGTACCAGGAGTTGGAGGAGAAGGTGGAGGTAAAAAGCCGGGAACTGGTGCGCTCGGAGCGCCTGGCGAGCGTGGGGTTTCTGGCTGCGGGGGTCGCGCATGAGATCAACAACCCGCTGAGCATCATCACCGGGCACGCGGAGATGTCGTTGAAACAGTTGGAGGCGGCGGAAAAAGCGGAGTCGGCGCCCCTGCCCACCGGAGATGCGGGATTAACGGCCACGTCTACCGCGCTGGGCGAGGCGGTGCAGACGCTGCGGATTGTGTGCGAGGAGGCGTTCCGGTGCAAGGCGATCACGGAGAAGCTGCTGTCGCTGTCGCGCTCGCGCGACGAGGGGCGCAAGCCGGTGTCGCTGGTGGAGGTGGCGCGGAACGTGGCGACGATGGTGGGAGGGCTGCCGGCGTATCGGGACCGGAAGTTGAGCGTCTCGGCCACACCGGCCGACCAGCTTGGGCGGTGGACGGTGATGGCCAGCGAGGCGGAGATGAAGCAGGTGATGCTGAATCTGACAATCAACGCCTTGGAGGCCGCTCCGCCGGGGCAGGGGCAGGTGAACATCCAGGTGTCGCGCAACAATGGATGGGTGGAATTGTCGGTGGCGGACAATGGACGGGGGATGAGCGCTGAGACGCTGGAGCGGGTGTTCGAGCCGTTTTTCACGGCCAAGCGCGGTTCGGGAGCGCCGGGGACGGGGCTGGGACTGTCGATCAGCCATGCGATCGTAACCAATCACGGTGGACGGATGTCGGCCTACAGCCAGGGAGTGGGGATGGGCTCGAAATTCACAGTACAACTGCCGGCGGCGGAAGAGGAGGCGAGCCTGGGCGCGGGGGAATAGGAATTGGAGAATTCAGTGGACGGATCAATAAACGGAGCGACGAGCGTCAGCAGACGGGAAGGCGAGGAGAACTTCCTCGATGAATTCCGCTTGCTCGATCTCGCGGCTCGGTTAGTTCGGAGAAGGTCATGAGTGACGCAAGAAAGGAATTATCGGTATTGATTGTCGAGGATGAGCCGCGGTTGCGGGAGTTGCTGCTACGGGCGGTGACGAGCTGGGGGTTTTCGGTCACGGGGGCGCGGTCGGCGGAGGAGGCGCTGCGCCTGATGAACGCCGAAGCGAGGCAGATCGTCATCATGGACCTGAACCTGCCGGGGGAGATGAACGGGATCGACGCGCTGGAGGCGATGCGCCAGCGCTGGCCAACGATGGCGGCGATTATTCTGACGGGGTTCGGGGACCTGGAGGCGGCCAAAAAGGCGATTCATCTGGATGTGGTGGATTTTCTGACCAAGCCGTGTCATCTGGGGGATCTGGAGGTGGCGGTGGATCGGGCGCGGCGGCGAATCGCCCCGCCGGTGAAGCCGACGATTGAGGCGATTGATTTTGGGGAGCCGGAGCCGGCGGCGCCGCCCCTTGAGGCGGAGGATGATGAGGGGCCCAAGACGCTGGAGGAGGTGGAGCGGCAGACGATTCTGGCGGCCCTGGCGCGGCACGATGGGAATCGCGCGGCAACGGCGGCGGAACTGGGGATCAGCTTGCGGACGCTCTATTACCGGCTGGGGGAGTATCAGCAGAAAGGGTATCTGAAGGGGTGAGAAGGCAGCGGACCGCAGCGGGAAGAAGGCGGAGGGGAGTTGATTCCGCCGATGGAAGCGCCGGCGGCATATTATTCGATCACGATTTCATCGGTTCCATCCACTTCGCTCAGGTGAAGGTTGACCCGCTGGGTGGGGGGAATGTTGTCGAGCTTAAGGGCCACGAAATCGGGCTGGATGGGCAATTCGCGCCCGCCGCGGTCCACCAGAACCGCCAGACGGACGGCGGCGGGGCGGCCGAAGTCGCTCAGGGCATCCAGGGCAGCGCGGATGCTTCGGCCGGTGAAGAGGACATCATCCACCAGCAGCAGGGGTGTGCCGGTCAGGTCGATGTCAATGTGGGTGGGGCGGACCATCGGCTTGGGGCCGATTTCAGACAGGTCATCGCGATAGAGGGTGATGTCCAGAACGCCCTGGCTGATTTTGGCAAATCCCCGGTCGGCCAGGTTCTGGACCAGGCGCTGGGCCAGCGTCTGGCCGCGCGTACGGATGCCGATGACGTTCAGCGGACGGTCGGGGGCGAAGGCGGCGGCGATCCGGTCGGCCAGTTGCGCGATCAATGCGTTGATGTCAGCGGGTCCATAGTGCGTCTGCATGATGGATTTTAGCCTATGGGAAGGGGGAGGGGATTGCAAAGCAAGGTGGCTATTGGCTGATTGCCATTCGTTGTTTGCAAGGCAGCGGCGATTCGATGCGCAACCCGTCGTGGGCCAGTTGCATGGAGGGGGGGAGAATGGCATTGGTGGATTCATGCCCCAGCGCGTGGGCGATGTGGGTGAAGAGGGTTTGGCGGGCGCCGATGCGCTGGGCGGCCTCGACGGCCTCCTCCAGGGAAAAGTGGGTGGTGTGCTTTTTGTGCTGCAGGGCATCCAGCACGAGGATGTCCAGGTCCTGGAGCAGCTCATAGGAGGATTCAGGAATTTCGCTCACGTCGGTGCAGTAGGCGAGATTGCCGATGCGAAAGCCCAGGACGGGCATTGAGCCGTGGAGCAGGGGAATGGGTGTCCAGGTCTGGCCGGCAATGTCGAAGGGGCCTTCGATGGGGCGCTGGATCAGATGGGGACGAAAGAGGCGGCTTTGGGGGTTGGGGGGAATGAAGGCATAGCCGAAGCAGCGGTCCAGGGCGGCGAAGGTATCGCGGTCGGCGAAGACGTTCAGCGGGCCCTGTTGAATTGCGTTGAAGCGGCGGACATCGTCCAGGCCCATGATGTGGTCGGCATGGGCGTGGGTGTAAACGACGGCGTCGATCTGTTCGATCTGGTTGGCAACGCACTGGAGGCGCAGTTCCGGGGTGGTGTCGATCAGGATTTGGCGGCCGCTGTAGCCGATGACCACCGAGGGGCGGGTACGGCGATCACGGGGATCGGCGCTGGTGCAGACGGGGCAGTGGCAGCCGATCATGGGGACGCCGGCGCTGGTGCCGGTGCCAAGGAAGGTTAGTTCCACAGAGGTGTTCATTTCGGATCTTAGATTACGGATTTTGGATTGCGTTATTCCCGATTCCAATCCAAATCGGCAATCCAAATCCCAAATTACCCTTTCATCTCCTCAAGCAGTTTGGCCGGGACTTCGGCGGTATTCTTGCATTTGGGGTAGCCGCTGCATCCCAGGAACTTGCCGCGGCGGCTGGTGCGGATGAGCATGGGCCGGCCGCATTCATCGCAGTTGATATCGGTGGGGATCGGTTTGCTGTCGGCGTCGGCGGATTCGGGCGGACGGCCGGTGAGCTTGCCCATCAGATCCTGCGCCTTGGCCTGCTCCTCTTTGAGTTGGGGCAGGAGGGCCTCCACCTGCTTGAGGTCCTCCCCTTCGAGCTTCTTGACCATCTTCGTGGAGCGGCATTTGGGGAAGGTGGAGCAGCCCAGGAAGGGTCCGCGCTTGGAATCGCGCAGGAGCATGGGGCTGCCGCATTTTTCGCATTTGACGGTGGTGAGGATCGGCTTGGGCTTGGGGGGCAGGGGATTGCCCTGCTTGTCGAGGTTGATGATCATCGAGCAGCTTGGTTCGCCCTGCTCGTTCTTGACCGAGTAGCCGCTGCAGCCGAGGAACTCGCCAAAGCGTCCCTTGCGCTTGATCATCTCGCGCCCGCAGGCGGGGCATTTGTATTCGGAAACCTCGCGGACGGTGGGCTTGCCCTGGGTATCCACGGGCTGGGTGTTGCCGCAGTCGCGGTTTTCGCAGGCCAGGAAGAAGCCGTTTTTGCTGATGCGGTAAAGCATGCGCCCGCCGCACTTATCGCAGGTGTAGGGGGAGGGGGTGCCGCCGGCGTGCTCGATTTTTTCCAAGGCGCCGTCCACGGTTGCATGGAACGGGCCATAAAAATCCTGCAGGAGCTTGACCCAGTCGAGGTGGTTTTCCTCGATCTGGTCCAGGCGATCCTCCATCCCGGCGGTGAACTGCACGTCCATGATCTCGGGGAAGGCCTGGATCAGCTTATCGGTGACGATGGAGCCGAGCATGGTGGCGTAGAAGCGGCGATCGATCTGTTCGACATACTGGCGATCCTGGATGGTCTGGATGATGCTGGCGTATGTGCTGGGGCGGCCGATGCCCAGTTGCTCCAGCGCCTTGACCAGCGATGCCTCCGAATAGCGCGGCGGGGGCTGGGTAAAGTGCTGAGTGGGGCTGAGCTCAAGGGGGCTCAGGGGCTGCTTTTCGGCCAGTTCCGGCAGCAACTGGTCCTCGCTGCTGACACCGGCGACACGCATGAAGCCGTCAAACACGAGCTTGCGCCCGTTGGCTTTGAAAACTGCCTCCGTGCCCTCTTTCTCAGTGCCGATCAGAACGGTGGTCTGGTCGAACTGGGCGGGGGTCATCTGGCAGGCGACAAAGCGGTTCCAGATGAGCTGATAGAGCCTGTATTCATCCGGCGAGAGCTTGGCGTGCGCTTCCTGGGGAGTGAAGGTGACATCGGTGGGGCGAATCGCCTCGTGGGCCTCTTGGGCGCTCTTGTTGGAGGAGGCGTAACCGATTGCCTTTTCGGGCAGGTATTTGTCGCCGAAGTTCTTTTGGATGTAGCCGCGCACCATGCCGATGGCGTCGGCCGAGAGATGCGTGGAGTCGGTTCGCATGTAGGTGATGCGCCCGGCCTCATAGAGGGTCTGGGCGATGCGCATTGCCCGCTGGGCGCCAAAGCCCAGGCGACTGGAAGCGCCCTGCTGGAGGGTGCTGGTGATGAACGGCGCGGGGGGGCGGCTGGAGGTGCGCTTTTTCTCAATGGAACGCACGGTGTAGGCCGGGGCCTGCCCCACTCTTCCTTCAAACCGCGTCAAATGCCTGGCCGGACCCTTGCCCGTGGGGTCTTCTGTGGTCTGTTCTTTGGAGATGACAAAGCCCAGCAGTTCGGCCGCCCGGCGGGCCTGGTCCTTGTTGCCGGCCTCGAATTTTTTGCCGTCCAGTTCGATCAGCTCGGCGTTGAAGGCCTCATGCTCGCCCAGCCACTTGTCGCGCTCCACCCTGGTGCGTTCACCGTTGCCGGTGTTGGTGAGAAACTCGGTCCATTGGCGCGACAGGTCGGCGATGGCCGCCGGATTCATCTCGGGGGTGAAGATGCCGCCGATGCGCCAAAATTCCTCGGGAATGAAAGCTTCGATCTCCCGTTCGCGCTCCACGACGAGGCGGACGGCGACGCTTTGGACGCGCCCCGCGCTGAGCCCCTTGGCGACCTTGCGCCACAGCAGGGGGGAGATTTCGTAGCCGACGATGCGGTCGAGGATGCGGCGGGCCTGCTGGGCGTTGACGCGGTCGATGTCGATTTTGAGCGGCTTTTGAAACGCCTTCTGGATTTCGGTCCGAGTGATGGCATTGAACATGACGCGCTGGACCTTCTGGTCGGGCAGGTCCAGTGCCTCCTTCAGGTGCCAGGCGATGGCCTCTCCTTCGCGGTCCAAGTCGGTCGCCAGATAGACCTGGTCGCTCTGGCGGGCGAGTTTGCGCAGCTCCCCCATGACCTTGCCGCGGGAGGAGAGGATTTCGTATTCGGGCTGGAAGGTCTTCAGGTCCACGCCCATTCCCTTGGAGGGCAGGTCGCGCACATGCCCCATGCTGGCCTTCACGACATAGTCGTCGCCGAGGTACTTGTTGATCGTCTTGGCCTTGGCGGGCGACTCGACGATCACGAGATGTTTTCCATTTTTTTTGGCCATGTCGGCTGGAGGTTCCTTCCATATTGTCGGACAAATAACAGGGCGGGGCCTGTGCCACGACGATTCCCGCCTGGAGAGCGGGGCGGGCAGTTTGAACAACTTGCCGGTTCGCTGTCAAGGGCGGGAACATTCCTTCCTACGGCAGCAGGGGTGGGAAGGTTCTCAGGGGGAGAGGTGGTGGTAATTACAGCGCAAGAATAGAACTAGTAGATATTTACATAGTTTTGTAGACGTGCCGCAGAGGCCTTTGGGGCTGGAATTTATCGGCCGAGCCCAAAGTCATCTTGGCTGCCGGTCCGTCCGCGAAGGCTGGTTCAGGAGGGAGAAATGGGCCAGGGAGCCATCGAACCGTTGAATTTTGGGTTTGGTCCTGACCGCTCATCACATGGTTAATTATTGGTTGGAACGGCATCCGGCCAATGGAGGCATATAGTTAAAGCATGCCGATCCTTTCATCCGCCTCCCTTGCCCCCTCCGAGCATCCCCGCCCGCCTTGGCCCCGGTGGCGGAAGGTAGTGGTGTATGGAGCGATTTATGCGCTGGCCGTCGCCTGCATCGCGGTGGTGGATCAGCGGGTCATGGTTCTGAATCATCTCGCAGCGCCAAGGGAGGCTGGAACAGCTCGGTAAGGAGATACTGCTGACGAAGGCTCTGGGGATTGAGCCGCAGCCGGTCGATGGGGCGATCTTGCGAGGGGGCGGGTTTGGTCAGAGGCACAGGCGGCGTCGGAGGCGCCGGTGCGGGGACCTGGACCTTGGGCGGTACCGGCAGAGCCGGCGGCCGGCGCAGGCGCTTGCGCGGGGCATTGGTGGGGCGGCGTGAGGCTTGGGCACGGGCCAGACGGGGGTCGCGCGACGCGCGGCTGAGCCGTTCCTGCTGCTCCTGAAGCCGTTTTTGGGCGCGGATTGCCAGGCCGGCCATGACGACCAGGAACAGCACGAAAAAGACAAACACCCCGAATCCTGAAGCGGCCAGCATGAGGGGACCTCCTTAAAAGCTCCGGTCTTCAGAAGCAGTCACGACTTATTCCCGTCACCTGGCCGGGCGACCGCCTCGCGCATGGTGGTGTCGGCCTGGATATTGCGCAGGCGGTAGTAGTCCATGACGCCCAGATTGCCGCTGCGGAACGCCTCGGCGATGGCGCGAGGCACCTCGGCTTCGGCCGCCACCACATCGGCGCGATTTTCAGCCTGCTTGGCGATGTTCTCCTGCTCGTGCGCGATGGCCAGGGCCCGGCGCTTCTCCGCCTCGGCCTGGAAGCGGCGTTTGTCGGCCTCAGCCTGCTCGGCCTGGAGCTTGGCGCCGATGTTTTCGCCCACATCGATATCGGCTATGTCGATGGAGAGGATTTCAAAGGCGGTGTTGGCATCCAGCCCCTTGTTCAGCACGGCTTTGGAGATGTGATCGGGATTTTCCAGCACATCCTTGTAATCCACGGCCGATCCGATGGCGGTGACGATCCCTTCGCCGACGCGGGCGATGACCGTCTCCTCCGTGGCCCCGCCGACCAGCGATTTGATGTTGGTGCGGACCGTGACTCGGGCCTTGACGCGCAGCTGGATGCCGTCCTTGGAGACCGCATCCACGGTAGCGCGTCCAAGCGTCGGGTTGGGCACGTCAATCACTTTGGGATTCACACTGGTCTGTACGGCGTCGAGGATGTCGCGCCCGGCCAGGTTGATGGCGGTGGCGGTTTTCCAGGGCAGGTCGATATTGGCCTTGTTGGCCGCGATCATGGCGTTGATGACGCGCTGCACATCACCGCCGGCCAGGACGTGGGACTCCATCTCCGGGGTGGAGATGGCGAGCCCGGCACGGGTGGACTGGATGCGCCCGTTGACGATGACGGTGGGATTGACGTTCCGCATCCACATGCCGATCAGGTCGATCATGCGGACGTAGGCCCCGCTGACCAGGGCGCGGACATAGAGTCCTAGGAACCGGGAGATCATTGCCAGGATGATGATCGCCAGCAGCAGGACAATGCCGATCACCACGCCGGCCCAGGGAAACGCTTCGGATAAAATAGAGTGGAACATAGATGCTTGGTCCGTAAAAGAAGGTTGAAGGCCAGGCGGGCGCCTGGACCTCAAGCTCCAAACCCAAAACCCTTACGCCTCATCCTTCATCCGCACGAGAATCCGATTGCCTGAAATGTCATGCACGACCACTCTGGAGCCGGCCGGCAGATAGCGCCCATCGGAAACGACCGGAGCGATTCGCCGGTCATGCCCATAGGCAAATTCCACCGAACCCCCCGGGCGGAGGTCGGTAATGGCCGTGCCCGTGGAGCCGATGAACGGCCAGGTCTGTTCCTGCGGATGCGGTGTGGCGTCGTGGGGGGGAAGGATGATGCGCTTGAGATAGGGAATCTGCGGCAGATAGCGCCGCAGACCGATGCAGGCAATGGCGGAGCAGATAAGAGAAGAGGTCACCACGCCCATTGCCATCTGGAGGGCATGCCAGTTGCGGGCGGCCGGATTGGGGGCCGCGAAGACGAAAATCAGCCCGCCCAGAAAGAGAATCAGCCCGC
The DNA here is from genome assembly GCA_044464175.1 of Planctomycetaceae bacterium. Classification (GTDB taxonomy): domain Bacteria; phylum Planctomycetota; class Phycisphaerae; order Tepidisphaerales; family Tepidisphaeraceae; genus JBIQLO01. The sequence goes on along the minus strand of JBIQLO010000014.1, from coordinate 18,355 downwards.
TGAGTCCCGGAAGACCGAATCCCGGCACCAGGAAAATTTCGATGGCGATCAGCAGCAGGCCGACAATGACGGAGGTGACGGCCCACCAGGGGGCGATGCCCGTCAGCAGCGGCACCCCCAGCAAGACGCCCAGGCAGACAATCGCCAGCGTTTCGGCCAATCCGTGGCCAGGGGCATGCAGCGCCACATAGAGGCTGATGAGAAAGACCATCAGCAGGACAAATCGGGCCGGCGGGCTCAACAATATCTCCAGCGCCGGCGGCGCCTGCGTTGCCGCCATGGGAATGCCCCAGAGGATGCCCGAAATCAGAGTCATTTGGTTGCCATACTATAGGTCAAAACGCGCGGGTTTGGCAGTTATATTTAAGCGGAATTTTTGTCACCGGCCTGATGTGAGGGTGGGGGCCGGCGTGGGATGAGTTGATTTGCCCGGGCCGGCGATCTCTGTGAGGCGACAGCGGGGCCAGCCCTGCCACCTACAGATTCCAGTTTAATGGGCCTATAATTGAATACCACTGGCCCGGAGCGTGTCATGCGAAAACTCTACGCGGGGGTTTGTGCCTTTGGCCTGGCCTTGATCCTGATCGCCGCCACCGGTTTCGGCGCCGCTTCGACCCAGGAGACCGCGCCCGAACGGCGCGTGGTGGTCTTCCCGTTTGAGCGCCTCTCGCCAGACGCGGCCGTCTGGATCGCGCCGGCGGTTCAGAAAGACCTTCTGGCCGAGGTGGCGAACCTGCCGGGGATGACGGCGGTTCCGCAGGCCACGCCGGCCGGTTCATCGGAGCAGGCCCTGAGCGCTGTCGAGAAATCGGGAGCGGACTTCGCGCTGTTCGGCAGCTATCAGATGATCGATCAGCAGCTTCGCTTCACCGCGCGCCTGGTGGACGCCCAGGGAAAGATGGTAGGCTCGATCCAGGCGACCGGTGCGCTGCGCGAATTGTTTGCCTTGGAGGATGATCTGGGGAATCAACTTCGGAAACTGCTCAAAGGTCCTTCAATCCCTCACGTTGCTACCACGCAACCGGCAGCGCCGCCGGCTGTCGTGCCCAGCGGGCCGGTGCAGCGAGGCGATTATGGTCCCTACGGCATTTACGGCCCGTACGAGGGCTCCTCGCTGCAGCGGGCGGTGCAGAGCGGCAACCTGGGAGTGCCGCCGCCACAGGGGTTGGCCGGGGAGAATGACCGCTCCTACTGGTATCGCTACGGCATGCCGTATCAACCGTGGGGGTGGGGTTACTACTATTTTTATTTTCCCACGGTGCGCTGGCATGTCTTGCCGCGAATCGAGCAGACGCCTCCCCAAACGCCGTTCGTTCGCCCGGGCAACCTGCCCCCCTCCAATGTGCAGGGGTATTTCCCCGTAACGCTTCAGCCTCCCCGGCCTTAGGAGTCTCTAGAGACGATCTCGCGGCGGCCGTTCGGGCTCGACGAGCCCGCGCACAGTGATTGCGCTCTTCAACATCCCCCTGCACAAGAATCCGTCACATCTTCCATTGTTGGATTGATCTGTTAGACTCGGTCCCTTCCATGAGGAAACGGACGTCGTTGGTTCTTTCCCTGGCACTCTTTGTCGGGGCTTGTTCGCCGCGGGACTACCTGCGGTCGGCGGATTCGCAGGTCAAAGGCCTGCTCGAGGACCGCGTTTCTCCTACGCTGGGGTACTCCCCTGACACCCGCATCCAGGATCCGATTCCCGCCAAGCCTTCCCGCGCCGCCTTTGACCGCATTCCCGCCACGCCCGTGCCGCCGCCGGGGTTCCCGTCGCTGGAGCCTGCCTGGCTGGATTTGCCGGCGGGTCCGCTGGGGCCGCCCTATCCGCCGCCGCCCACGGCGGCCGCCACCACGCAGCCGGCAATGGGTTCGGATGAGATCGCAGATGCAAGGAATGAGCTGCTCCAGGAGCTGCGCCTGGGGCCCCCGGCGCCGCGCCGACCGGGGAGCATTTTTGATCTGTTCCAGAGTCTCCATTACGCCGTCCAGCACAGCCGGGATTACAAGACCCAGCTGGAAAATCTCTATCTGTCTGCGCTGGACGTGACGCTGCAGCGCCATCTGTTTGAGCCTCGCCCGTTTGCGCAGACAGGATTGGGCGTGACAGGGGGCGTTGCGGACCCGACCGCCAGTGATGTCAACTATCAGGCCGCCCTGAACGCCACCGCCACCGCCGGCATCAAGCAACAACTGCCCTATGGCGGGAATGTGACAGCCAGCGCCCTGGTCGATTTCATCGACACGCTGGACGGACCGATTGCCTCGGGAGAATCGGCGGCGGTTGCTCTTTCCACATCCATTCCCCTGTTGCGGGGCTTCGGCATGGTGAACCTGGAGCCGCTGATTTCCAGCGAGCGAGGGTTGATTTACCAGATTCGGGCGTTTGAGGAATACCGTCGCCAATTCCTGGTGAACATTGCTTCCAACTATTTCCGCCTGGTGACCCGTCGCCAATCGCTGGCGATCCGGCAGGCCAACTATTTGAGCTTGGTATTGCTGACCGAGCGAACCGAAGCGCTGTATGCGGCCGGGCGGCTCAACTTTCTGGAAGTGCAGCGTTCTTTGCAGGCCCAGCTCAGCGCGGAAAGCCAGTTGGTGAACGCTCTGCAGGATTATCAGAGCACGCTGGACCAGTTCAAGATTCTTCTGGGCATGCCCATTGAAGAGGAACTGGAGATTGTTCCGGTGCAACTGTCCCTGACGCTGCCGGACCTGGACATGAAACAGGCAGTGGAACTGGCGATGCATTATCGGCTGGACCTTCAGACCCGGCGGGACCAGATCGAGGACAACCGCCGACGGGTGCAGGTGGCGGAGAATGGGCTTTTGCCTGACTTGAATCTGGACGCCTCGGCCCAATGGGGCAACGTGCCCGGCACCCCGGCCTCCCACCTGAGCCAGCGGATGTTCACTTATAGCGCGGGGCTGACGCTGGATTTGCCGGTGGACCGGCTGAGCGAGCGGAATTCATATCGGACCGCCATCATCAACTTTCACCGCGCCGAGCGGCAGTTTGAAACTTTGAGGGATCAGATCGCCATCGACGCCCGCGACGCCCTGCGGACGATTCAGTCGGCCGAGCGGGATCTGCGGATTCAGAAGATGGGCATTGATCTGGCCCGGCGGCGGTTGGATTACTCCAACGAACTCTTGAAGCAGGGGAAGGTGACCGCCCGGGATGTGGTCGAAGCCCAAAGTTCGCTGCTGGACGCCTCCGACAATTATGAACAGGCCCGGGCCCAGCTCCAGATCAGCCTGCTGCAATACCTCCAGGCCACCGGCACCCTGCGCGTGGATCCTTCGGCCGGGGCGCTGGGCAAGGCGCTGGATCGTTATGCCGGAAACGGCCATGAAAAAAAAGCTTTAAATGACAATAAAATGAGCATCGCACGGTAGTAACTGATAGAGGCGACCCTCGGGACTGGAATTTCCAGTTGAGGGCGCCCTATTGTTTTGGATAGGCCCTTTCCGGCCCTGACCCTGAAATCACCATGAGTCTTGCCACCGCACCTGAAACCCACACTGTTGTTCACCGGCGGAAGAAACTTCGCTGGGGTTTGATCGTCGCACCGCTTCTGGCGGTGGTGGTGATCATCGGAGTGCTGGTCGCCACCCGGATGCTGCGCGCTGAGGGAACCAAGGCCGTCACCGGCACCTTCTATACGCTCGCGCCGCTGAATTTGGACGTTACGGTGGCCAAGGATGGGGAATTGGCCGCGGTCAACAACATTGAGATCATGAACGAGGTGGAGGGAAGCAGCACCATCACCCAGATCGTGGATGAGGGGGCGCTGGTTCACAAGGGGGACATTCTCATCCGCATGGATTCCTCCAGCATTCAGGAAAAGGTGCAGGATCAGATGCTGGACGTGCAGCAGGCCCAGGCGGACTTGACCGACGCCCAGGAGATGAAGGAGATTCAGATCAGCCAGAATGCGGCCGACATCGAGGCGGCGCAGGTGAAACTGGAATTGGCCAAGATCGCCCTGCGGCAGTACATCGAGGGGACCTATCCTCAGTCGCTGGCCAATGCCCAGACCGAGAAGGAAACGGCCGAGATATACCTCAAAAACGTGCAGGAGGACCTGGCCCAAACTCAGAGCCTGTTTCAGAAGGGTTTCGTCACTCCCGCCGATGTCAAAAAGGCCGAACAGGATGTGGTCACCGCGCAAAACAAGCTGGACCAGGCCACCACCGCGCTGGAGGTGCTGACCAAGTACACCCACGAGATGGATCTGGCCAGCAAGAAGAGCGATGTGGCGCAGGCGGAGCAGAAGTTGAGCGCCACCAAGCGCCAGGCGACCAGCAGCCTTTCCCAGAGGGAGGCGACGCTCATTTCCAAGCAACAGCGGCTGGTCATCGAAAAGCGCCGGCTTGAACATGATCAGGAGCAGTTGGCCGCCTGCGTCATTCGCGCTCCGGCCGACGGGATCGTCATTTACGGCACCTCAGGCCAGCGCAATGTGCAAAACCCGATTCAGGAAGGGGCGACGGTGCGCCGCCGCCAGCTGCTGATTCGTCTGCCCGACACCAGCCGCATGAAGGCGGTGGTGATGATTAACGAGGCGCAGGTGCCCAAGCTGACGGTCGGCCAGCGGGCACGGATCAGGATTACCGGGGTGGCCGAGCCGGTCTGGGGCAGCGTGACCTACATCAGCCCAGTGGTGGACAATAGCCAGCGTTTCTGGAATCCGGACCTGCGCCAGTATCCGGTGGATGTCACGCTCGACCAGACGCCGCCGGGACTCAAGCCCGGCAGCAGCGCGGAGGCCGAAATCTTCATCGAGCAGCTTCACGATGTGATCGCCGCGCCGCTGGCCGCCATCTACAGCAGCGGCGCCAACAGCTACGTCTTTGTGCGGCAAGGCGATGGTGGTGTGAAGCCGGTGCAGGTGCAACTGGGCGCCAGCAACGGCACCATGGTGCAGATCCTTTCCGAGATTAAGCCGGGCGAGCAGGTGCTGCTGTTGGGGGCGGGACAGGGACGCCAACTGGCTGAAGCGGCCGGGATCAAGCCCCCGCCGCCGGCCCACACCCAGGGACGGCACAAGCGGGGTGGGAAGGACGCTCCCAAGGAAGCGCCAAAAACATCGCCTGCCAAGGCGGAAGTGAAGCAAAACGCGGCGTGATGTCTCAGTGGCAGATCGGCATCAGCCCCCGGCGGGACAGATGGGTGCGGAGGATGGATTGGGCTTCGGACCGGTTGCCCCTCCGCAGAGCCTGGACGATCCGGCGGTGCTCATCCAGCGTCACACCGCACCGCTGCCGCCAGTCGGCCTCATTGATGACCTGCCGGTGCACCATCGGCAAGGGAGCCCGCTGGTAGAGCAGCGATAGGCGTTTCATCCCCGCCGCGTCAATCAGCGTCTCGTGAAACCGCCGATCCGCCTCTATCACCCCCAGGGGATACTGGTCCGCAATGAATTGCTCGAGCTGTGCGCAGGTGCGTTCCAGGGCTATGGCGAACGACTCGAGGGTTTTCTGATCCACTTCGCCGATCTGCTCGATCGCCAGGCACTCCAGCGCCAGGCGGATTTTCATAATCTCGTTCAGGTCCTCCAGCGTTACCTCGGGCACGAAATAGCCGGTGGTCGGCCCGCGCTCCAGCATGCCCTCGGCGTGCAGACGGGCGAAGGCCTCACGCAAGGCGGTGCGATGCACGCCCAGTTGCCGGGCCCATTCGGGCTCACGCAGGCGCTCTCCGGAGGGCAATTGCTGGAGGATCAGCATGCGCCGCAGGCTGCGATAGGCCGTCTCACGTTGGGAGGAGGGGGGTTGCATTTGCCAAGGGTGAAGATAGCATGTCGTCACATTCGTGTAAAATGTGGCGACATTTTTTTGGGGCGGGGTCGGCGACCCCATCACAGCCGGGAGGCATCATGAGACAGAGCCGGATACTGAAGAAGATTCGCAGCGATCAGGTGGCGATGGCAACGGTGCTGCATCTGACGGACCCATCGCTGTTTGAGATGGTGTCGCTGATGGGGTTTGACGGCATCTGGATGGACATGGAGCATCATTTCTATTCGCTGGAGACGGCCGCGGGCAATATGCGGGCCGCCCGCGTCGGACCTGGCGCCGACATCATCGCCCGCCCGGCCAAGGGGGAATTTATGCGGATGAGCCGGATGTTGGAGGCGGGCGCGACGGGAATTATGTACCCCCGCTGTGACAATGCCGAGGAGGCGAAGGAGGTGGTCAAGTGGGCCAAGTTCGCGCCGCTGGGCCGGCGGGGAAGCGACTTGGGCAATGCTGATGCGCCTTACTGCATGATGCCGCTGGCGGATTATGTGAAAAAAGCCAATGAGGAGACGTTCGTGCTGATCCAGGTGGAGGAGCCGGCGGCGGTGGAGCAGGCCGAGGCCATTTTGTCGGTGCCCGGCGTGGACATGATGCTGCTGGGACCGGGCGATTTCGGCGTGTTGACCGGGATACCGGGGCAATATGATCACCCTTCGATCATGAAGGCGATTGAAAATGTGGCGCGAGCGGCCAAAAACACCGGCAAGCAATGGGCGGCCATCGCCTTCACCCCAGAATACGGCAAGCGAATGGTGGATATGGGGGCCCGGCTGCTATTCCATGGCTCGGACTTAACGCTATACAAGGGCGCCATCGAGCGCGTGCGGGCCGACTTCGCCAGGACCGTCGGTATCCAATTCGCCGATGGCGGATACAACCCACCGGGGGCCAGCTATCTGGAGCAAAAATAGGCACGAATCGAGTGTTTGTTGTTTGAGATATCGACAAACAACAAATAATATCCTTCACCAATCCTGTATGATCTTTGAACAAGAGCATTCATCATGAGTCAGCATCGCGTAGTGGTGATCGGAGTGGGATCGATTGGCGAGCGGCATGTGCGCTGCTTTGGCCGGACCGGACGGGCTGAAGTTTGCTTCGTCGAATTGAACGAAGCGCTGGCCGGGACCATCGCCCAGCGCTATCCCGAGGCCCGGCGGGTGGAGAGCGTTGAGGCCGCCATTGCCGGGCGCGTCGATGCCGCCGTCATCGCGACGCCCGCGCCGCTGCACATCCGCCTGGCGCGGCAATTTGTGGAGGCGGGCCGGGGCGTCCTGATTGAAAAGCCCCTGGCCGTCACGCGTGATGGCGTGGAGGAATTGAAGTCCGCGGTGGCCAAACACAAGAGCACTGTGGGAGTGGCGTATGTCTATCGAGCCCATCCTGTGTTGAGTGAGATGCGCCAGGCCATCGCCTCGGGCCGGTTCGGGCGGGTGGTGCAGATAGTGGCGGTGGGCGGACAGCACTTTCCCACCTATCGGCCGGCCTATCGCGACATCTACTATGCCCGGCACGAAAGCGGCGGTGGGGCAGTGCAGGATGCCTTGACCCACATCATCAACGCCGGGCAGTGGCTGGCCGGGCCGATTCAGAGGCTGACGGCCGATGCCGCCCACCAGGTGCTTGAAGGCGTGGAGGTGGAGGACACGGTGCATGTCCTGACCCGCCAGGGAGAGAGGGGGGCGGTGCTGGGCAGCTACAGTCTTAACCAGCACCAGGCGCCCAATGAATCGACAATCACGGTGATCGGGGATCGGGGCGCCGCGCGGTTCGAGTATCACAAAAACCGCTGGAGGTCGCAGACGGACCCGGGCGCGAATTGGACCGACCATCCCGGTGCGCCGCTGGAGCGGGATGATCTTTTTGTCCGCCAAGCCAATTTGTTTCTTGATGCGCTGGAAGGGAAGGTTCCGGTGCGCTGCACACTGGATGAGGCGGATCAGACTTTAAAGGCAAACCTCGCCATTCTGGCCAGCGCATCGGATGGGCAGTGGAAAGAATGGTGAATCAGGAATCAGAGGTGAGAATTCGGCTTTTAAGTCAAAATTCGTAATTCATCACTGGTAGTTGCTTCCGCCGCATGGAAGGCCATAGGAGCGAACAACATGACAATCCCCAACGCGTTCAATCTCTCCGGCCGCACTGCGTTGATCACCGGCGCGGGCGGATTTCTCGGCTCGGCCATGTCGGCTGCGCTGGCCGAGGCGGGGGCGAGCGTGGTCGTGACCAGCCGGAGGCTCGAATCCGCGCAGGAATCCGCCCGGGCGTTGCCGGTGGTCGGGTCGGCCCGGCATCATGCGGTGGCGTTGGACCAGATCGACTCTGATTCGCTGGAGCAGGGTTTTGCGCAGGCCGTCTCGGCGGCCGGCCAGATCGACATTCTGGTGAACAATGGCTTGGATCGCTTGGGCGCCGACTGGCGCAGCGTCACGGCCGAGCAGTTCAACCGCCACCTGCAAAACACCACCGGCTGTTTCCTGCTTTCGCGGTTGCTGCGGGATCACATTGTCCAGCGCCGGGGCCACGGCAGCATCATCATGATCGGCTCGATGTACGGTGTGGTCGGCTCCTACCCGGACGCCTACGAAGGCATCTGCGCCCCCAGCCCGGCCGCCTATCACGCGCTCAAAGGGGGCATCATCCACCTGACCCGCCACCTGGCCGTCTACTGGGCTAAGGACAATGTCCGCGTCAACTGCCTCAGCCCCGGCCCGTTCCCCAATCCTGACAGCGCCCCGTCCGAGATGGTCCAGCGCCTGAACGGGAAATCCCCCATGGGGCGCATGGGCCGCCCGGAGGAACTGAAAGGCCCGATCGTCTTCCTGGCCTCTGATGCCTCCAGTTACGTCACCGGGCAGAATCTGCTGGTGGATGGGGGATGGACGGCGTGGTGACACAATTTACAAAATTGCCGGTGCCCCCACCGCCGTCGCATCCGTACGACCAGCGTCTCAACCGTGTCTTGGCCATCACTTTCCCTCTCATTGACACCGCCCTCGCCATTGGGTAACAGCAGGGCGGTCTTACAAAAGGCGGAACTATGGCGCGTTTCGTGGTGCTGGGGGATCCCCATATCACATCCGAGGAAATGCCGCTTTGGGAAGAGGCGATTGATGACATCAACGCGTTGGAGCCGCAGGCAGTGCTGGTCCTGGGGGACTTGACCGGCGGCGCTGACACCGGCGCGCCGCAGGGGCTCCAGCGGGCCGTGGCCGTGCTGAACCGACTGAAGGCCCCTTGGCACACAATCATCGGCAACCACGATCTCCAATGCACCCAGCTCAATACGGATGAGGCGGCGGTCGCCTCTTTCCTGGAACAGGTGGGGCGATCCACCCCCTGGTTCTCCGAGATGATCGGCCCCGTGGCCGTGATCGGATTGAGCAACACCCAGTGGCGGAAAAACCCAGGCACGCCGCATGAAATCGTCATCAACGAGCCCCAACTCGCCTGGTGGCGTGAGGAGTTGCAGCGTCTGGCCGACCATCCTGTGCTGATGCTGGGCCACGCCCCGCCTGTCGGCAGTGGATTGCTTACTCTGACGGAATTGCACTGCCAGGTCGGGAACGCCTTTATTAACCAGAATCATTTCTCCAATCAGATTCAAAAGACGATCCACGAGCATCCGAACATCCTTTTCTGGTTCTCCGGCCACAACCACATGGGCCAGCACTATCGCGACGCCATCACCCTGCGTCAGGGCGTCCATTACATTCACACCGGCGTTGTCTCGCGCCGAAACAGCCGCGATGGCCAGCGCCACAGCCGCGTGCTGGAAATTGATGAAGGCGGTATCCGCGTGCGCACCTTTGACCACGCCCGCCGGCGGTTCGATGAGACGCTTGAGCACCACGAACCCTACGGTCTGGCGGACTTTTTAGATTACCGCAGGGCGATGCTGGCCAAGCGCCTGGTGCCGCGCGACCCATCCACCATGCGCCAAGGTCCCGGTCAGGCACGATCGTCCAAAGCCGTCCGATTCGCCTTTGTCAGCGATGCCCATGTGGTGGTTCCAGTCAATCCCGTGCAGCAGCGGCTGATCGACTGGGCGCTACAGCAGATCAAGGGCCAGGCGGCCGACCGGATCATCCTCGGCGGCGACCTTACCCATCACGCCGATCCGGCCGAGGTGAACGAATTTCTCAATCAGTTCGCCCCCGGCTCGCTGCCCATCGATTACCTCCCCGGCAACAATGAGGGTGCGGGGCTGGAAGTGGATCGGGCAGCCCATTCCAACGTTCATCCGATCACCGGTTGCCAGGCCGGCGGCGAGGGGTGGCCGCCGCGCGTCTTCCTGCTGCAAACCACCAATCCCGACGATGCCGCCGTGTCGGTGGGCCAACTGGCCGCACAATGGCCCGCAACCGGCAACGTCCTGATTCTGGCGCATTTTCCGCCGGATGCCGCCGCCGAGGCCTTGGCGGCCGCCCATCCCGAGCAACAAATCTGGTGGATTTGTGGTCACAAGCACGTCACCCAAACCACCACGGAGGGTAATCTGCATGTCCTCATCTGCGGCGGATTGGACCCTGTGAAGGTGCGTGGACAGTTGCCCGCTATTCTCATGATTGATTGGGATGGCGACACGGCCTCAGTACAAACGCTCCATCCCCCGGAGGACCTGCTCTATCCCATCCGCAGTCAGCCCCACCCCGTCGGCATGGCCTGCCGCGACTCGGCCGAGGGGATGATCCGGACCGCACTGGAAGCAGGTATCGACTGCCTGCAGTTCCACTATTCTCTCAGCCATGGCCGCCCCTCCGAGGCTGACCTGTCGGCTATCGCCCACTTTCGCCAAAACTTTAACCGCGGATTTCTTTCTCTTCACCTGCCCGGATTTTCCGATGAACCGGCCGGTCCTGTCTCGCCCGATCTGGCCGCGGCCCTTCAATGGGCGCGGGAGGCGAAGGTGGATGACCTGACCATCCACCTCCCCGCCGTGCCGGTGGAACGCCTTTTCGATGCCCGCCAACAATGGCTGGACACCCCTTGGACCCGCGCGTGCCAAGAAGCCTATCTTGCGCTGGCGGAGCAGACGCTGGAGTTCGGGGCGCAATTGAGCCTGGAAAATCTTTACAACAAGCAGCCCCTGCCCCCCATGCAGGAGAAGCTCTCCTCGCGTCCCTGGCACCTGATTCAGTTCGTCCGCCGGCTGCGCGAAGCGCTGGAGAAAAGAGGATACAGCCCGGAGAAGACCCAGCGCATTGGGATCATCTTCGACACTGGCCACGCCTTCCGCGATGCCTCCGTGGCCAAAATCCATGGCCTGGCCGACTGGATTCACCAGATCGGCCCTTATCTGCAACTGGCGCACATCCACCAGGTAGGCCTCAGTCCCGAGGGCAAGCCGACCAACCACCGCCCGATCCTCAACCGTCTGGGGCCGCGCATCAACTACACGGGTGTGATCGCCGCCATCGAGGAGGCCGCCCGTCGTCCCGTTCCGCTTTTGATTGAAGTGCGCGACAAGGTCGAAGCCCTGGCCAGTTGGCAAACGCTCAATCCGAAACCGGCCTGATGATATGGCACTTTTTCCAGGTTCGTGTACCATTTTTTTGAAAATTCACACAAGGATCCCCGATGAAAATGACCGACGTTCCCTATACCCCCGCGATGGTGATTGATGAGCAGGCCGTGGAGCGTAACCTCCAGCGCCTGGCCGATTATGGCAAGCAGCACAACCTGGGCATTCGCCCGCACACCAAGACGCACAAGTCAATCAACATGGCCAAGCGACAGCTGGCGCACGGCGCGGTCGGCCTGACCGTTGCCAAGGTCGGCGAGGCGGAGGTCATGGCGCAGGCCGGCGACGACATCCTGATCGCCTATCCCGCGCTGGATCCGGCCCGCACCGGGCGCATCGCCGAACTGGCCAAGGGCAATACGATCCGCCTGGCCGTGGATACGCTGGGTGCGGCCGAGGCGCTGGGGCAGGCCGCCGCCCGTGCCGGCTCCACGCTGGGCGTGCTGGTGGACATCGACGCCGGGTTCCATCGCACCGGCGTGCAGTCCCCGGCCGCGGCGCTGGAACTGGCCCAGCAGGTCACCAAAACCAAAGGGCTGCGGTTGGACGGCCTTTTCTTCTTCCCCGGCCATCTGTCGATGAAAAAGCCCATCGATCAGCGCACCGATGAGCTCAAGCCCATTGCCGATTTTCTACAGCAGACGATCGACCTGTGGAAAAAGAGCGGATTGGAGGCAAAGATCGTCTCCGGCGGTTCCACCCCCAGCGCTTATCTTTCGCATCTTGTGCCGCAATTGACTGAAATCCGCCCCGGCACCTACATCTACAATGATACCAATTGCATGGCCAGCCATTGCTGTCAGCAGGCCGACTGCGCCGCCACCATTATCTGCACCGTCATCTCCGACGCCGTTCCCAACCAGGTCGTGCTGGACGCCGGCACCAAGACCTTTACCAGCGATCGCAATGCCGTCAATCCCGACTCCGGCAGCGGCTTTATCATCGAGTACCCACAGGCGAAAATCACCAAGTGCTCCGAGGAGCACGGGCAGGTGGACATTTCCCTGTGCGACCGCCGCCCCAAACTGGGCGAGCGCGTGACGGTGATCCCCAACCACATCTGCCCGGCCGTCAACCTCCAGGACTTCTTCTTCCTTCGCCATGCCGACGGCTCCCTGGAAAAGATGCCGGTCGATGCGCGAGGGAAACTGTCGTAAGCCAAGAATAAGTCAGCCACGAATGGGGCGCAGTTAGACGCAGGGATGAGGTTGGATTGTTTTGATTTGTCGCAGATGACAAGTCGACCAAAGAAACAATCATTTGCGTTCATCTGTGCCCCGACTGTGGCCAATTTGGAATGAGGATGAGGATGAGCAAGCAATTGGCCGGCGTGCTACCGGTATTTCAGACGCCCTATCTGGATGATGAGTCCATCGACTCCCCGACGCTCCAGAAGGAGATCGATTGGCTCTTCGACTGCGGTGCCGATGGCATCGTCATGGCGATGGTCTCCGAGGTCCTGCGCCTGGACACCTCCGAACGCGAGCAGCTGGCCGAACTTGCCTGCCGGTTCGGCCGCCAGCGGGGGGTGGTCATCATTAGCGTCGGCGCTGAAAGCAGCAGAACGGCCGAGCGGCTGGCCAGGCACGCCGAGGCATCCGGCGCTCACGCCGTGATGGCCATTCCCCCCGTCGCCACCGCTGCCGGCGAGGCGGAGGTGGTTGCATACTACCGCCGCATTCTCAAGGCCACATCGCTTCCCCTCGTCGTGCAGGATGCCAGCGGCTACGTCGGCCGACCGATGTCCATCGCACTTCAGGCCGAATTGCTCAAGGAATACGGCGACCGCATCTACTACAAGCCCGAAGCCACCCCCATCGGCCCGCGGCTTTCCCAGCTCCGCGACGCCACCGGTGGCCAAGCCCGCATTTTCGAAGGGACCGGTGGCATCGCCCTGGTGGACAGCCACCGCCGCGGCATCGTCGGCACCATGCCCGGGGCCGACCTGATCAAAGCTCTGGTTCCTCTTTGGCGAGCGCTGGAGGCGAAGGATGAGGAGCGCACCTATCAGCTTTCCCAGCCCGTCAGCGCGCTGGTTGCCATGCAGAACAGCCTCGACGCCTTTCTGGCCATCGAAAAATACCTGCTCGTCAAACAGGGCATCTTCCGCAACACCCTCGTCCGCGGGCCGGTGGGTTACGTGCTAGATCCCGAATCGCGGGCCGAAGTGGATCGCCTCTTCGATCGCCTCCTGCGCGCAGTCAATGCCTCACAATCCCCCGCTTAATGAGTTGCGCACGATCCAAGCGGCAAATATCTTGGCCGCATCCGTTCGAGACAGCGCTGTTCGATGAAACCGGACGCCTTCCACGAATCACAGAAAAGCAGAACGCCATGATCCAGGTGAAGGGCTGGATCACGGCGTCCATTTGGAGAATCAAATCTCAGGCGGCCATCGGCTGGGTGGAGAGGTACAGCCGCAGCATGCCCCGATCCATCTCATCCATGTCCACCAGGCGGCCGGCGACGTCCAACTCTCCTTCCCCCGCCTCGCGCACGCGTGCCACCGTCAGCCATCCCACCCACTCGTTACGAGCGGCCATTTCCGGTCCGCTCCGGTCGATGAAAGGGTGAATCCCCGCATACGCCGGCAGCGACAGCCGCACCCGGATCTGCTGATCCGGCCGAACCTGCCCCTTGGGCATCCGCACCCGCACACCCCCGGCCGACAGATCGACGATCCGCCCCATCACCCGCCCCGGGCGGTTCCCCTCCCATCGTTCCACATGCAGTTGCTGCTGCTCCAGGTCATGCCGGCGAAATTCCCGTCGCTCATGCCCCTCTTTTTCAACGGCCAGCCGAAGACGCGGTTGTGTCTCTGTCATCGTGGTGCTCCTTTCCTGCTTTACCTCTATCGGCATAAGCAGAGGCAAACTTTGTTAAATTGGGTATTTTCGGTTGAATGGGGGAAAATTCTCTTATCGGACCTTTTGTGCCTCGTGGGTGGGCATATTTCGCTCCATCCGTTACCGTAACCCCCATGCCCCGCCTGATCGTCGAGACCGAAATCCACGCCCCGCCCGCCCGGTGTTTTGATGCCGCCCGTGATATCACCCTGCATTGCCGGACCGTCGCCCACACCGGCGAGCGCGCGATCGCCGGCGTCACCCATGGCCTGATCGGTCCCGGCCAGTTTGTCACCTTCGAAGGCGTCCACTTTGGTATTCGCCAGCGCTTCACCGCTCAGGTGACCCGGTTTGAACCACCCCATTGCTTCGTTGATGAAATGACCCGCGGCGCGTTCAAATCCATGAGCCACATCCACGAATTCCTTCCGCGCGCCCAATCCACGCTCATGCGCGACATCGTTGAATGGCGATCCCCCTTGGGTCTCTTGGGCCGCCTCGCCGATGTCCTCGTCCTCCAACGCCACATGCGCCGCCTCATCACCATCCGCGCCCGGCATCTCAAAGAGGCTTTGGAAACGGCTTAGGGGCGGCCAAAGGCGGTGCGACACGCTGAACCCTCTCTGCCTCTTGCCAACCGCCCACCTCCGCCTACCATAGCCCGCCTGCAATGAGCAATACCGTCGCCGGACCTTCGGCTCCGCCGCTCCAGCCGCCGCCCAAAGGTTTGGCTCAAGTCCTTCGTTCCCTCCGCAACCGCAATTTCCGCCTCTTTTTTATCTGGCAGGCGGTCTCCCTGATTGGTAACTTCATGACCCAGACCGCCACCATGTGGCTGGTCTTTCGCCTCAGCGGCCAGTCGGCGCTGATGCTCGGCGTCATCGGCTTTGCCGCGCAGATTCCGATGTTCGCCATCGCCCCCTTCGGCGGAGTGTGGGTGGACCGGCTGGATCGGCGCAAGCTCCTGATTGCCACCCAGTCGTTGGCGATGGTGCAGTCGTTCTCCCTGGCGATCCTCACCCTCACCCATCTGATCAACATTCCCCTGCTGATTCTTCTGGCAGTCATTCAGGGGGCCATCAACGCCTTTGACCTGCCCGGTCGCCAGGCGTTTGTCGTGGATATGATGGACAACCGGGAAGACCTGGCCAACGCCATCGCCCTCAATTCCACGATGGTGCATGGGGCGCGGTTGATCGGCCCGGCCATCGGCGGGTTGCTGATCCACTTCATCGGCGAGGGGGCCTGCTTTTTCATCGACTCCATCAGCTACATCGGGGTCATTTCCGCCTTCTTTTTCATGACCCTGCGCCCGGTCGTGCAGCGCCGCCGGGGGACCAGCGTGCTGGAGGAACTCAAGGAGGGCATCTTGTACGCCTACAACTTTCTGCCCATCCGCACCATGCTGATCCTCCTGTCGATCTTCAGCCTAACCGGCTTTCCCGCCCTGGCCTCGCTCTTGCCGATCTACGGCCAGTCACTGGGCGACCCACAGACAGGCGCGGTCACCTACGGTTTCCTGGTGGGCGCTTCGGGCATCGGGGCCGTTATCGGGGCGCTGCTGCTGGCGGCCAAGCGTACCGTCCGCGGTCTGGTCCGCATCACCGCCTTCACCTCCGCCGGGTTCGGGGCGGTGCTGATCGGCTTTGCCCTCTCCCGCACGCTCTGGCTCTCGATTCCGCTGGTTGCCCTGTCAGGCACGGCGATGATCGTCACCTTCGCCTCCCTCAACACCGTCCTGCAGACGCTGGCCGAGGATGACAAGCGCGGGCGGGTGATGAGCCTCTACACCATGTCGCTGGCGGGCATGGTTCCCTGGGGGAGCCTGATCGCCGGCGTTCTCGCCTCCTCGCTGACCAAGATGACGCCCGGCTGGGGCACGCTCAGCGGCGCGACGGCGACGTTGATCCTGATGGGGTCCATTGCCGTGGCAGCCGGGGTGTGGTTCTTCGCCCGGCTGCCGGCTTTGCGAAAGGTGATCCGCCCGATCTACATCCAGAAGGGGATTCTGCCGGAAGTCGCCGCCGGGCTGCGCGGCGCTGATGCCATCACGGGCGCGGGGCGGCCGGGGGCGTAATCTTGCCAATTCCGGCCGGTCGTCTATGATCCGATGCCTTCCATGAGCAACACCGTCGACGCGCAGGAATCAACCGCCGCCCCTGGCCAACGCCCCCCGCCCAAGGGCCTGGGGCAGATCCTCCGCGCGTTGCGCAACCGCAACTTCCGCCTGTTTTTCGGAGGTCAGGCGGTTTCCATGATTGGCAACTTCATGACCAAGACCGCCATCATGTGGCTGGTCTTTCGGCTGAGCCATGAGTCGGCCCTGATGCTGGGGGTGATCGGGTTTGCCTCGCAGATTCCGATGTTTGTGCTGGCGCCGTTCGGGGGAGTATGGGTGGACCGGCTGGACCGGCGCCGGCTGCTGATCGTGACCCAGACTCTGGCGATGCTCCAGTCGCTGGCGCTGGCGGTCCTGACCTTCACGCACTGGATCAACATCCCGCTGCTGATCGCGCTGGCGATCTTTCAGGGGCTGGTCAACTCGTTTGACCTGCCGGCGCGGCAGGCGTTTGTCGTGGACATGGTGGAGGACCGGGGGGATCTGGCCAACGCCATCGCACTCAACTCCACGCTGGTGCAACTGGCCAAGCTGATCGGTCCGGCGCTGGGGGGACTGCTGATCTGGAAGGTGGGGGAGGCGTGGTGTTTCCTGATTGACGGGGTCAGCTACATCGGCGTGATCGGGGCCTACTGCATCATGGTCACACAGGCGGTGCAGCGCCGGCGCAAGAGCACCAGCGTGCTGGAGGAACTGAAGGAGGGCTTGCGCTATGCGTATGACTCGGTGCCGATTCGAACGATCCTGATTGTGCTGGCGATCTTCGGATTGACGGGCTTTCCGGCCCTGGCATCGCTCATGCCGATCTTCGGCGATGCGTTGGGGGGACACGGCACCGGGGCGTTGACGTACGGGTTTCTGGTGGGGGCTTCGGGCGTGGGGGCGATGTGCGGTGCGCTGTGGCTGGCGGCCCGCAAAACGGTGCGCGGGCTGGTGCGGGTGGTGGCGTATTCCATCACCGGCTTTGGGCTGGTGCTGATCGGGTTTGCCTTGTCGCGGACGCTGTGGCTGTCGATCCCGCTGGTGCTGCTGTGCGGGATGGGAATGATCGTGACGGCGGCGTCGGTCAACACGGTTTTGCAGACGTTGGCCGAGGATGACAAGCGCGGGCGGGTGATGAGTTTGTACATGATGGCGATGGCGGGGATGGTGCCGTGGGGGAGTTTGATTGCCGGGTCGCTGGCCTCGGCGCTGGCGTCGGCCGTGCCGGGGTGGAGTTCGGAGGCGGGGGCGGCGACGACGCTGGTGCTGATGGGCGGGATCGTTCTGGCGGCGGGGATCTGGTTCGCCACGCGGCTGCCGATGCTGCGGAAGGTGATCCGCCCGATCTACATTCAGAAGGGGATCCTGCCGGAGGTGGCGGTGGGCTTGCGCGGGGCGGTGACGATCACCGGCGGGGGGCGGACGGGCACGTGAGTTGGGGGACCAGGGTTAGAGATCGTGGAATAACCCTAATCCCTTTTCCTGCAGGGTGCGAAGCGCGCGGCCGCGGTGGCTGATCTGGTTTTTCTGGTCGGGGGGCAGTTCGGCGGTGGTTTTGCCCAGTTCCGGGATGAAGAAGAGGGGGTCGTAGCCGAAGCCATTTTGGCCGCGGGGGGCGGTGAGGATTCGGCCCTCCACCTGTCCGCGCTGGGTGAGGCGGATATTTCCCTTTTCATCGGCCAAGGCCAAGACGCAGACGAAGCGGGCGGTGCGTTGGGGGTCGGGCAGGTGGTGCAACTGTTGCAGGAGAAGGCGGTTGTTGTCGGCGTCGCCGTGGCCGGCGTGGTGCAGGTCCGCCCAGCGGGCGCTGTAGACGCCGGGGCGGCCCTGGAGGGCGTCCACTTCCAGCCCGCTGTCGTCGGCCAAGGCGGGCAGGCCGGTGTGGCGGGCGTAGTAAGCGGCTTTCAGCCGGGCGTTTTCCTCAAAGGTCTGGCCGGTCTCTTCGGGGGGGGCGAGGGATGGAAAGGCGCGGAGGTCTTCCCACTGATAAGTGTCCTGGCCAAGCATCCGGCGGAATTCGCGGACCTTGGCGGGATTGGCGGTGGCGATGAGAAGGCGCATGGGGGAGAGAAGATAGAGGACAAACGAATT
>JBIQLO010000013.1:0-32384 GCA_044464175.1 Planctomycetaceae bacterium | reverse complement strand
ACAGTTTACGCCTGTCTGTCGTTCGCTATTGTCAACGCTCCCCGTTTGCTCCAGTTTGCAGGGTGGGCCAAGGCCCACCCTACTTGACGCCCGATTTCGTTTTCGTTCCTCCTTAATCCGCCTGCACGCAGCGGTCGCGGGCCCAGGCGCGGAGGGCGGCGATTTTTTCGTGCATGGTGACGGAGAGGGGGGGCGACTTCTGGATGGCCCGGAGGATGTGGGCGGTGGTCAGGTCGGTTTTGGCGGCGAAGGCGTCGAAGAGGGCGGCGATGACGGCCTGTTCGATCTCCGCGCCGCTGAATCCCTCGCACGCCCTGGCAAGATCGGCCAGATCGAACTGGTCGGGGCTGCGGCCGCGCTTTTGAAGGTGAATGTGCAGAATCTGGCAGCGCGCCTCCAGGCCGGGCAGATCGACGAAAAAGATTTCATCGAAGCGCCCCTTGCGCAGCAGCTCGGGCGGGAGGGCTTCGATGTCGTTGGCCGTGGCGACGAGGAAAACCGAGCTTTGATGCTCCTGCATCCAGGTCAGCAGCGCCCCGAACATGCGCTTGGAGAGGCCGCCGTCGGAGCTTTGGCTGGCGGCCGAGGCGAAGGCCTTTTCGATCTCGTCGATCCAGAGGACGATCGGCGCCATGCGGTCGGCCTGGCGCAGGGCATCCCGCAGGCGGCGCTCGGACTCGCCGATGTACTTGTCGTAGAGCGCCCCGGCGTCCATGCGCAGCAGCGGGCGCTGCCAGGCGGTGGCGACGGCCTTGGAGGCCAGGCTCTTGCCCGCCCCCTGCACGCCCAGCATCAGCACGCCGCGCGGGGCGGGGATGCCGAATTGCGCCGCCTCCTGGCTCAGGGCCGCCTGGCGGACAGAGAGCCATTGCTTGAGATGGTTCATGCCGCCGATCTCGTCGAGGCTGACGCTCGTTTCGACCGAATCCAGCAACCCATCGCCGCGCAACTGCCGCCGCTTGCCGGCCAGAATGCCGCTCATGTCGCTGATGTCGAAGCAGCGATCGACGCAGACGGCATCCAGAATCACCTGCCGCGCCTGCCGGATGGTCAGGCCGCGCAGGTTGTCCACAATCGCCTTTAATTCGTGGGCGTGCAACGTTACGCGCAGCGGGGTGATCTGATGGCGGCTGCGCAGCGTCTCCCGTACCAGCCGCTCCAGCTCCTCCTCATCCGGCAGCGACAGTTCAAACGGCATCGCCCGCGAGCGGATGGCCGCCGGAAGCTCCCCGCCGCCGTCGATGAGAATCAGCGTGCTGCCGGTGCGGGTGAATTTCTGGATCAGGTCGCGCATCAGCCGCAGCGTCTTCTCATTCCTCAAATGGTCGGCCGAGTCGAGCATTACCGCGATAAAGCGATTCTCCTTTTGCAGCAGAACGTAAAGCGCCGCGGCCGGATGGGTCGTGTCGGGCACTGGCCTGGCCCCCGAAGCCGTTCCGTCGCGCAGGCCGACCGATGATGACCAGAGCTGCACATCCAGCGACATTTCCATCGCGGCCGTGTTGATCAACTGCAGCGCATCCTCCTCCTCAAACGTCGCCATTGAAAGACAGGGATGGGATGCGAGCAGGGCATCCTGCAGTCGCTGAAGATCGGTCATAATATTGGGGAATATAGCAGTTTTCGCCCATGGGATGAACCACCGCCGCAGGGCATTGGAATTGCGGCTCCTGGCGTGCCGCGCCCGCCCCCGGGCGGTGCCGGCATCGTGCTGGAGGCGCGGCGGGGCGGCGCCCCTGGCACCGGGTTCGCCGCCGGCTGCCCTTCGGCAAATTGCTCAACGGCAGTAAATGTAGGGCGGCGCCAGCAGGCCGGCCGCGCCCAACTCATTCACGGCCTGGCGGACGCAGAAGATGGTGATCTGGTTCTGTTGTCCGGGTTTGGCCGCGGCGGTGATGTCAAATGTGAGAGGATTGAAGCTGACCGTCGCCGATTCCTGCGGCTTGCCCTGGGCATCCAGGCATGGGACAGACCGGCCATTGACGAAGACTTCAAAGCGACCTTCGCAGGCCGGCAGCCAGAGGCAGAGTTTTTGTCCCGCGCCGGCCGGCGGCGCCTTGACCGTCGCCCGGTAGGTCATCGGTCCGATGTAATTCATCAGCCCCAGCGCGGCCCATCGCTCCACGGCCACGTCGGTGGATTTCCAGCTAGAATCGTCAAAGTCCGGACGGCTCCAGTCCCTGGACGCCGATGCCTGTTCCGGAGACGGACCGACGGCATACCGCCACTGTCGCAGCGGGGGGCTGATGGCCTTGGCTTCCCGCACGATGTGGGCCGCCTCCCGGTAGGGGGGCGCGTAAAACGTCTCAAAGTAAAAGGCCGCCACGGTTGAACTGTGCAGGGGGGTGCGCCGGGTCCAGGCGGAGGAGGTAAATGCATAGTTTTCCGCGTATTCCTCGGCCAGCGCCGCCTGGGTCTTGAGCCACTGCGTGCGCGTGGCTTCCAGCTTGTCCAGTCGCCCCTCATTGAGGTCCCAGATCATCTGCATAAACCGCTCGAATTGGCCCAGCGCCTTTTCCTGCATCGCCACGCGCTGCTTCACCACCGGTGTCTGCGCCGTGGCGGCGGCCTGATCAATCGCAGCGCGGGCCTGCTTCATCACCTGGGGCGTGAATCGGGCGGCGTAGCTCCAGGCGCCCCCCGCATGCAGCGGCGGCTTGCTCCAGGCGTCATCGAAGATCTGCCAGTAGCGGCGCATCGGCTTTTCGGCCGCGCCGTAGAAGCGGGCGAAGAATTCGTCCAGAATGGCCTTGGGATCGGCCGAGGTGTCCCACGACTTGCGGATCGACAGCCACATGCCCGGCAGCACCGACTCGAAGTTGCTCAGGGTTTCGGGCTGCCAGAACACCACGTGATTGGCGTAGATCAGAGGCAATTCCTCCGACATCTGATGCATCATCGGATACGGCACCGACACCTCGGCCAGATTGTACATGTAATTGTAGTAGCTCAGGTGATCCGACACCTTGGCCCAGCCCTGGAGGATCGGCAGAAGCGAGGCGCGCGAGGGGCAGAGTTCCGTGTCGGTCATGGCGTGCGCCCGGCAGTAAGTGATCGGTGCGATCTGCATGACAAGATTCGGGTTTGGCTTTTCGCGCACCGGCGGACGGGTGTATTGCACATAGGACAGACAGCCGAACAGCACGTCGGGGTACTTGGCGTTGACTCGAGAGGCTATGCGGTTGACCAGCACCAGATAACGATCGGTGATGGAGGGCGTGTTGGTGGTGGGATCGATGTCGCCGGCGTCCAGGGCCCGATCTTCGGGAGATTCGTCGAATCGGCCTCCATCCTCGGGAGAAAGGGAGATCGAAGCCTGGTACTTTTTATTCAGCTTGGCGATGATGGCGTCGGCGATGGCATTGGCCACGGCCGGATTGCTCCATTTGAGACGCTTATTGCTGGGCTTGCCGTCGATGGTGGCCCGCCACTCAGGGTGCTCCTGGCGCTGTTTGGGGGTGATGTAGCGTTCCAGCGCGTGGTGGGCGTCAATCTTCAACCCGCCCATCCGGTTTCGGCGCATGAAATCCTTGTCCGCGAACCAGATTCCGCGGTAGAGCGTGCGGGGAGCGCTGGAGATGTCCATCTCCTGCAGAGCGATGGTTTTTGAGGAAGGAATCACTTCGCCCATCTTTCCCGGCATGTACCAGCGGCAGCCCAGCCGATCGAGCACTTCGTAAATCGCGTAACTGATCGCCTCATCGCTTTCGCCCATCAGGCCGATGCCGCGCGGCGAAACCACCATCCGCCAACCCTGTTTGTAGCGCGTCGGTTCCTTCACTCCGCCAAAACGCTGCTGGGCATACTGGCCGATGAGGATTGCGAGGCGTGTTTCGTCGGAGCTGGGCGGACGGGTGGCCACTTCAATTGTTGCGCCCGAAATTTGCTCCAGATACTTGGCCAGATCCCTGACCGACGCCGCCACGCGCGCATGGGCCTTCTCATCCATCAGCTCCGGCGGGACATGAATGACTGCCTGACTTGCGCCATCCACCACCAGGCGAACATCCGTCCGATTTCCCTGGGCCAGGAGAACCCCCGCCAACAATCCTGTTGCCATCAGCGGAGCCAAAGCGTAACGCATTAAAATCTTCATGGGATCACCCGTTGAAAAGATTGGCCGGAATTTGAATTGTCGCCCGCCAAAGCCACCTTGCTGCGGATCGGGAAAATGACCGGCATCATCTTGCCGCCGGCCGCTCCTGGCGTCAATTTCGATCCGGAGAAATCATCGGGGGAGGCGGCTGGGGATGGAGGCGCGAAGGGGTTGGCCGTTCCGGTCCCCCTTTTCCTTTTTTCGATTTCCCATTAATCTCCATTCCATGCCATCCGTCCTTTCCTCCCCGCCCCTTGCTCACACCACCCCCGCCGTCCGTGTCGGCAGCGTCAGCTATCTCAACGCCAAACCGCTGATTTACGGGCTGGAGGAGGCGAAGGATGTGGAACTGCTGCTGGATGTCCCCTCGCGGCTGCTGGCAGGGTTGAAGCGGGCGGAATATGACGTGGCGCTGCTGCCGGTGATCGATTATCAGCGGCTGGCCGATGCCCGGCTCATACTGGGCAGCGGGATCGCCTGCGATGGGCCGACGCTGACGGTGCGGATTTTCAGCCGCCGCCCGATCGAGGCCATCGAATCCCTGGCGTGCGACACCGACAGCCACACCTCGGTGGCGCTGGCCCGGGTGATTCTGGCGGAGCATTTTCGGATTGAGCCGCAGTTTGTGGACTGGTCGCTGGGACAGACCTCGGCCGAGACGATGCTCATGATCGGGGACAAGGTCATCACGCACGAGCCGGCCGGATATCCATACCAGCTCGATCTGGGCGAGGCTTGGAAGCGCATGACGGGCCTGCCGTTTGTCTTCGCGGCCTGGATCGCGCGGGGGGGCGTGGACCCGGGCCAACTGCCCCAGCGGCTGGAAGAGGCAAAGCAGGAGGGGATGGACCATCTCGACGACATCGTGGAACGGCATGCCATCACCCGTGGCTGGCCGCCCGACATCGCCCGGCGGTATATGACGGAATTTCTCAAATATGATGTAACCCCGCGGCATTTGGAGGCGATCGAACTATTTCACCGGCTGGCCCATGTGCATGGAATGATCCCGGCGGTTCGGCCGGTGAGGTTGTATTGAGGGGAGCGTGGCCGGCCCGAGGGCTCGGACGCGCTTTTTTGAAAAGTGGGCGCGCGGAACGGCAATTCAGATGAAGGTGGAGTGCTGATGATCTGGAGTCTCCCCTCCATCCTCGCCAATGTCATCACGGCGGATAGGGGTTTTCTGCCCGGGCTGGCGGCCTTTGGTCCGGCTTATGGATTGCCATTGTCGGCGCTGGCGGGCGTGCTTGAGCGCCCGTTTTACACCCGCGCCGGCATTGCGCAAGGGGCGATCTGGTATTCACTTCAGGCGAATTTCATCAGCTTGATCGTCGGATATGCGTTGCTTTGGCCGGCGATTATTGCGTTGTACAGCATCGGACCGTTTTGGCTTCCCATATCCGTCTTTTTATCCATCGCGGTGGAGCGCAAATATCTGCAATGGCGGGCCCGCGCTTCCGGGTTTGACGGCGGGTGGAAGTGGGTGGGCTGGGGGAATGTCTTCAGTGCGGTGGTGCTGGTGGGGGTTCTTTTATTATCCACGCCGTTCGACACTTTTCAGAACCGACTGGCATTGTATCCATACCGCAATTTGCTTATGGGGACGGGGATTGCGGTCAGTGCCGGGATATTCGTGGCCGCGTTTGTTGGTCCGCCTGTCGCCAGGAGATTGAAGAAGCGGGCGCGCCAGGGAACCGCGTAATTGTGTTTACGGCCTTCTGGCGACGATCTGAAGATGGGCGGCGGATGCGGCGGCGGCGGGGTCCCGGGTCAGGGCGCGTTCCAGGGTCAAAAGGCGTTGAATGGCGTTGGACGGTTCCAGAAGCCGTTTGTTTTTGCGCACGGGGATGATGGGCTTTCCGGCCAGGTCGATCACCTCAAAGCCGGAGCGTTCAAAGAGTTTGCGCAGGGAGGCCGGGGTGAAGGTGGTCAGCTCGAAACGTTCCCGCTCATCGCCTGTCAGCCAGTGGGTTTTGCCCGTATTAACGAATTGCTCCAGTTCATCAAGGTTGCCGCGCTGGACGTAGTGGTCCAGGGCGGCCAGCTTGTTGTCGGCCGTGGCGATGACGATCCCGCCGGGATGGCAAATGCGGTGCATCTCGTTGGCGGCGGCCTGGGGGTCGGAGCAGATCGACAGGGGGTCGCCCATGGCCAGGATCAACTCGAAGGTCTCGTTGGGCAGGGCGGGCATGGAGACGATGTTGCCGACTTCGAGGGTGGCCCGGCGGGCCCGGGGGCCCATCGTCGGGAGCTTCTGGCGCACCTGCTCGACCATGGTGGCCGAATGGTCCAGAAAAGTGACGGCATAGCCGCTCTTGAGGAGCTTGAGGCCCCATTTGCCGGTGCCACACCCCAGGTCGGCGCAGGGAGCCCCGGCGGTGCGCGGCAGGTGGGGGCGGACCATCTCCCAGGTCAGTTCATCGTGGAAGCGCCAGTAGGGGTCCTCATAGATGGCATCATAACGCCGGGCGACGCGGTCGTGATAGCGTCGGGAGGCGGCGTTCCGAGGATGTTTGGCAGGGCGGGCCATGGGGTTGCGTGTATCCGGGTGACTGTAGCGGTTTGGGACCGCGGATCAATTCATTTGCCTCCATATGATCCGGCCCGCTCGTCGCAGGTGGTTCAATTCTCCTATTTTGAGAGGCCGGACCGATTCGCCGGATTCGCCAGGGAAATTGTAATTGATCCTACGGTCCAGTCCGGTATGATTTTCTAGTTGTCCGGATTGGGCGAGAATTGGAAGGATCGGTCCATGGTTGGGAGAAAGTGGGTGATCTCGGCATGCGTTATGATGCTGCTGGTCGGTAGTTTCCCGGCCGGCGGACGCGCGGCCGAGCCAACTTCGTCCCGGAAGTATCAGCGCATGATGATTTTCGAGCCGGCCGGTCCGCAAATCCAGATGCCGGTTGCCATTCCAAAGCCGAAGCCGGAGATGGAGCCGATCGTGGTCCCGCTGCCGCCTGCGGTCTGGTCGGGCCTGTCCGCGTTATTGGCACTGGGGGCGATCGCCGGATTCAAGCGGTGGCGCTTCAAACGGTCGATGAACCGCTCGTAGAGCCGCCGGATCGGGCCAGCCGGGCAAAGGCCTCTCCCCGCTGCTCAAAATTCACAAACTGATCATAGCTGGCACAGCCGGTGCTAAGCAGGACGACATCGCCGGGACGGGCGATTTTCCGGGCCATGGCCAGGGCGGTGGAAAGATCGCCGCAGCGGTAGACCGGCGGCGTGCCGGTCCGCTGCGATTGGCCGATTTTGTCGGCGATCCCCATTCCGGTGGCGCCGATGCAGAGGACCGCCTTGGCCCGATCCGCCAGGACGCCGCACATCGCGTCCAGCGGCAGATGCTTGTCGTAGCCGCCGACGATCTGGAGGACGGTTCTGGCGGGAAAGGCCTCCAGGGCGGCGACGGCGGCTTCGGGAATCGTGGCGATGGAGTCGTTGTAGTACCGCACGCCCTGATCCTCATGGACCAGTTGCAGGCGGTGGGGCAGCCCGGGAAATTCGCTAAGGGCGGCCTGGGCGGTGGTCCAGTCGATCCCCAGCACCGAGGCGGCGGCGAAGGCGCCCTGGGCGTTGAGCTGGTTGTGCTCCCCGGGAATCAGGAGGGCGAACGGGCGGCCGGCGGTGTCATAGGGCACCACCCTGGCGGGGGTGATCGCGGCCAGCGCCATGGCGGCGGGGCTGCGGCGGTTGAGGATCGCATAGTCGCCGGCGGACTGATATCGCAGCAGGTTGGCTTTGGCTTCCTGATAAGCTTCGACCGATCCGTGCCAGGAGAGGTGGTCCTGCGTCAGAAGCGTGATGACCCCCACGTGCGGCGACCAATGGCGCTCGCCCAGGTAGTCGAGCATATAGCTGGAGAGCTCCAGCACGGCCCAGTCATCGGGCTTCATCTTCGGCAGATCAAACAGGAGCGATCCGCCGATGTTGCCGCCGACCCAGGTGGTGTTCGCCTGCTTAAGGATCCGCCCCAGCATGGCGGTGGTGGTGGACTTGCCCTTGGTGCCGGTGACGCCTATGACGGTGCGCATGGGCAGCCGCTCCACCAGCAGGCAGATTTCGGTGGTGACCGGCACCCCGGCCGACCGGGCCGCCTCCAGCAGCTCATTGTGGCGGGGAATGGCCGGGGAGGCGACCACGAGGTCGGGTGAGGTGAAATCCTCCGTCCGATGCTCCCCGAGGCGGTATTCGATGGGCAAGCCCTCCAGCTGCCTGAGCGAGTCGGCCAATGCCTCGGCCGGAGCCTGGTCGGTGACCAGCACGCGCGCGCCCTGCTCGATGAGCCAGCGGCTGACGGCGATGCCGCCGCCGAAGCGTCCCAGCCCGGCCACCGTCACGCGTTTGTTCCGTAGGTCGCTCATAAATGGGTTGATCGGTCCATCTTGGCGGGGCACGCCAAAGGGTCAAGGGAAAATGGCCGATTGACCGGAGCGGCGCCGGTGGCCGGGGGGATCCTCCCCACGGGTCAGCGCCTCCGCACTCTATATCGGCCGGGTACGTTGGGAGGATCATTCCCGCGTTGGACCTCAGGGTTGGGCCGTCCCTGGCAACCGGGCGAGTCTGTGTTAATCTGGGGCTCATTCAGGAGGCGCTTCGGTTGTTCGCGGGCAAACCCATTATCGGCATCGCCGGCGGCGTCGGCAGCGGCAAGAGCCATGTGGCTCGGCTGCTGGGGGAAATGAACTGCCGGGTGATCTCCTCGGATGAACTGGTGCATCAGGCGTATGAATCGCCCGAGGTGAAGGCCGTGCTGCGGCAGTGGTGGGGTGAGGAAATCTTTACGCCGCAGGGGCAGGTGGATCGGGCGGCGGTGGGGCGGCGGGTCTTCCGGGATCCCTCCCAGCGGAAACGCCTGGAAAAGCTGATCCATCCCATGGTGGGGCAGGCTCGCCAGCGGATCATGGAGCAGGAAAAAAATAATCCGCAACTGGTTGCCTTTGTCTGGGATGTGCCCCTATTATTTGAGACGGGATTAAACCGCCAGTGCGATGCGGTTTTATTCGTCGATGCGCCCGAGGCCGTTCGAGACCTGAGGGTGGCCCGCTCCAGGGGGTGGGGACCGGGTGAAAGAGCATCACGGGAAAATTTGCAATTGCCACTGGACAAGAAGAAGGAATTATCCGATTATACCCTCAGCAATACAGCGGAAGGGGCCGACATCCGCGATCAAGTCCAAAGCGTGCTCTCTCAGATTATCGCTCGATTTGAATCGCCGCCCCGACGCGGGTAATTTATCTCCGTTCCGATGAGGGTCTTGGCCTTCCGAGGCAAAGAGGGCGGATTTCCCCAAAACATCATGACCGGCGGATTTGAGAATCGCTGGCATAATGGTTGAAGCATTGATAGCCACGCACGAGGGATTGCGGCCCCGGCGCACAGCGAACAGAGCGCCGTGGCGAACGTACTAATGTCGGTCCAGTCCCTGGACCGGACATTCTCCTTTGACATCGAATGAATTGTTCATGCCGCCGTGTGGCGGCGCTCCATGCGTCCTTCGAGGGCGGTATGGTCTGTCGTTCCTGAGTGGGAGCGGCGCACCGCGAGCCGGTGGAAACGGCCGCGACGAACCCCGACGCAGGTTTCCGATTCCCCTTTTCCTGGGGGTCGGGCAATGCGTATCAGTTGTTACTACAGGAGGCTTGCCCAATGGCCAAGTCCACATCACGAACGCGCCGGACGGAAAAACAGCCCGAATCCGAAGCGCAGGAACAATCGCAAACCGCCACCGCCGTTGAGGCCGAGCCCGAAACGGAAGCGGCAGGGGGGCGCAATTACGCCTCGGACGACATCGCCAGTTTCGATGCCGAAACCAATGCGAAGTATGAGCAGGTGAAGGGCGGCAAGCTCTTCATCAAGGACCTCCAGCAGATGGATGTGCATCAGCTGCACGAAATCGCCAAGGAGGAGAACATCCTCGACTACGTCGGGATGAAGAAGCAGGACCTGATCTTCCAGATCCTCCGTGCCCGCATCCGCCAGAACGGGCTGATGTACGGCGAGGGCGTCCTGGAAATCCTGCCCGACGGCTTCGGTTTTCTCCGCTCACCGGAGTTCAACTATTTTCCCGGCCCCGATGACATCTACATCAGCCCCAGCCAGATTCGCCGTTTCGGCCTGCGCAACGGGCACGTCGTCCAGGGGCAGATCCGCCCGCCCAAGGAGTCGGAGCGCTATTTCGCGCTGCTCCGCGTCGAGGCGATCAACGGGGAGGACCCGGAGAAGATCACCGAGACCAGCAACTTTGAGGACCTCACGCCGTTACATCCCAACAAGCGGCTGATCCTGGAGACCGATCCCAAGGAACTGAACATGCGGATCGTCGATCTGGTCACGCCCATCGGCAAGGGCCAGCGCATGCTCATTGTCGCCCCGCCACGCACCGGCAAGACGGTGCTGCTTCAGAAGATCGCCAACTCCATCAGCAAGAACCACCCCGAGGTGGTCCTGATCATCCTGCTGATCGACGAGCGTCCCGAAGAAGTGACCGACATGCAGCGCAACACCAAGGCGGAGGTCGTCTCCAGCACCTTTGACGAGCCGGCCAGCCGTCACGTGCAGATCGCCGAGATGGTGATCGAAAAGGCCAAGCGCTACGTTGAGTTCGGGCGCGACGTTGTGATCCTGCTCGACTCGATCACCCGCCTGGCCCGCGCCTACAACACCGAGGTGCCCCACAGCGGCAAGATCCTCTCCGGTGGTGTGGACGCCAACGCGCTCCAGAAGCCCAAGCGCTTCTTCGGCGCGGCCCGCGCGATCGAAAACGGCGGCAGCCTGACGATCCTGGGCACGGCCCTGGTGGACACCGGCTCGAAGATGGACGAGGTCATCTTCGAGGAGTTCAAGGGCACCGGCAATGCTGAGCTGCACCTGGACCGCCGCCTGGTGGATCGCCGCGTCTACCCGGCCATCGACGTCAACTCCTCCGGCACCCGCCGCGAAGAGCTTCTGATGGACCCCAAGGAGCTGGAACTGGTCTACCGCCTGCGCCGCGTCCTGAGCGACATGAACCCGGTCGAAGGGATCGAGTTGCTCAAGACCCGCCTGGACAAGGTCCCCAGCAACGCCCAGTTCCTGATGAGCATGAACCTGGACTAAATCCTGGTTCGGCTTGTTCAAACCCCAACCCCAAAAACCCCGGCCTTCCAGGCCGGGGTTTTTTCTTTGAAAATTTAACGCCGTTCCATGAGAAAAGGGATCGAAAATGGGTGCGATAAATTTTCTCTTGCAATTTCTCACAACACCTGTTAGAAACGATCTAACATCAGTTAGATAGAGGCGGCTTTATGGTCCCGTCTTCCATTTCAACTCGACGACTGATTGCCCAGGAGGCGGGACTCAGCCCCACCACTGTCAGCCTGGTGCTGAATGATCGTGCCGATGCAGTGGGGATCAAGCCGGAGACACAGCGGCGGGTGCGGGAGATTGCGCGGCGGCACAATTACGTGCCCAACCCCCTGGCGCGGGGGCTGTTGGGCAAGAGCACCAAAACGGTGGGGCTGTTGTGGGGCATGGGCGGAACGCATATCAGTGGAGAAATCACCCAGGACATTTCGCTGCGACTGCAAAAGCGGGGATACATCACCCATCTGACCAATAGTCTCTCCGATCCGATTATTGTGCGGCGGCAGTTGGCGGATTATCAGCGGCGAGGGGTGGATGCGGTGGTGATTCAACAGGGCATGGGCGAGTTACTGACGGAGGAGCTTTGCCGCCAATTGATGGGATTCAGGGCGGCGGTGGCGGTTAGCCCCAAGCCGCCGGCGGTGGAAATGGATTGGATCCATCATGACATGCTGGCGGGGTATCGGGAGGCGGCGGATCATCTGGCGCGCATCGGGCGGCGGCGGCCCGCTATTTTTGCCCCCCTGGCCAAATCCGAGGCGAAGGTCGAGACGTTTTTGGGACAGTGCCGTCAACGGGGGATGGAGGTATCGGACGCGTCGGCCATTGACCTGCTTTACGATGGGCAGGTGAGACATTTGGCCGCTGCGGGGCGGCAGTCGCTGGAATCCCGTTTTTCCGGAACGTTCCCCTTCGACGCCCTGATGTGTTCGGTTGATGAGGTGGCGGGGGCGGCGATGGCCTGGTTGCGGGGCAGGGGCTTGCGCGTGCCGGAGGATGTTGCGGTCATCGGGTGCAACGATGCGCTGTTGTCGGAATCGCTGACCCCTCCCCTGGCGAGCCTTCAGCGGCAGGAGGCGGAGGTGGCGCGGGCGGTGGAGGAGATGATTTTCGCCCGCCTGGCGGACTCCGCGCTCCCTCCGCAGAAACGGCATATCGCCGCTCGCCTCGTGTGGCGCGAATCGGCGGGAGAAATCCCTGGCCACGGAACAGCTCAGGGGGATCAATTCATCGCCGGGAGGCATCCATGAGGCATCCTGCGATTCTTTCCGGGGCGGCGGCTTCTGCCGGGAAGGCGCTGGGCGCTAATGCGGCAGGGGCCGTGCCGCTGTTTGACGTTCGCTTCATCGACCGGGCCGAAAGTCAGTCGGATGTCTCCTTGCTGGCCCACCCGGTGGGCATCTCCATGATGCCGAACTCCCTCGGATGGTACGGACGCGGCGGAGATTTGCGTAGTGGAGCTTCGTACGGCCCGCGCTGCGGACCTTTGGAAAGTCGGTTCGCAACGCGGACCGGACAACTTGTTGCAAAGGAGAAAGTCATGCGAAGAAAAAGCGCGTTCACTCTGGTGGAACTGCTGGTTGTCATCGGAATTATTAGCATTCTGATCGCAATGTTGCTGCCGGCGCTGAACAAGGCGCGCCAGGCAGCCCAGACGGTGGTCTGCGCATCGAATTTGAAGCAGATCGCGATCGCCGGGCGGATGTACTGCAACGACAACAAGCAGCACACCTTCAACAAGGCCTGGCAGAACCCCGCCTGGCAGGTGTCCGGCGGCGTGCCCGCTCCGGGCATCGCCAATTATCTTTTCAATCCCTACAAGGGGGAAGTGACGGACACGGTGATGACCTGCCCCGCCTGCCAGCAGCTCGAAAACACGCATGGATGGGCCTTCAATCGGACCTACACCATGAACAGATACATGTCCTATTCGGATACGGGAGCGCCCGATCCCCCCCGCAGAACGGAACGAATCACGATGATTACCCATCCTTCCCAGGCCTGCTGGTTCTTCTGCGGCGATGTCAGCGACTTTGACAATGACAAGGGATACTTTTACCAGACCGCATTCGAACCGCAGCACAATTTCTCGGCCGATGGTCGCACATGCCCCCCCGGTCCCGACACGTTCATCTATCCCCATAACGACGGACTGAACGTCGCGTTTGTGGACGGTCATGTGGTGCGCCTGTCGCGGAAGGAGTTCGCCATAGACCATCCCTACCTCTACGCGGACCACAACTGGTTCTGGCGGGGGCGCGATGTGGATTGAGGCAAAGTCAGGGCACGGCATCCCATTCATCTGTGGCTCGCCCACAAACAGCCGGGATGCCTATGCCGAGGGAAACCATTGTCAGGAGGACTGTGCGCTATGATCCAATTGAGCCGAAGGAGGTGGAGTGAGTGAGGGGGCCCAAATCCTTTATGACGTTACCTTTTGTCTGGAGCACATGTCATGAGCGGGTTAAACATTTCAGGCGTGACAAGAGCAGGGCCGGCGCTGGGATGGTCGGCGGCATTAGCACGCCTCAAGACGATGTGAACATCGCCATCGGGCCGCTTCCTCCCGAGTGACGACGGGCCGTGCCGGTCCCCGGCCCGCGATGTTTGGCATCATTTCCGGGACTGACGTGCCGGCGTCGATGCGGCGACGATGGAAATGGTTTGGGATGTGAAACTGCAGAATGGAAATTGGATGAAGCACATAATTCAACAGGTATTTGTTGCGGTGGCGATGATCGCGGCGCCGGCATTGGCCTCGCCGCAACTGACCCTGGTGGATCATGGCAAAAGCGATTATGAAATCGTGCATGCCGCCAAAAGCCCCCAGGGTGTGAGCGTGGCGGCAAAAGAGCTGCAACGCCTGATTCAAAAGACGACCGGGGCAAAGCTGCCGATCGTCCAACAGCCGACGGCCGGGCGGGCGCAGATCGTCATCGGCGCCGATCCGCTGGCGAAACAGGCGGACATCTCGGCCGACGGGCTGCCGCCCGACGGCTTTCGCATGATCGCGCGCGAGGGGCGGATCTTTCTGATCGGGCAGGATGAGGAGGGGGAGCTCTACAGGCTGAATAACAACAAGAGCACGTCGGCCGGGAGCTATTTCGCCGTCATCGAATTTGCCCGGGAATTTCTCCATGCCCGCTGGTACATGCCGACGGAACTGGGGGAGGAGACGGCGCATCTGGAGGTGCTGCGCGTGCCGGCGGATCTGGACGTGACGAAAAAGCCGGCGCTGGAACGGCGCTACATCCTGTCCACGGGCACCTTCAACGAAAAGGTCATGGCCCGCTACAAGAGATTGGGGTATCTCAAGGCCGGCGTCTACATCCCGCAAAATAATGTCGAGGCGACGCAGTGGGGCCGGCGCATGAAGCTCGGCAATGATATTCAGTTTCGTGTGTCGCACAGTTGGTTTCAGTGGATGCCGGCCATGAAGCCGACCGAATGGTCCGCCGGGGCCTATGGCCAGAGCCATCCGGACTGGTACGCGCTGGTGAAGGAGAAGAAGGGGCCTTACAACGCCGGCGAGCGGGAAACCCGCTACTACGGACCGGACAAGGCACATGGGGGAGAACTGAACGTCTCCAACGAGGCGATGCGCGCGCAGTTCGCGGCCAATATCATCGCCTACGCCAAAAAGACCGGAGAGCGGGTGTTCAGCCTCAGCCCCAATGACGGGGGGCCGCAATGCCAATGCGATGAATGCCGCAAATGGGGGTGGGGCACGGACCCCACGCAGGGACATCCCACCATGACCGACCGGATGATCCGGTTCGCCAACGACATCGCCCGGCGGGTGAAGAAGGAGATTCCCGACGCACAATTCGGGTTTTACGCCTACTCCGACTACATCACGCCCCCAACCGAACAGACGGCCGATCCGAGCATCACGATTTCTTTTGTTCGCAACCTGATGCCGTTCCTTTACTACAGTCCCGGGCAGAAAGAGGAGATCGAGGCGAACATCCTCGGATGGCAGAAAAAGACCTCCCGCATGAACTTCACCACGTATTACACCGGTTACGGATTCTGGAGTCTGCCCTGGTCCACTATCGACGTGAAAGGATGGTGGCTGGGGACTCTGGGGAGATATCCCTCGGCCAAGGGGTCTCAACTGGCGTATGCCGAATATTTCGATCCGCCGGCGATGGGCGTCGTGGGGCCTGATACGTGGGTCGCGGCGCATCTGATGTGGGACCCGTCGCAATCGCCGGCGGAGCTGGAAAACCAATGGTATCAGGGGTGCTTCGGCCCTCAGGTCGGGCCCATCATTCAGGAATATTTTAAAACGATCCATGATTCGATGGCCAGGACGATTCACGACCATCCTTTCGTCAAAATCAGATCAGCGAGGGAATATGTGGAGGCGGGCTATCGGCCGATCCGTCAGCGCTGCCGGACGCTGATCGACCAGGCGGTTGAATTGGCCGCCAAAATGCCCGAGCGGTATCAGTGGCGAGTGGATCGAATCGCGCGGGGATGGAAGCTGGCCGAATTGACGCTGGACGCCATTGACGCCGCCCGGGCCGCCGGGAATCGCCCGGCTGACCAGGGCCTGCGGCAAAAGGCGCTGAAGGCAACCCAGGCGAGATGGGATTTGCTGCACGATCCGGCCAGCCAGTTCGCCCTGATGCCCAATGCTGCCGAAGACTTCGACGGGCGCGTGCCGTTGCCGATCCTCACCGGCGCGGGCCGGTAAGCCGATCCTTTTTGCCGGCGGCACGCCGGATCGCCTGAAAAATCGGCAAATGCGGCGACCGAGAGCGGCTTCGCTCGACCCGGCCGGTCTGGAAGAGGGGGGCATCCCGGAACCCACCCTGAAGGGAGATGCCCGTTCCAGACAGGGCGCCGGCATCGCTCAGTTCCCGATGAGCATGAATCTCGGCTGAATTCCGATTCGGCTTGTTCAAACCTCACCCAAATGCCCCGGCCTCCGGCCGGGGTTCTTTTATTGGAATTTTTTTCTTGCTTTTTTCATGTTCCCGGGTTAGAAAGTCTCTAACGTAGGTTAGGAAGGGTATTTTTAATGGCTTCTTCCGTCATTTCAACCCGACGCCTGATCGCCCGCGAGGCTAACCTCAGCCCCACGACGGTCAGCCTGGTATTGAACAATCGCGCCGATGCCGTGGGAATCAAGCCGGAAACCCAGAAGCGGGTGTGGGAGGTCGCTCGGCGGCTCAATTACACGCCCAATCCGCTGGCGGTGGGGTTGAACGGGGGCCGGACACACACGATCGGGCTGGTCTGGTCATTGGGCGGACCGCACGGGGCGGGAGAAACGACCCATGACATCACGTGGCGGATGCAGAAGCATGGGTATCGGACGCATTTGGCCGAGCATGGGGACGATCCGCGGATCACGGCCGATCTGTTGGCGGATTTCAGCCGGCGTCATGTTGACGCGATTATTATTCAGAACAACAACAGCGAACTGGAGGAAGAATCGATCCTTGGGCAGTTGGAAGCCTTTCCCGCGGCGCTGATGGTGAGCAGCCTCCCGCCGGCGGAGGGTCTGAATATCGATCATGTGCATCACGACCGGCTGCCGGCATACGTCCAGGCGGCGGAGCACTTTGCACAAAGCGGGCGCCGCCGGCCGGCGGTACTGGGGGCGTGGCCCTCGGCGGAGTCCAAGGCACGGGCCTTTTTCGATCAGGCCAGGCTTTATGGAATGGAGATCAGGGCCGACGCGGAGATCAGCACGGGCAGGAAGAGCGCCATGTCGGTCACCGCGGCGTGCCGCAGCGCCCTGGAGAAGCAGTTTGCGGGGCGTCAATTTCCTTTCGATGCGCTGATATGCACCAGCGATGAATACGCCATTGTGGCGATTGATTTTCTGCGCCGCCAGGGGTTGCGCGTGCCGCAGGACGTGGCGGTGGCCGGTTTCAACGACAGCCTATTTGCCCCGTATTGCGCCCCGCCGCTGGCCAGCGGAAACCGTGGCGACGGGAAGGTGGCGGCGGCCATTGAGAAAATGATTTTGGCGAGGCTGGATCATCCCGAATTGCCGCCGCAGCGAAAATATGTTCCGGCGCAATTCGTATGGCGCGAATCTGCGGGGGGTGTGGATCCACGCGAAGCAGGAGGGATGAAGAGTTGAACCTTTCAGGGTGCGGTCACTTGTTCTGGAGGATTCATCATGTGCCTTGCGAAAGCGACAGCGATAGGTTCGGCAATATGCGTTCTGAGGCTGGCCGGCGCGGTGCAAGCGGCGACGATCGCGCAGTGGAATTTCGACGCGTTCGGATCCGGCACCAACGTGGATAAGAATGGTGAGGCGGTGAACAACAGCACCGTCGCGGCCGCTTTGGGCGACTTTGGCCTGGTTTTTAATCAAAACGAATCGTCATCGACCAACATTCCTTTCGGCACGTTCACGCCGCCCGGCAACGCCAGCATTTCCATGGACAAAACAAACAACGGAAGATTCAGAATGCCGCGAGCATGAATTTGAACAACAGCGGCCAGAATACCTTGTTTGTGGAAAGAAATAACCAGTCCGCTGAAGCGAACCCTACGGAGACCGTTATGAAACGCAGCGCATTTACATTGGTGGAGTTGCTGGTCGTCATCGGGATCATAAGCATCTTGATCGCAATGCTGCTTCCGGCGTTGAACCGAGCGAGGCAGCAGGCGAAGATGATTCAATGCATGAGCAATTTGCGGCAGATCGGGGTGGGAATGCAGATGTATGCCAATGATTATCGCGGAGCCATCCCCAGGGCACTGTTCTGGCTGAATGACGGTTCGGCATTGAACGACAACGGCAACCAAACCTTTCAGCGGGCCTGGTATTGGGACGACCACGCACCGAGTGCCGGAGCGACATGGTTCGGCGTGGGGCTGACGTATCCGTACCTGAAGAACAAGCGGGTGTTCTACTGCCCAAATGAAAGCCGACAGTCCGTTCTCGACCATCAGTCATATAACTGGGATGACATGCAGAAGTACCTGACGACGGTGGAGGGGGCGCCAAAGCGCACCGTGGACAGTTCCTACTGCCTGCGGGGAACGAAGCAGCCGGCCGATTCCTCGACCGTGACGCCGGCGCCGGAGAACTATTTTGAGACGGATCCTCCCGGGAAGACGCTGCGGTCGCTGAAGAATCGGGCGTTGGTGAGTTGCTTTTTCATGGCATCGCCGACGAACGGGCTGCTGGCGTCGTATCACATAGAGTTGAACAAATATCCCGTGCTGTTTGGAGACGGGCACGTGTCGGCGATGTCGAGCCCCAAGTGGTTTAATCCGAGA
Organism: Planctomycetaceae bacterium; assembly: GCA_044464175.1. Taxonomy (GTDB): domain Bacteria; phylum Planctomycetota; class Phycisphaerae; order Tepidisphaerales; family Tepidisphaeraceae; genus JBIQLO01. The sequence goes on along the minus strand of JBIQLO010000013.1, from coordinate 13,912 downwards.
AATCCGCTTGACATGACCAGCAGCGCGGCCGGGCTGAAGAATCAGTGCCGGTTCTGGATTTCGATGGACAACGCGCGGTAAAGAAGGGCGATTGTGATTTGCCAGAGGTGCGCGGAGGAATTCCCTCCACTTCCCTCGCTGGCTGCGGCAGGGGAGCGTGAAGAAGCAGGCGCATACCGGAATGATCAATATGAAACTATTCAAATGGATGGCGGCGGGGATGGTGTTGGGCTTGTCGGCGTCGATCAGTTCGGCGGCGGTGAACTTGGTGGAGGGGGGCAAGGCGGTAGGGCGGATTGTCGTGCCGGCGAAGGCGAGCGAGGCCGAGGCGTTCGCCGCCAAGCAGATACAGCGATATGTGAAGGGGATGAGCGGGGCGGAGTTGCCGATCGTCAAGTCGGATGATGCGGACAGCGGCGCAGCGATTTTGATCGGGCGACTGGCCGCCAACCAGCAGGTCATCGATCTGCTGAACCAGGCGCACCCGGAGACCCTGGACGCTTTTGCGGTGGTGGGCGAGGGGGATCGGCTGTCGCTGGTGGGCCGGTCGGATGACTCAACGCTGTGGGCGGCATGGCAGTGGCTGGAACAGCAGGGGGTGCGCTTCCTGCTGCCGGCGCCGCATGGGACCCATGTTCCGTCGAAGGCGGACATTTCAATCGAGACGATCAAGGATATCGAGGCGCCCAAGGTCGCGGTGCGCGGCAACTACGGCTTCCGTCCCAATGACAAGGAGAATAATCCCGCGGGGCTGTCGCAGGAGGAAGATGGGCGGCCGCTGTGGGAGCTGTACGCCCTGCGGATGCGGATAAACCGCAACCGGGCCTTTAATGAAAAGGACCGCTATGTATTTCTGGGCGGCGGGGGGTACTACACCGTCATGACGCCGCAGAAGTACTTCAAGGCGCATCCGGAATGGTTCAGCATGAAGAACGGCAAACGGCAGGGGGACGGGTCGCGGCCGAATGGGGCGGGATGGCAGCTGTGCTTCACGAACAAGGGCGCGGCCGCCCAATACGCCACGAACATGCTGGGGAGCGTGAAGCATCAGCTGGATCAGGGCATCCCGCTGGATCGGATCCTGCTGCTGGTGACGCCCAACGACGGGATTGCCATGTGCGACTGCCCCGACTGCAAGAAGCTGGTGGACAAGGACGGTTCGGCCACGTCGCTGGTGGTGAATTTTGCCAACATGGTGGCGGCGGACATTCAGAAGGTGTATCCCGACGCGCGGATCGTGTTCAACGCCTACAGCAACTATTCGACGCCGCCGGATCATGTGAAGCCGGGGAAGAACGTTTGTCCGATCCTGACGGCCTGGTCCTCGTACGATTCCTTCGGAGTCAACCACGCCCATCCGCTCTTTTCAGATGCGAACAAGAAGTATCGGGATTCATTCGCGGCCTGGTCGAAGATGTCGGATGCGCTGGGGTGCTATGAATACTACGGGCATTACAACTGGTTCGTCGGCTGGCCGATCTGGCAGCAGATGGCCGGCGACATCCACACGATGTCGCAGGACCCGAAGTTTTATTACATGTACAGTGAAAACCATCTGCACTGGGGGACGCAGGGTCTGACATTCTGGCTGTACGGCAAGTTGATGTGGAATCCGAACCTGGACCTGGAGGGGGCGATCAGGGATTTCTGCCAGGCGTCGTACGGGCCGGCGGCCAAGCCAATGGAGTCGTACTACCGGGCGCTGCAGAATTCGATGAATCGCCAGGGGCGCATCGGCGGGAATATGATGGAGATTCCGTTCGTATTGTCGCCGGGGGTGATCAGCCAGTGCAACACATACATCGCTAATGCCGAGGGGATGATGGATCAGATGGACCCCGACACGCGCTGGCGGACGGAACTGGCGGTCCAGGCATGGCACAACAGCGCCAAGTTCGCCGAGGCGGTGCGCCTGTATACGCGCGGCAAGGGAGAGGAGGATCGGGCGAAGATCCTGGCGATTTGCGATGAGGTGAGCCGGTTTTCGTTGACGGACATGGGCAAGTGGGCATTCGAGCAGCGGTCGGCTGCGCCGGCAATCTGGGCGATTTCCCGGCCGCTGGCGATGGATCTGGAGGCGCTACCTCCGGGCAAGCAGGTTTACAACGACAACCTCATGTTCGGCGGGGCGATCAAGTTTTTCGGCCAGGTGAAGGGCTTCCGCCCCGGCATGTGGGGCTTTTTGCTGCCGGCGAACGTGAAATGGGCCGGGACGCTCGATCTGCCGGTGCGGGCGCAGAAGGGCCATCGGATCACGGCGATGCGCGTTCAGTGGAAAATTGCCCATCCGGAGCAGCTTGCCGGGTCGTTTTCCTATGTTTCGGACAAGGGTGTGGAAACCGTACTGACGACGGATACCAAGCAAATGGCCAAGGGCATCGACCTGCCGGCCGGCGCATTGGGAAGCACCCTGCGGCTGAAGCTGCAAATGCGGGACGGCAAGGGCACACCGGGGCTCGCCGTGACGGGATGCCGGATCGAAGCGGAGGTGCAGTGAGGGGTGCGGCTCGGGAGGGTAACCCCTTGAAAAAAAAAGTTGACATCCTGGACCTGGGGTCTGTACGATGCCATGAAATACCGGTATTTCACAACGAAATTACCGGTATTTCATCCGGAGATGTCCGATGGTGACGATCGCGGAAGTGGCTCGGGAGGCTCGCGTATCCAAATCGGCGGTTTCCGCCGCTTTCCGTGGATCGTCCAGCCGTTCGGGCACGCGGCTGGGACAGGGGACCCGGCAACGGATTTACGAGGTGGCGCGGAGTCTGGGCTATCATCCCAATCCACTGGCGGTGGGGTTGAACGGGGGACGGACCAACACGATTGGGCTGCTCTGGTCGCTGGGCGGCCCCCATTCCCCCGAGACGATCAGCCGTGACATGACGCTGCGGATGCAGAAGCGCGGCTATCTGACCCATCTGGCGGACAATCTGAGCGATCCCGAGATAACCCTGAAGCTTCTGGGCGATTTTTCGCGCCGGCGGGTGGATGGCATCGTTCTTCAGGCGGACCAGGTGTTGCAGACCCCGGCGATTTTTCGACAACTGGAGGGCTTTGACGCCGCGTTGGTTGTGGGGGGAGGCCCGCCGAAGGATGACCTTCGAATCGATTACCTGCACCATGATCGGTTGCCGGCGTTTGTCGAGGCGGCGGATCATCTGGCACGCATCGGTCGGCGCCGTCCGGCTTTCCTAGGGACACTGACGGCGAACCGGAGCAAGTCGGGCGCGTTTTTCGGACAGGCCCGGCGCCATGGGATGGAGGTTCGGCCCGACGCGGCCGTCAATCTGGATGCCGATGAGAAAAAGCCCCTGATCCACCGGTGCATCGCCGCCCTGGAGAAACGGTTCGGGGGGCGCGAATTTCCCTTCGATGCCCTGATGTGCACCAGCGATGAATTGGCCGTTGTCGCCATTGACTTTCTGCGCCGTCGGGGGCTGCGCGTGCCGCAGGACGTGGCGGTGGTCGGCTTCAATGACAATCCGCTCAACCCCTTTCAGACGCCCCCGCTGGCCAGCGGAGACCGGCGCGACGGGGAAGTGGCGGCGGCGGTGGAGGAGATGCTCTTCAACCGGCTGGAGCGGCCGGATTTGCCCCCGCAACGGCGATCCATCGCGGCGCGCTTCGTCTGGCGGGAGTCGGCCGGAGGCAGGCCCATCTTCGATGAATCCTCAAGTGAAACGGGGGCGCCATCGTGAAACGATTCAATTCCAACCTTACCCAACTCCACCAGGAGGCAACGATGCATCGTTCAAAGGCCAATCGGAGGAAAACCGCGTTTACACTGGTCGAACTGCTTGTCGTCATCGGGATTATAAGCGTGCTGATCGCCATGCTGCTGCCGGCCCTGAATCGGGCGCGGGAGGCGGCCAAAACCGTGGCGTGCGCCTCCAACATGCGCCAAGTCATGCTGGCGATCCAGATGTACGCCAACGACAACCGGGGGTATTATCCCGGCATCCTCTATAAGGGCACCGTCACCAATCTGGGCATCACCAATGTCTTTTCCATGAACTGGCTGGATCATGCGCAGACACTCGGCCTGCTTCTGGGAGGGCTGAGATACCTTCCCAACCGGTATCAGGCCTCCGCCTACATGAATGGCGAGTTCTCGGTCCGCGCGCTGCGTTGTCCGGCCGATCCCAACACCTATGGGAAGAATCCATCCGGTTCCACGCCGGCCATGTGCTGGAGCTATGACTACCGGGAAAGCACCAGCGGCGACCCGATCGGCAAGGCGTCGTTCGCCCAGCCGCTGCGGCAGGGGATGAAATGGCCTGCTCCTTTCAACAACATCCCGCAACACTGGATTCTCATCGACGATTGCGGACCCCTGAATGTAACCTATCAGGATGCCCGCAATTACGCGGGGTATTACATCCACGACGGCAGCGATCCCAATTATGTGGGCCTGGAAAACTACAACGTCCAGAGCAACTGGCATCGGGGCGGCACGAACGTGGCGTACATGGACGGGCACGTGAAATTTGTCAACAACAAGACGATGTTGTCGAAGCCGTGAAAATCCGCCGGACCGTAATCCTCTCTGATCCTCGCCGGGACTGTCGCGGGAGGGAGCAGGAGCGACGCCATTCAGGAAAAAGGAAACCTGCCAATGCATCGAAATCATCCGGAACGGCGGACAATCGGCCAAGTCGCGCTGTTCGTCACGTTGGCGTTGGGTCTGGCGCAGGCACGGGCGGCGACGCCGTCGCCGCTCCAGGAGGCGTTTGAAACGGGCGATGCGCTGAAGGGGTGGAAGGTGCAGACCAGCGACAGCGACGCCCGGGCCTCTATCGTGTCGCCGGGGCAATTCAGCGACCATTGCCTCCAGATCACCAAGCCCGACACCTGCGGGATGATTCTGCTGCAGCGGCAAGTCCCCGCCACGGCGGGGCACTGGCTGCGCCTGACGGCCGATGTGCGCACTCTCTTCAAGGGCGCGTACGCGAAATTTTACTTCATGGTGACCCCTCTTGCCGGCGCAAAGCCGAAAGGGCCGAACCAGTTTTTCGCCTTCAACGACAGCATCTCGCGCAGCTCGATATTCGGCGGGCAGAACAAGACGCCCCAGACCCTGGGCGAGTGGCGCCGCAATGAAAACCTGTTTCAGGTGCCCGCCGGCGTGGATTCGCTGCGCCTCACGCTGGTGATCTCCGAGGGCGCGCAGACAATCCAGTTTGACAACGTTCAACTGGAGGATGTGGGGACAACCAAGCCGCCGCGCGGCCCGCGCCAGGTCTTCGGGCGGCGGATCGACTGGCCGTATGCCATGATCGATCTCGATTCGCTGGCGCCCGGGTGCGTGTACAAGGTGGTGGCCGGGTATCGCCAGCCCGATGCCGATCCAAAAATCAAGGATGGCCTGACGCCCAACGCGAAGCTTTCGCCTGAGCGTCCGCCGACCGATGCCACGGGGATGGGGGTGAGCATGAGCACCACCGACGACCGGGGCCAGACCACCCTGGTCGAGCAACTTCAGCCGCTGCCCGATGAAAACGGCGCCAAGGTCTACCGCCTGGTGATGCCCCATCACGCGGTGACGGCGCATCTGAACTTTTATAACGATGACATGGTGCGCTATGACCACAATCAGCTGGCCGCCCAGGCGCGCCGATGGACGGATGTGCGCATCTACCTGGAGTCCTACGGAGAAGTGACGGCGGACAACGCGTACTACCAGTGGCTCTATCGCGGCAAGCCCCCGCAGCTCAAGCCGCGCACGGTGTTTGAGCCGGATGCCTATGACCTGCAGGCGCTTAAAGCGCATCTGGCAGCGCGCCCGCCTGCCCAGGTTCGCCTGGAGAACCACAAGGGGGGGATGCGCCTGATCCTGGACGGCAAACCGGCCGCCCCCATGTTCGCCTCCCGCGCCCTTGGCCAGCCCGGCGAGGCGGGCTTCAGGCGGTTGGCGGAAAACGGGATCAAGGTCTTTTTCGTCCGCTATCCCTATGGGGGCCCGGCCATTCACGGGGGATGGACGGGACCGGGCGCCTATGACTTCAGCGACCTGGACGCCGCCATGTACCAGACCCTGGCCCAGGCTCCGGACGGGTATCTCATTCTCTCGATCAGCAACCTCTATCCGCCGGACTGGTGGGCCGACCAGCATCTGGATCAGGTCATGCGCGATCAAAATGGGCTGCTGTGCTGGAGCCCCAAGCTCGGCATCTACGACACCTACTGGGGCACGCCCAAAGAGATCGACGCCTATCGCACGCAATCCGCAGAGAATCTGTATATCCATTCCCGCGGCGCCAAGTGGAACGGGCACTACGTCTACTCCACTGCCTCGACGGCGAGTCGCCGGACAATCGCCGAGTTTCTCACCGCTATGCGCCGGCACATTGAATCCATGCCTTACGGCAGGGCGGTCATCGGCTATCGCCTCTGCTGGGGCTATGACACGCAGTGGGGCATGCCGCACGACAACTGGACCCCCGGCGGCGAGCATGTCGTTGACTACAGCGCTCCCATGGTCGAGCGGTTTCGCCAATTCGTGCAGGACAAATACAAGACGATCGACGCCTTGCGCAACGCCTGGGGCGAGGCGAGCCTCACTTTCGATCAGGTGAAGCCCCCCGGCATTGCGCAGCGCAACGTGGATCAATACAAGGCCAGGTCGTATCTGCTCGACCCGTCCAGGGATCAAGCCGTCATCGACTACCGCCAGTGCCTCAGCCGCTGCGTGGGGGAGCAGTTCGTCGGCTGGGCCGCGGCGGTCAAGGACGCCGGCAAGCGGCCGACGCTGGTGATGGCGTACTATCCCGACATTTCCGAATCCTGCGCCGGCGGCCCCGTCTCCCAGCGGGGGTACGAGGTGGTCATGCCCAGTTCGGCCGTCGATGCCGTGGGCGGGCCTTCCTATGAAGGGCGCGACATCGGCCTGAATAACAAAAGTACGGTCATGCTCAGCAGTTGCGTTCTTCATGACAAGCTGCACCTGGAGGAGATGGACCATCGCCTGTTCCCGGTCATCAAACGGAACTACGCCAACAACCTTATCTTCGACACGCCGCGCAAAAGCATCAGCGTCCTGCAGCGCGAGTACATGAAACAGATGTGCTTCGGCAGCGGCTCGTGGACCTTTGACATGGGGATGGGATGGTTCAACGATCCGATGATCGCCCGCGTGATCGGCGATGCGCAGAAAGTCTTTGAATCGGTATTGGACAAAGACCGGACCTCGATCGCGAAGATGGCGATGTTCGCCGGCGTTTACGGCAAAAATGTGCAGGCGGACGCCCGGCGCGGCGCGATTCCCAAGATGCTGGTCTCCACCACCAAGGTCACCCTCTACCAGGCGGGCGTCCCGATTGATCAATATCAGCTCCGCGACCTCCCTGCCGTGGCGGGGCGGTATAAGGTGTTTTACTTCCCGTTCGCCTACGCCCTGACCGATCAGCAGCGGGACTGGATCAATTCCCTCAAGAAGGATGGCAATCTGCTGGTCTTCGGCTACGGGGCGGGATACGTCTCCAGCCATGACCAGTCCATCAGGAACGTTGAAGCCCTGACCGGCATGCATATGTCCGAGGCCCCGGGTATGCATCTGACCTTGCGCATCACGGATGATAAGAATCCGATCACCCGGGATGTGCGGGGATTCATGGGCGATGCCGGCGAAAAGGGTTTCGAAGCGGGGTTGCCGCGATTTTATGTGGATGATCCCGAGGCCGTCACGCTGGGCCGGTTTGTCGGAACGGACCAGCATGCGGGCCTGGCGCTGAAGGACCACGGCACCTGGCAGAGCGTCTACATTGGTTCAGTGGGCATTGTTCCCCCCGGGCTGTTGCGGGGCCTGGCGCGCTATAAACAGCTCCCCGTCTACAACCAGTCGGACGATGTGATGTATTTCAACCACAGTCTCATTGCCATTCATGCCTCGACGGACGGACTGAAGCGGATTGAATTGCCCGAACCCGCCGATGTGACCAGTCTGTGGGATCACAAGTTCCTGGGCCGGGTCCGGACGATCGATCGCCCGATGCGCACGGGGGATAATGCCCTGTATTTGATTCAAAATTGAGCCGTCACCCCGATTGCAAAGAGCCTGAACCGACCTTATAATTCCAACCTTTGTATCAATGCAACATTAAGGAGCACTAGCCAAAATGGCCGAACGAAAGAAGATTGCGGTTGTGGGCACCGGCGGGCGCGTCGTCATGTTTCTGGACGCCATCGCCGACCGGTACAAAGATTCCAACCAGCTCGTCGGGCTGTGCGATGTCAGCCCGACGCGCATGGCGTTCCACAACAAGCGTCTGGCCGATCTTCACGGCCACCCGCCCGTCCCCACCTACACGGCCGACCAGTTCGACAAGATGATCGCCGAGCAGAAGCCCGACGAGGTCATCGTCACCACGTCCGACAACGTTCACCACAAGTACGTGATCCGCGCCCTGGAGTTGGGATGTGACGCCATCGTCGAAAAGCCGATGACCACCGACGCCGAAAAGGCCAAGGCCATCTTCGACGCCATTGAGAGGACCGGCCGCCGCGTCCGCGTCACGTTCAACTACCGATATGCCCCCGTCGCCACCACGATGCGGGATGTGGTGATGAAAGGGCTGGTCGGCACGCCCCTGTTCGCCGACATGCAGTACATCCTCAACACCTCCCATGGCGCTGACTATTTTCGCCGCTGGCACAGCCAGCGCGAGATCAGCAACGGCCTGCTGCTGCACAAATCCACCCACCACTTCGACCTCCTCAACTGGTGGCTGGACTCCTATCCGCAGCGGCTCTTCGCCATGGGCGAATTGAAATTCTACGGCCAGAAGGCGGCCGAGCGGCGGGGCGAGAAGTACAGCTACGAGCGATACACCGGCCACCCCGAGGCCGAGAAGGACCCCTTTGCCCTCTTCCTGGACAAGGACGAGCGGATGAAGTCGCTCTACCTCAACGCCGAGAAGGACAGCGGCTACATCCGCGACCGCAACGTCTTCGGCAAGCATGTGAACATCGAGGACACCGTCTCCCTCACCGGCCAGTTCCGCAACGGCGTCATCCTGAGCTACTCGCTCATCACCTATTCCCCCTGGGAAGGGTTCCGCGCCTCGATCACCGGCAACAAGGGCCGGGCCGAGCTGCTGGTCAAGCATGCCACCCACATCATCGCCGCCCAGAGTGACAAGGAATTGTCGGCCGAGCAGAAGGGGGGTCAGGAAAAGCTGACGTTCTACCCCATGTTCGGAGCGCCGCAGGACATCCCCATTCCGCATGCCGAAGGGGGCCACGGCGGCGGCGATCCGCTGCTGCTGGAGCAGTTGTTCTCCCCCAATCCCCCGGAAGACCCCTACAAGCGCAACGCCTCGCATCTGGACGGGGCCGGGTCGATCCTCTGGGGCGCGGGCGCCGTCAAGTCGATCCACACCGGCCAGCCGGTCAACATTGACGACCTGCTCAAACTGCCCGTGGACGGCCCGTCGCAGGCGTATGCCAAAATGAAGAGCGCCAAATAAGCTGGAGGCGCATCGGCTTGCGTCATTCGTGACCATTGGAGGATCGATCGTGTCCACTGCGCGAAATCTTTCGGTGAATCGGTATTGGCTGGAGCGGGCCCGCGAGCACACGCCGCGGTTTCGCTTCGGCGAATCCACCCAGGCGCACTGGCGGCAGTGGCATGATGAGCTGCTGCCGGCGGTGAAGGCGACGATGGGATCGTTGCCCCGGAACGTGCCGCTCAACCCCGAGGTGCAGGCCGAGTGGCGGCACGAGGGATTGATCAAGCAGCGCGTCATCTTTGACGTGGAGGCCGGCCTTTCGGCCGTGGCATACGTCTTCCGTCCCGAAAAGGCGCAGGGACGGCTGCCGGCCATTCTCTGCTGCCACGGGCACGGGCCCTACGGCAAGGAGGCGGTCATGGGCAACCTCTCCGACGCCGCGCACGGCGCCCATGTGAAGGAACTGAATTACGACTATGGCCGTCAGATGGCCCTGGCCGGCTTTGTCACCATCGCCATCGACTGGCGCGGCTTCGGCGAGCGGGATGACCGCCGCAAGCCCAACCACCACGACCTGGCCCGCGGGCGCGACCCGTGCAATATTCACTATCTCCTGGCCACCATGATGGGCACGACGACGATGGCCCAGAACGTCAACGATGGCTCGCGCGCCGTTGATTACCTCTGCCAGCAGCCGTTTGTCGATCCCGACCGCATCGGCGTCATGGGCCTGAGCTACGGCGGCACCATGACCACCTGGATGGCGATCTGCGATGAACGCCTCAAGGCGGCCGATCTCTGCTACAGCGACCGCTTCGTCGATTTCGCCTACCGCGACGCCAACACCTGCGGCAGCCAGATCACCCCCGGCCTGTTCGCCCTGTGCGATGTGCCCGATCTTCACGGACTCATCGCCCCGCGCCCGCTTCTGGTGGAGATTGGCGCCTTTGACGAATGCTTCAAACTGGACAGCGCCATGAGCTGCTTCCGGGAGGTGGAGAAGATCTACACCGCCGCCGGCGTGCGGGATCGGCTGGAGCTGGATTTGTTCGAGGGCGGCCATGCCTGGGGCGCCAATCGCTCGGTCGATTTCTTCACCAGGTATCTGGGAAAACCGGGCGTTGCTTGATACTTCGGCCGGGGATTAAGATTCCATCTTTGCCCGGAGGCGCATCGATGGGACACGTTTACAACCAGCAGACCGAAATCACCGCCCAGATTGAACGCCTGGAACTGGAGTCGCAGGACCTCCGCCGCCGCATGGACCGGGCGATCCACCCGCCGGACAAACGGATTCTGGAATGTCAGCTTGAGGAACTGGGGCGGGAGATCGAACTGCTCCGCCAGCGGCTGGCGTGAGCGGCCGCCGGGCAGGCATCACTTAGAGAAATCAAAATATTCCTTCACCGCCTCCCGCACCGGCGGGGGAACATGCTGCTGATCCACCGATTCGGCCGCCTCCTGCGCCGTTGCCTGTTGCAACTCGCTCATCTTGATCTCTGATTTCCCCTTGATGGTCGGGGCCTTGATGAAAAAGCTGGCCAGAACCGGGCTTTTGGCGTTGGTGTCCGAAGGCGCCTGCTCCGCGTGCGTCTTGTAGACCGCTTTGATGGAATCGTCCGGCAGGGGGGCCACGGCGTGCCCTGTCCCCGCCCGCGAGCCGCCGGTGCCGGCGCCCTGCCCGCCAGGCGCTCCGTTCTTCTGTCCCTGCCCGTTGGCCGCCGCCATCTGCTGGCCCGCCGCCTGTTGCATCGACTGCTGCATCGCCTGCATCTGCTGCATATCCTGCTGCAGGGCCGCCAATTGCCCCATCTGCTGCTGCATGGATTCCCCCGCCGACGCCATGCGCTGTTTGCTGTTCTGCTGCATCGCCTGGGCCATCTGCGCCGCCGCCTGCGCCAGCTGCTGCGCCTGCTGATTGGCCGCCATCTGCCCCTGCATCTGCTGCAGCGCCTGCTGCAACTGCTGCTGCATCTGTGCCGAGCCGGAACTGCCGGAAGCCTGCTGCGCCAGCTGCTGGGCCATCTGCTGCAACTGCTGCTGGGCCGCCGAATTCCCCTGCGCTGCCTGCTGGAGCAGATTGGTCATCTGCTGCGCCTGCTGGGCCGTCGCCCCCATCTGCTGAAGCTGCTGCTGCATCTGCTGCGTTTGCGCCAGGTTGTTGGCCGCCTGCTGAAGCTGGTTGGCCATCGCCTGCATCTGCTGCGCCATCGCCTGCTTCTGCTGCGGCGTCATGGTCTGAAACTGCTCGGCCGCCTTCTGCATTGCCTGGGCCGCCTGGGCGAAATCCCCTTTCTTCATCGCCTGCCGCGCCTCTTTCAGCGCGGCGTTTTCAGAATCCGAGCCTGGCTCCAGCGCCTTGAGCATATCCCGCTGCTGCTGAAGCTGGGCGAACTGGGCGCTGTTCTGAATCTTCTCCTTCATCGACTGATCGACGTTCTGCAACGCCTCCAGCGCCTTGCGATGGGCCGCCGCCGGATCGGGCTCCGGCTGCTTGAGCAGCGCCTCCAGGTCGTGCTGCGCCTTCTCCAGCACCTGCTTGTCGGCCGCCGCCTTGGGCACGCTCTGCACCTTGGCCAGCGCCTGTTTCACCGCCTGCTTGGCCGAGGCCACCTGCTGCTGCCGCTGCGCCTGCTGCTGCGTGCGCTTCTGATGCCCCAGCAGGTCCATCGGCGGCAGCCACAGCGCGCATGCCACCGCCAGCGCCGCCAGGGCAAGCGCCCCATACGCCGGCCGGGGGAATGTCAGGGGAAATTGCTTTCGCAGCGTGACATTCTCCGCCGCCCGCTCGGCATCCTTGCGGGCGGCCTGGGCGAATTCGTCGGAACTCAATTGAAAGTAGAGGGCAGTGGCAAATCGGTCCTTGGTCCCCAGTTTCTCATCCATCGCCGCTGCCGCCGCCACGGCGTTGGGCCGGCGGTAAAGGCCCCAAGCCACCGACAGGATCACCCCCGCCCCGGCCACAATCCCCAGGGCAATCCAGTTGGCCGGGGACCCCAGGCCAAACTGCATCCACCGATCCACCAGCACGCCGCCCAGCGCCACCCCCGCCACGCCCAGCGCTCCCCACCCCAGCGCATGAACCACCTTCGCCAGCGCCAGCCGGTTTCGCACGCGCCTGACATGCTGCTCCATCCGGGCCACAAGCACCTCCGAGTCCGTTGCCCCATTCTACCCCGCTCCGATGCCCACCGGCCATTCATTTTTCACCAGTACCCGTAGGGGCGGCTTCAGCCGCCGTCGCCGCCTCTTCAAGGCACACCGAAGCAAATGAGCACATCGATAAAAATTGCCACCCCCGGTACCAGATACGCCGCCAGCGCATAATGCCACACCGGTGCCCGGGCCGAAAACTGCCTGACGGCCGGAATGCAGGCCAGAAAGGTCACCGCCGCCAGGCCGTTGGCGATCGGGCCCACAAGAAATCCAATGATGGCCGGGCCCCAATCGTCCAAGCCCACGAACCAGAACAGACCGATATTCAGCAGCGCCACCACGACCACCACCCCCACCGAGGCGGCTACCACGCGCCCCGGCCGCGGCGGCCGCGGCACGGCCGGCGAGCGATAGTCGAGGGTGCGATGGTCCATGTGCCCTCCAATCCCTTGGCCGGATTTTCGAAAGGGGCGGCTTCAGCCGCCGTTGCCGGGTGCGGAAATGGGCGTTACGCCGCCTGCCGGCGCCGCGCCGCACTCCGCGCCATCCCCACGGCCGAGCGGAGCGATCCGATCGTCTGCCCCGGCCCCCACACCTCCGCATCCAGCGTCAACGCGAATGTCGGCGGCGACAGGTGCGGCCGCTCAACCAGCATCCGCTGCAGCTGCGCCACCGCATCCTCGCCAAAGAAAAGAAAGACCCGCTCATCCCCCAGCATCTTGCGCCAGTCATGCAGGTGCATCGCCAGCCAGAGCGGCTCCAGCTGCCGGCAGAGAAAAAACAGCGGCGGTCGATCGGCCGCACACGGCAGCCCGTGGAGCGCCTGCCAGAGCCACCCCTGGTCAATCCCCGCCACCAGTGCCGGCGCATTGCATTCCCGCCCCGGGTAAATCCGCCCCAGCGCCGCGCGCGCCGCCGGCGGGCTGATGGCCGGCACGACCGCCTGCACGCTTCCCCCGCGCTGCCGGCCCACCACCAGCTGCGCCTGCTCGCGCCGCAGCACATACTCCCCCATCGGTGCGAATCCCCGCAGCCGCTCCGCCAGCGCTCCGTGGCGCTGTTCCAGCGCCGAGCAATTGTCCAGGAACTGTGCTTTGAGCAGCTCCAGCCCCCGCCAGGATTCCAATGACTGATTCAAATGCACGGCTGTCTTCCTCATCCCTGAATCCGAACCCCCGAATCCTCCGCTACACCGTCATCCCGCTCTCGGCATCCGCCTGCTCCTGCGCCTTCATCGCATCCCACTCCTCCAGCGTGAAGTTCACCTCGCGCGCCTGCGACCCCTTGTAATCCCCCAGGATGCCCGTCGC
>JBIQLO010000012.1:0-33807 GCA_044464175.1 Planctomycetaceae bacterium | reverse complement strand
GGAACTGAAGCTGCGGGACTGGTGGCGCGTCTTCGGGCGGGAAATCGGCACCAGCGCCACGCTGGGCGCTTGGCTGGGGATGATCGGCTTCCTGCGCGTGACCCTCTGGCAGCACCTGCACTGGATCGACTACGGCCCGCACTACCTGCTGGTGGCGCTGACCGTCTGGATCAGCCTCATCGGCGTCGTCTGCTTCGGCTCCGTCGCCGGCAGCATGCTTCCGTTTCTCCTGCGGCGGCTGGGCTTCGACCCCGCCACCAGTTCCGCCCCCTTCGTCGCCACGCTCGTTGACGTGACGGGCCTGGTGATCTACTTCACCGTCGCGCTGCTCGTCCTGCATGGAACGCTGCTGTAGCGGGTTGTTATTGGTTATTTGTTATTTGTTGCTGAATCAAAGTCCAATAACAAACAACAAATCACGACCACTTCACGTCTTGATCCGATCCATCAGATATATGGCCAGAGGGCCGAAGAGGAAGACCGGCAGCCACGCCAGCAGGGCGGGGCCGTGGAGACTCCAGGCCGAGTCGGCCGGCAGCGTCAGTTGCTGGGTCAGAAAGACCGTTCCCATGGCCAGGCCGGTGAGCAGGACGCACTTGAACGCCGAGGCCTTGAGCCGTCCCGATTCCCGCGTCAGCACCGTCGGCACCGCCAGCAGCAGCAGGATGAAGTTCATCAGCGGCTGGGTGAACCGCCCGTGCTTCACCTTCAGCAGCTCGATCAGGCCGTAACTCTGCTTCTGGTTCAGCAGCCGGTTGATCTGCTCCGTTGAGAGAAACCGCACGAAATCGCGGCTGCGGTAGAGCGAGATCTCCAGCGGCGTCAGGTTGCTCCGGTAGGTTTGAACCCCGTGCAGCCGCCGCAATTGCTGATTGGGCAGCAGCCCCGTCGCCAGCGTCACATCCCCCGAAAGGTTCCACTGCCGCCCATCGGGGTCCCAGGTCGCCCGGTCGGCCGTCAAAACGCTTGTGGGCTCGAACTGGGCGTCGGTCGTGATGAGGGTGAACTCCTCCATGAACGGCTGGCCGGGACCTGAATGGTACATCGCCGCCGTCAACAGCCGCCCCTGCCCGTCCAGCATCGACCAGATCGGAAAGGTCTTGTTCACCACCTGCCCCGCCTCATCCCGGTCGCGCAGCAGTTGGGGGATGATGTGCGGAATGATCAATTCGTTGTCCACGATCACCAGCCCGTTGAGCACCAGCCCCGCCAGCAGGATCGGCATCGCCACGCGCAACAGCGGCACCCCGGCCGCCAGGATCGCCACCAGCTCATTGAACCGGCTCAACCGCAGCAGCGTGAAGGCCGCCGCCACGACGATGATGACCCCCGAGAGCATCGCGTAGATCGGGAAAATCTGGAAAAAGTACCACCCGCCCACCCCCCAGAGGACCGACAGCATCGATCCCAGTCCCTGCGCCCCCGACGGCTGGATGCGCACCAGCTCATCGAAGTTCATCACCATGTCCAGAACCACATACAGCCCGATCAGCACCAGAAAGCTGATGATGTAGTTCTTCAGGAATGTGATGAGAATGTACCGGTCGAGAATCTTCATCGTGCGTCTGAGACATGAAACGTGAAGACAGGAAGACATGAGCAGGCATTCTCATGTTTCATGTCTTCGTGTTTCACGTTTCCTTCCATTGTGTCTTCCGTCTCTGCATCCATCATGTTCGCTGCAATCTTCCCATCAGCACCACCGCCAGGATCGCCACCGCCGCGTTGCCCGACCAGATCAGCGTCAGTCCCAGCGGCAGGGCGGCCGTCATGTGCGTGTTCTGCGCCACCTGCTGCCCCGTGACGATCAGCGTAATGGTCACGATGGCCGGAATCACGCTCAGGGCGAACGCCGTGAGAAAATTGCCCGTGCGGAACATCATTCCCAGGGCGCACCCCACGATCACCAGGATCAGGCAACTGACCGCGAAGGCCGAGCGGCTGTTCATCTCCGCGCGGATGCCGTTGCGCAGGCGGATCAGGTCGCGCCGGAACGTGTCGCGTGCCTTTGGGGCGACGCTGGGGCTGTGCGAGTAGTAATCGATCGGCCTCTCCGCCAGGGCGCGCACCGATTCGGGCATCGCCACCACCGCCCGCCGCTCGAAATCGGGACGCGGCGTCGGCACCCCGCTCATCTCCACGGCGTTGGACCCCCGCAGCGACAGCCCGATCCGGCCCGTCTCCCCGTCCGCCCGCGCCCGCACCTGCAGACGCTCCACCGCCACGTTGAAATGCACGCCCCCGGCATCCCGCCGCACCAGGCGCAGCGACCGATGCCCGGCCGGCGAGCGAAGCTCCAGCTCGTTCCCGTCAAAACGCGCTTCCACCGGCCCCTCGCGCCAAATCGACAGCGCCTGCCCGGGAGGGTCCGCCTCCCTCAGCTCCGCGTCGCCCCGGCCGCCCGTCACCATCGCCGCCAGCTCCTCCAAGTACCGGTGCTCCTGATCCTGGCGCAGAAATTCCTGCCGCTGGCGGTTAATGATCTTGCTCTGCTCCGGATGCACCAGGCGCTGCTTCAGCTCCATGATGCTCATGAACTTCGTGTCTTCCTGCATCGGCGAATCGGCCCGATACGGCCCGAACGCCGTCGCCGCGATGCTCCCCTGCGTCGCCCCGGCGAAATGCCGGGGGAAGCGCGTCCCATCCACCAGCGTCGCCTCCAGCAGGATCTGGTCCGTCGCCCGCCGCTGGGTGATGTAGACATCCGCCTGGCGCGCCATCCAGAATTCCCTGGGCACCCGCAGCTCCGGGCGTTCCGGGTCGCGCGGCTCATAAGTCACGATCATCGGCCGCTCCAGGATCACCAGTTGCCGCGAGGCATCTCCCTGCGGTACCACCTGCGCCCCCATGGCGAAGATCGTCGTCCCGGCGTCCTTGAAACGAATCTGGTGCTTCCGCTCGATCTGCCCGGCCACCAGCTGGGCGATATTGGAGTAGATGACCTGCTCCACCTTGTAGGAAAACCCCGGCACCACGAAACAGAGGCAGACAATGCTGCACAGCGACACCACCAGCCCCAGCACGATCGCCGGCGTGGCGATGGACAGGTAGCTGATCCCCGCCGCCCGGCACCCGGTCAGTTCGTTGTCGGCCGACAGCCGCCCGTAAACGATCGTTGTGGCGAAGATCGCCGCGATCGGCAGCGAATAGGTCAGCATCGCCGGAATGAAATAAAGCAGGATTTTCCCCACCTGCGCCGCGTCGAGCCCCTGGTCGGTCAGCGGCTTGAGCAGCCCCCCAAAGCTCATGATCCCCGCCAAGCATAAACTTGCCATGACGAAGATGCGCATCAGGTCTTTGAAGACATACCAGAACAGCGTGCGGCTCATTGCATTTTGTCCAAAACTCCCGTCCCTCTGCAGACAGGGTTGCCGACCCCATCCCGGCCTCACCGCCGCCGCCTACAGCACATCGCCTACTGCCGCGGCCAACCGCTGGATGCCCGTTTCAATCCGCTCCAGTGCCACCTGCCCGAAACTCAGCCGCAGTTGATGCCGCGAGAGGTTTTCCTCCCCGAAACAGTAGTCTCCCGGCACATACAGCACCCCGCGCTCCAGCGCCGCGGCAAAGAGCCTCCCATGGCGCGAGGTATCCATGCCTTCCGGCAGGGTCACCCACACATACAGCCCCCCGTGCGGATGCACATACCGCACGGATGGATGAGCTGCCACCAGGTGTTTCTCAATCGCCGACACCGTCGCATCCCGCTTGCGGCGATACATCCGGCACAGCTCCTCCACATGCTGGTGATACACCCCGCTTTCCAAGGCTTCCAGCGCGATCTGCTGGCAAAGACTCGAGGAGCCGAAATCGTGGTTTCCCTTCTGCCGCAGCACCGGTTCGGCCAAATCCGCCGGCATCGCCGTGTACCCCAGCTTGATCCCCGGCGCAAACGGCTTGGAAAACGTCTGGGTCAGGATGGTGTACTGGTTCGCCGGGTCAAATCGCTTGATTGAGGGCAGCGCTTCCCCGTCATAGCGCAGCTCCCGATAGGCCGCATCCTCCAGAATCAGCAGCCGGTGCCGTCTGCTGAAGCGCCGCGCCAGCTCCACCAGCCTGGGCCGCCGCTCGGCCGAGAGGCTCAGGCCCGTCGGGTTCTGATAATAGCTTGTGCAGTAAATCAGCTTCAGCCGATCCAGCCGCCCGTCGGCCTCCATCTGCCCCAGCAGCCGCTCCAGGGCATCGACATCCATCCCCCCCTGATCCATCGGCACACCCACCAGCTTCGCCCCGAACGCTTCCAGCGTGCCGGTATAGACGAAATAGCTGGGGCTCTCGACGATCACCAGATCCCCCGGATCGATCAGCACATCCCCGATCAGATAGAGCGCCTGTTGCGAGCCGGTGGTGAGCAAAATCTGCTCCGCCCCCAGCCCCAGCCCTCCCGGCTCCAGATGATCCAATTCCTCCAGATGCCGCAACACTCGCTGGCGCAAGGGTTTGTTGCCGCTGGTACCGTCGTATTGCAACGCCATCACTGCCCGAGCCGGGTCCGCCATGATCTTGTTCGCGATGGCCCCGGTCTCGGCCGCCGGCAGGGTCCAGGGATCGACCAGTCCCGCCGCCAGATTCACCAGCTCCGGATTCCCCAAAGCCGCTGAAATCAGGTAGCTGATGGGCTGCTCGCGCGCGCGTTGCCCCCGGCTCGACAGCGGCAGCCCCAGATGAGCGGGTTCTCCTTTCATGGCGTCGATCATGGTAATCCCCCCGACCAGAGAGTACAAATACGCGTCGGCCGCCCATGAAATACCTCCTCCCCGTGTTGCTGCTCCTTTCCCTGACGCCGCCGCTGCGGGCCCAGACCACCTCCTCCGCCACCGCCCCGGCCGATCCCGTCCGACAGGCCCTGGAGGCCTATGTCAGCGCCAGCCTCGCCGGGGATGCACCGGCCATGCGGGCCCGCATGGACTATCACGGACCTCTCGAAACCCGGTTGGCCGATGCCACGGTCCAGTTCCAACAGGCCCTGGCCCACCTGCGCAAGGCCGCTACCCAGGCCTTCCCCAACCAGGATCTCTCCATCTTGATCGGAGACACCCCCCAGGAGGCCCGCCGGCAGATTGCCGCGGCCAAAATCACCGTCCAAGGCGACAACGCCACCGTCACCGCCCAGACCAATCAGCCCGCCCAGCCCCTGCATATGGTCCGTGTCAATGGCCAGTGGAAAATCTCCCTGATTGCCCCGGTCAAGGATTGGTCTCACGCCCGGATTGAGCAACTCTGCGATGAACTGACCCATCAGGCGGACATCTACAATGCCCTGGCCGATGAAGTCGCCACTGAAAAATTCCACGCCCCCCGCCAGGCCGCCGAAATCCTCCGCCAGGAGCTGCTCAAACCCGGCACCCGCCCAACCACCCGCCCCTGATCCCCATTTGACAAACCCGCGCTCCGCCGCATTATTATTATAAAACGGGTTGTATCCCATCCGTTTCCCCATGGATGGACCTGACCGAAGTCCTGGAATTCCCCGACCATGTTCAAGGAACCTCCAAACTCCCTCGCCCCCGTTGTGGACCCACGGCCCGCCCATCCCTCGCTGGAAGGGGCGCACGGCTCCGTCGCGGTGCCTGAAAAAGGGGGGTTCTGGCGATATTACCTGGTCTACGCCGGGCCGGCCCTGCTGGTCAGCGTCGGCTACATGGACCCGGGCAACTGGGCCACCGGCCTGGAGGCCGGCGCCACCTTCAAATATGGCCTGCTCTGGGTGGTCGCCCTCTCCAGCATCATGGCGATCTTCCTCCAGATCTGCTCCGCCCGGCTGGGGGTGGTCACCGGCAAAGACCTGGCCCAGGCCTGCCGCGACTTCTACCCCGCCTGGACCCGCTGGCCCAACTGGCTCTGCTCCGAAGTCGCCATCGCCGCCTGCGACCTGGCCGAAATCCTCGGCAGCGCCGTCGCCATCAAGCTCCTGTTCGGCATCCCCCTCCTCTGGGCGGTCGTCATCACCGCCTTTGACGTCTTTCTGCTCCTGTCCCTCCAGCATTTGGGCATGCGCTGGCTGGAGGCCTTCGTCGCCGTCCTGGTCCTGACCATCACCGGCTGCTACTTCATCGAAATCTTCATCCTCCCCGCCACCCAGCCCCCTTTTGCCGAGATGGGCCGCGCCCTGGTCAGCCCCACCCTGGGCAACGCCGCCATGCTCACCGTCGCCATCGGCATCATCGGCGCCACCGTCATGCCGCACAACCTCTACCTCCACTCGGCCCTGGTCCAGACCCGCCGTTTCCAGAAGGATGAGGCCTCCATCCGCCGGGCGCTGAAATTCAACACCCTCGACTCGGTCGTCTCCCTCTTCATCGCCTTCCTGGTCAACACCTCCATCCTCGTCCTGGCCGCCATGGTCTTCTACGGCCAGAGCGAGGTAACGCTCAAGACCGGCGAAATCGTCCGCCTGGGCAGCGACTGGATTCAGGAGGCCTACCTCACCCTCGAGCCCCTCCTGGGCACCGTCGCCGCCAGCATCCTCTTCGCCGTCGCCCTCCTGGCCAGCGGCCAAAGCAGCACCATCACCGGCACCCTGGCCGGCCAGGTCGTCATGGAAGGCTTCATGCACTGGCGCATCCAGCCCTGGCTTCGCCGGGTCATCACCCGCCTGGTCGCCATCCTCCCGGCCATCCTCGTCATCGCCATCAAGGGGGATCAGGCCGTCAACGACCTGCTGGTTCTCAGCCAGGTGATCCTGGGCATCCAGCTGCCCTTTGCCATGATCCCGCTGCTGCAGTTCACCAGCTCCAAAAAACGCATGGGGTCCTACGCCAACGGACCGCTCCTCCTGATTGTCGGCTGGGGCTCGTGTATCCTGATTACCGCGTTGGATGTGTACGGATTGATCAGTATGCTGAAATAGGGTGGGGCCTGCGCCACCACCGGCCATGGCAACCAGCAACCGGCAACGCCCATGTACAACCGCATCCTCGTCACCCTCGACACCAGCCCGGCCGACCGCACGGTCCTGGACCACATCCGCTCCCTGGCCCGGCATTTCAACAGCCGGATTGTGCTGCTCCACGTCGCCGACGGATGGGCCGCCCGGCTCCACAAGGCCGATGCCGTCAGCCCCGAGATCACCCAGGACACACAGTACCTCCAGAAAATCCAGGCCGAGCTTCAGGCCGACGGCATCCCCACCGAAATCCACCTGGCCTACGGCGATCCCGCCACCGAAATCGTCAACTGGGTTCGGCGCGAGCATTGCGACCTGATCGCCATGAGCACCCACGGCCACCGCTTCCTGGCCGATTTGTTCCTGGGCGCCACCGCCCACACCGTCCAGCACCGCGTCGATGTCCCCGTCCTGCTCATCCGGGCCAGGTAAACCGGCGCCCCCGCAGTTCCAATCCTGAACCCGACCGTCCGAATTCCCCCGAAAGGTTTCCCCCTCCGATCCCATTTCCTTTACCTATTTTTACACCGTGGCACTTCGATTGCTGGCAAATTGCTGACGCCGCCTCAAGCGGCGTTTCGGGACAAATTGACGAGTTACAGTTGTTTTTGCCGCAAATCTGTCGCCTGCCGGCGCGGGGGAGCCGCCTCGGGCGGATGATTTTGGCGCCATACTCATGGAGGCGAACAATGGCCACCACACACAATCGCGGTTTTGCTTCGATGGAACGCAACAGGCAGCGGGAGATCGCCCGCAAGGGAGGCCGGGCCGCCCACGAAAAGAAGACCGCCCATCAATTCACCCCCGAGGAGGCCCGCGCCGCCGGGCGAAAGGGGGGGCAGCGCGTCAGCCAGAACCGCTCCCACATGGCCGAAATCGGACGCCTGGGCGGGCGCAACTCCGCCGCCCGCCGCCAGTCCGCCAAGGCCGCTCCCGATCAGGATGTCTCAAACGACAATCCGGGACGGGAGGAATTATGAATTATGAATTATGAATTACAGGAGTGGACCCCTCCCTCCCAATTCATCATTCCTGATTCATAATTTGTAATTCATAACTCATCCCTCGTACCCCTTGGGGTGGCGGCTGAGCCAGTTCCACGCCGAGCGGATGATCGCCGTCGGCTCCCGGTGCCTGGCCTCCCACCCCAACACCTCCCGGGCCCGACCCGGATCGGCATACAGGGCGATCGCATCCCCCGCCCGCCGGGGCCCGTATTCCACCGGAACCTTCTTTCCCGTCACCTCCTCGGCCGCCGCGATGATCTCCTTCACCGAGAATCCCCGCCCCGTCCCCAGGTTCAGCGCCATCGACTGCCCCTCCTTCAGCCGCTCCATCGCCCGGATGTGGGCATCGGCCAGGTCCTCCACGTGGATGTAATCCCGCACGTTGGTCCCATCCGGCGTCGGGTAGTCGGTCCCGAAGACCGTCAGCCTGGGCCGCAGTCCCAGCACCGCCTGCAGCGTCACCGGGATCAGATGCGTCTCCGGGTCGTGGTCCTCCCCCAGTGTGCCGTCCATCGCGCACCCCGCGGCGTTGAAGTAGCGCAAGGCGGCGTAGCAGAACGACTTGTCGGCCGCCAGATGGTCCTGGAGAATCTGCTCCACCATCCACTTGCTCCGCCCATACGGGCTGACCGGGGCCTTTTTCTCATTCTCCGTGATCGGGACCCGGTCCGGATCGCCGTAGACCGCGCAGGTGCTGGAGAAGATGAACCGGTTCACCCCCGCCTGACGCATCGCCTCCAGCACGCTGATCGTCGTGGCCACGTTGTTCTGGTAGTACATCAGCGGATGCGTCACCGACTCCCCGACGTACGCATAGGCCGCAAAGTGCATCACCGTGTCGATCCGGTGCTCGCGCAGCCCCTTTTCCAGCGCCCCCCGGTCGTTCAGGTCGGCAAAGACCGCCGGCACCTGGAGGATCTCCACCACGGACCGGTGCCCGCGCGACAGGTTGTCGTAAATGACCGGAGAATGGCCGGCTTCCTTCAGCCGCTTGACCGTATGCGACCCGATATAACCGGCCCCGCCTGCAACAAGTACGTTCATGAGGAATAAGGTAAATGGAAAGAGGCAAAAGGAAAAGGTGCTTT
Source organism: Planctomycetaceae bacterium (assembly GCA_044464175.1). Classification (GTDB taxonomy): domain Bacteria; phylum Planctomycetota; class Phycisphaerae; order Tepidisphaerales; family Tepidisphaeraceae; genus JBIQLO01. Next base: position 24,826 of record JBIQLO010000012.1, on the reverse strand, counting down.
TCCTTCGGCCTCCGGGGTCTTCAGGCAAGCCCGTTGAATTCCGATTCTGGAACGCGGACGGGCGTTATCGTCCCCGCCCGATCCGGCGATCCAAAACCAAATATGAACGGACCGCCGCTTAATAGTGGGGCGTGTCCACCACGACGCCGTCCTTGAATTCCACCGTGAACGTCGCCCAGTGGTTCTTCCAGTATTTCCACGAGTCGGCGTTCATGTAGTCCGGGGTGGTGGGGGGGTAGCCGATGGCATAAATGACCCCCTGCTTGGTCATCCCCTTCAGTGCCCGCCCCTCCTTGATGCCCTTCTGGTCGATCTCGCTCATCCCGCTGATGTCCGGGGCCGTCGTGCCGAAAATCTTGTTCAGATGCTGCTCCCACGGCTCGGTGAGCGTGCGGTGCAGCAGGTAAACGTATTCCTGCCCGGTCGAGTTGACCTTGAAATAGAGCCGTTTTTCCGTCACCTTGGTGACCGTCACATCCGTGCCCAGGGGAATGAACCCCGCATCCTGAAAGTTGGCGCTGTAGAGCCGCCCGTTGGTCGCCGGGTGCAGGTTCACCAGCGTCTTGACCCCGCTCTCCTTTACCAGCGGCGACTGAATCTTCGACCCGCCGGCGCACCCCATCACCATCAATAGCCCGATCGACACCACCGCGTATGCGAGTTTGCGTACCATGATCCTTCTCCTTATGTAAGAATTGAGCCGAGACAACCCGGCCGGAAGGATACCACGCCCGGGCGATTTTTTACAAGGCGAAATGGGGAGAGATGGAAGATAATCCCGGAGGGACCGCTGAGGCGGACCCTGCGCCGCGTCTTGGGATAAAGTGATGCGAATCTTCACCTTTTATTTTCCAGTTGCCTGGACCTTCATATTGGGCCTCGTCTTCCTGGCGATCTGTTTAGGCGGGACATGGGCGCTGATTCATTTCCGGCGATTTTTGAACGTTATCCGGGTCGTTCTTCTGCTGGTGTTTCTGCTTGCCGTGGGATCAGGCGCGAATTTTCTGATTTGCGTAGGGTTGGGACTCTCCATCGGTGGTGAGGCCACCCTTGGAAAGGTGGAAAACGGCAAATATTACGTTGGCGAACACGGCCGGTATACGCAAGTCAGCAAAGAGACGTATTGGCGAATGTACCGCTATGAGAAAGTAACCTTTACCATATCGGACATCATGTTTTGGCCATATTTTGTAGCGGGTATCATATGGTTAACCAACGCGGAGAAGATATGGCCGGGGATTTCCACGATGATGGGAGGGAGCAGGAAAAGGCCTTGAATCCCGCAGTTCGCGTCAGCCATGCCCGCCTGCCCAACGGTCCGCACGGGGCGCGGCCCCCGCCAATTTGAGGCGTGGGCGGCTATTTCTCCGCAGAAATGCGGCGCCGACACGTGGATATGCCCCTTCGACACGGAGAAATGCGGCTTCGACACGGAGATATGCCTCTCCGACACGCAAACAGGCCGCTCCGACACGGAGACATGCCGCTTCGACACGGAGATATGCCCCTCCGATCCGCGTAAACGCCGCGCCGGCTCACGGACAGACCCCGCCCCCGACCAACAACCAATAACCAATAACCAACAACCAATAACAAGTGACAAGGAACAAGTGACCAATAACAAGCGACCAATGACCCGCGCTCCGCTCACACCCGAAAGATCGCCCCCATTTTCCGTCCCAGAAACGCATTGGCCGACAGGATGGTCAGCGTCAGCAGCGCCATCGCCCAGACCCCCAGGGCGCTGGCGATATACAGCCCATCTCCCAGCCGCTGGCTCAGCTCATAAATCGCCTTGGTGATCGGGTAGTACTGCGCCCGCTGGGCCAGGATCAGCGAGTCGCTCACCTCCAGCATGGAGAAGGCGAACGCCAGCAGCGCCCCGGCCGCCAGGTTGGCGATGATCAGCGGCACGGTGATCTTCCGCAGCACCGTCCAGCGCCGGGCCCCCAGGTTGGCCGCCGCCAGTTCCAGGTCGCGGGGCGTCTGTTCCAGCCCCGCCGCCGCGCTGCGCACGATATATGGAACCCGCCGGGCCGCGTAAGCGATGATCAGCAGCACCACCGGCCACTCCTGCACATCCAGCCACGCCGGCGTTTCCTTGCCCCATTTGAGCTTGAAATGGACGCTGATGGCCAGATATCCGAACGCCAGCACGATCCCCGGCACCGCCAGCGGCAGCATCGCCAGGGCGTCGATGAACCCCCGCCCCGGCAGCCGCGAACGCACGATCACCACCGCGGCAACCAAGCCCACGATCACCGCCACCGAGGTTGCCGCCGCCGCGTACATCAGCGAGTTGCGGATCGAGCCATACACCAGCGGGTCCAGCAGCGCCTGCGTGTAGTGGGACAGGGTGTATCCCCGCGGCAAAAGCGACTGATACCACGCCCCGGTCGCGCTCAGACTCGTCAGCAGCACCGAAACATGCGGCGACACCGCCATCAAAAAGACCAGGCCAAACAGCCCCAGCGCCCCGGCCGCCTTCCACCCCCGCAGCCGCCGGGGCGTCGCCTGCACCGACGCCTTGGTCGTGGCCGCGTCAAACCCCCGCCCCAGCACCCCCTTGCCCACCGCGTACAACAGCACCGACGCCCCCAGCATCACCACCACCAGCGCATAGGGCAGCGGATTGTCCGCCACCTCCGTCAGCTTCATGAAGATCTGCACCGGCGTCACGGTGTAGTAGTCGAACATCAGCGGCGTTCCCAGCTCCGTGAAGCTCCAGATCAGCACCAGCGTCCCCCCGGCAAAGAGCCCGGGGCGCATCAACGGCAGTGTGATTTTGCGGAAGATTGTCCAGCGCGACGCCCCCAGGTTGGCCGCCGCCTGCTCCATCGCCGGATCGACGTTGGCCAGCGAGGCCTGCAGGTTCAGCAGCATGATCGGATAGAGGTGCAGCACCTCGATCAGGATGATCCCGCTGAAGCGCAGCTGCCCCAGCCAGTCGATCCCCTCGGTGCCGCCCCCGGCGATCTGCGTCAGGGGGCCGAAGCGCGACAGCACGAAGCGCATCCCGATCGCCCCCACGAACGGCGGCAACACCAGCGGCACCAGCAGCAATCCCCCCAGCAGCCCCCGCCCCGGAAAGTCATACCGCACGCTCAGCACCGCCAGCGGCAGCGACAGCAGGACCGTGAACAGCGTCACCAGCACCGCGATCTTTACCGCGTTGAGCAGCCCCGCCACCAGCACCGGGTCCTGAAAGATCAGCCCCACGTACGCCAGAGTCGGCGTCCCGTCGCTCCGCACAAACCCGCTGTAGCAGACCTGCGCGATGGGCCAGATGAGAAAGAGGGCGAAAAAGATCAGCAGCCCCAGGGCCAACAGGCCGTGGCCGGAAGTGTAGGCACGAAGGCACGAAGGCACGAAGGCACGAAGGGACCGGGAACGTGTGACATCGTCGCGCGGCGCTGCGATGGTGATGAGTCCTTCAGGCTCGTTCATAGGATTGAAGAAAATCGTTTCGATTGATTCCGGACTGGGAGCAAATGGTCCGAAGGGTTGAGCCCTTGATCGTGGAAGGGTTGGGCAACGTCAGTGGCGTTGATGGGCCATCGGGATTTTGCCGAGCCATCGCGATATGCTCCCGTTCGCGTATGATTCGAAAGCCCATCGCTTCCAGTGCGCGAAGAACACGGGCCTTGGGCGCGTCGACCGGAAATTTCGGCATCAGGCCACCCTGGCTTCAGTCACAAAGGCATCGAGTACGGGAGACTCTTCATTGAGAACCTCTTCCCCGAACGTCTCAATGTGAAACCGAATGGCCGATTCAACGTCGGCCAGCGCTTGCTCGCGCGTGTCGCCTTCGCCCACCACCACCCCTTTCATACCCAGCGGATAGGCGACATAGCCGTCGGGATGCCGTTCGATGATGATCTTCATAGGGATGGATTATAGACGTGGTAAACGGGATAAACCATCCCCCTATCCCCTCGCCCCTTCCTCGTTCATTTCCCTCCCCGCAGGACTGCGCGCGTCGCCGAATCCGCCTGGTCAGCCGCGATCAGCCGCACCTGCCGCGTCGCCGTCGCCAGGAAGATCACGATCAGCAGAATCCCCAGGTTCAGCCGCATCCACCGCACCGGATGCTCCGGCGGGCGCGGCCCGGTCGTCAGCGACACCGCGATCAGCACCGCGATCAGCCCCGTGCTGGCGTGGGCGGCCCACCACCACCCCGGCCGAACCGCGATCGACTCCCGCACGGTCGGCTGGGTCGTCGCCGCCGCCATCGCCGCCGCCTCCACGTGCGTGTAGGTCGGCCAGTGGCGCGCCGTCTCGATCAACCCCGTCACCACGATCACCGCGCTGCTGATCCAGACGATCCGCCGGAAAAACCACCGCGCCCGCGCGAAAATCGCCAGCCGGTGCTCATCCCGCAGCTCGGCAATCGCCTCCGGCACCACCATCTCGTAAAAAAGCGTGCCTCCCACCAGCAGCGTGGCGCAGACGATGTGCAGGTAACGCGACAGCAGGTACGCCAGGTTGACCAGCAGATGCGTCATAGGTTCCCCGACTCATTCCACCGAGGCCGCCGCCGCCTCGCGCTCGATCGCCAGCCCCCGCTCCCGCGCCCACTTCAGGCTCGACGCCGCCGCCACCACGATCAGCATCAGGATCAGGTTCAGCGCCATCCACCGCCGCGCCCCGGACCGGGGGGTGCGCCCCGCCAGCAGCACCAGCGCCACCGCAAAGACGATCAGCGCCAGCCCCACGTGCGCCCCCAGCAGCGCGTGCGTCACCGGCACCCCCGCCCTGTACGCCTCCCAGTTGGCGATCGCGTTGTAAATCCCGCTGATCAGAAACAGCAGAATGCAGGTATGAATGACGATCTTGAACACCCGACGGAACCGCAGCCCCACCTCATCCCGCACCACCCCGTCCAGCGACCGCAGCCCGATCGGCACCACCGCCACCATGAAAAAGACCCCGCCCAGCGCGATGCAGGCCGTCACCACATGCAGCCACCGAAAGAAAATTCCCAGTTCCACCATCATGCAGGACTCGATTGCAACCTCATCTGTATCACACAAACCCCCTTTAAGCAAAAACCGCTCCCCTCCCCTCAAGCGACAAATACCCCACCGACGGCCGACAGCAAGTGACAAGCGACCCAAGACAGGTGACAATTCCCCCCATGCCTCCCCCGGCCGATTTGCCGCTGCTTGCCGCTGCCGCCGCCCTGCCCCCCGGCCGATATGCCCTGGCCCTCTCCGGCGGCCCCGACAGCACCGCGCTGCTCCTGGCCTGTTGCCAAAACCCCCATCTTCACCTCCACCTCGTCCACCTGAACCACCAGACCCGCGGCCCTGACAGCGATGCCGACGCCGATTTCGTCCGTGACCTTGCCCTCCGCTTCAACCTCCCCCACACCATCGCCCGCCGATCCGACCTGGAATCCGCCCACCCCAACCTGTCCAAAAATCCCTCCGCCCGCTACCGTGCTATTCGCCTGGGCCTGTTCCGCCAGGCCGTAGAAAAGCACCACCTCGCCGCCGTCCTCCTGGCCCACCATGCCGACGACCAGGCCGAAACCGTCCTCTTCCGTCTCCTGCGCGGCTCCAGCCTCCCCGGCCTCACCGGCATGTCCCCCGACACCCAGATCCAAAACCTCCGCCTCCTGCGTCCGTTGCTCAATATCCGCAAACAGGACCTCAAATCCTTCCTCCAATCCATCCCCCACCCCTGGCGCGAGGATGCCTCCAACGCCTCCCCTCGCTACGCCCGCAACCGCGTCCGCCAACTCCTGGCCTGCCACCCCTCCCTCACCGACGACCTGCTCGCCCTGGCCCAATCCGCCCGCGCCTTCCAGAACTGGCTCACCGCCGCCGCCCCCCGATTTCCCGATGCGCTGCCGATCGACCAGTTGAACCGCCTGCCCGCGATCCTCGCCCGCCACGCCGCCCGGACCTGGCTCACGCGCCAGGGCCTCCCGCCCCAAAAATCCACTCCCCAAACCCTCGACCGCCTCCTCCTCATGGCCTCCGATGCCGCCACGCCTGCCCGCCAACACTTCCCCGGCCCCCTGGTTCTCACCCGCCGCCACCGCCAGATCACCGCGCAACGATGAAAAAACGCGGCACGGACCCCCTCGCCCCTGTTTGCGCCTCTCTCGTTGCGGGGAAGCCGCAAGTTCAACAGGACCCGGCGCAGGAGCCAATCTTGTGCTCGCGCCGCCGGATCAATACGTTATCCTCGTGATTTCCAACACCAACGATGGAACAACCCGCCCGCCGCGCTTGAGATGTGACCTCAATACCGGAACGCTCGCGGGCCTGCCCCCCTGGAGCGCTGCCCCGGTCGGCGATCCGCTGAACGTTTACCAGGCGGCGCGGGCGGCGGGATATGAGGGGATGCAGGGCGGCGATCTCGCGCTGCTCAAGTCGCTGGGGATGGGTTCCACCGCCGGCGGCGGCGTTCGCGAACCCTCCGATGCCGACCCTCTGGCGCAGCGCCTCAAGGAGGCGGGCCACGACTGCGCCACCCTTCACGTCGGATGGGGCATGGAGGACGATGACGCCGCCGATCGCCTGGTGGATGCGGTGCTCGCGGCATCCCACAAACACGATTTCCCCCTCTACATCGAGACGCATCGGGCCACCATCACCCAGGACATGTGGCGCACCGTCCGGCTGACTCGGAAATTTCCCCAGATCCGCTTCAATGGGGATTTCTCCCACTGGTATACGGGGCTGGAAATGGTCTACGGCGGATTTGAAAAAAAGCTCGAATTCATCGCCCCGGTGCTCGAGCGGGTGCGGTTCATCCACGGGCGCATCGGCAACCCCGGCTGCATTCAAGTGAACATCGGCGACGGCACAAATCGGCCCAACGTCGAGCATTTCAAGGAACTCTGGACCCGCAGCTTCGCCGGCTTTCTCCAAAGCGCCAAACCCGGCGACTATCTCTGCTTCGCCCCGGAGTTGCTCTGGTCGAAAAATTACTATGCCCGCCTGTTGCCGGCCCCCGACGGCACGCTCCAGGAGGAATCCGACCGTTGGGAACAGGCCCTGGTGCTCACGCGAATTGCCCGCCAATGCTTCGAGGCCGCCCGCCAACGCCTGCCGGCCTGAAATCCCCCTTCCCCGCATCCCCTCAAACGCCCACTCCCATCCGGCCAGTCACTGCCTCCCCCGGTACTCCGGAGGAGGGCAGCGAAGGGGGCTTTGTGCCATCAAGGAGAGCTCGGGACAGTCACCTCGTTACGTGCACCAGATCGGCATTTTCGACAAGGCCGATTCGCTGGAGCGGGCCTTGAGAAAATAGGTGACAGCCTCGTGTGCCTCCGTGTGCCCTGGCTCCTCCACCACGGCATACCTTCCGCCAACGCCACCCCCAAAACCCTCCGCCGTCTCCTGCTCATGGGCTCCGACGCCGCCACCCCCGCCCGCCAGCACTTCCCCGATCCTCACGCGCCGCCAGGGATGGATCGCGGCAACCGCTCCCCTTTGATACATGCTCATTTGAGCCGCTGTGCCAGCGCTTCGGCCTCCGCCCTCAGACCATGGCACACCAACGTGCACAGCTCCAGCACCAGCGGCAGTCGGATACTGTAGCAGACCGCATTCCCCTCCCTCTTGCGCGCCACCACCCCCGCCTGATACAAAATTCCCAACTGTTTGGACACGTTCGCCTGTTTCATGCCGGTCTCCGACACGATGGTCCCCACCGTTGAAGGTCCCGCCTGCAGTACTTGAAGCACGCGCAGCCGGCTCGGCTCCGACAAGACTGAAAACAGCCGACCCACCGCCTCGAGCTGCGCCTCGTCCAGAAAATGGTTCACTGCTCCGGATGATTTGACTTTCATATTGCTGCATAGTAATATAGGAATATGATTCGGTCAACGGCCGTTGCCGAACAGTCGGATCATTAAGATGGGAGTATTCCAATGTCCACAGCTGCTGAAAAATATTATCAGGAAGGTTCCGCTCGCATGGCCGCGGCCAAGGCCGCCCTTTCAGATGGGGTGCGCGGCTTTGGAACCCTGTTCCAGGCCGTCATGAAGGCCGGCGAGCTTTCCGTTCGTGAAAAGGAACTGGTCGCCCTGGGCATCGCCATGGCGCTGCGATGCGATGACTGCTTTTATGCGCACGTGAAAAAAGCCCTGGAGGCCGGCGCCACTCGCGCCCAGGTGCTCGAAACCGCACAGGTTGCCCTCATGATGCAGGGCGGCCCCGCCTACACCTACCTCCCCAAGGTCGTCGAGGCCTTGGATGCTCTGGAGGCCCTGGAGGCGGCGTGATCTGTTCCCCGCTAACCCTTAAACGTGGTGACACCATGAGCGTTCGAACCATTTCTCCTGCGGAACTGTATCAGACTCACATTGCCGCCGGCCGGCCCTGCCGGATCATCGACGTGCGCACCTCCGGCGAGTATGCCCGGCTGCACGCCCAGGGCACGATGCTGGTGCCGCTGGACCGCCTCGATCCCCGCGCCTTCATGGCCGAGTGTCCCCCCGACGCCGGTCCCCTCTATGTCATTTGCCAATCCGGCGCCCGCGCCGCCAAGGCCTGCGAAAAATTCCACGCCGCCGGCTTCTCCGACGTGCGGAGCGTCCAGGGTGGCACGCTCGCCTGGGCCCAGGCTGGCCTGCCGGTTGTCCGCGGGCCCGCGGGCACGATCTCCCTGGAACGCCAGGTGCGCATCGGCGCTGGGGTGCTCGTCCTCCTGAGCGCCGTCCTGGGTTGGCTTGCCCATCCCCTATTCTTCCTCCTTTGCGCCCTGATTGGGGCGGGCCTGATATTCGCCGGCCTCACCGGGTTTTGCGGTATGGGCCTCCTGCTGGCCAAGCTGCCATGGAACCAGAATGTCCCATCCTGCAAGGCCTAGCAAGGCCGCCCGATTTCCCGGCGGGCTTGGACCGCCATCCGCGCCTTCCCCTTGGCAATCCCCATTCATCCGTGTATCCTGATGGATGGATTAACTAGAACCCCCTCTGGAGGCCCAATGTCCCTGCTCGTGACCGGATCAATTGGAATCGACACCGTGGAAACCCCCCTCGGCAGGCGCGAAGGGGTGCTCGGCGGCTCCGCCGTCTACTTCTCCTACGCCGCCTCCTTCTTCTCCCCCGTCCGCCTTGTCGGCGTCGTCGGCGAAGACTGCCCCCCCAACCTCCTCAGCGTCTTTGAAGGCCGCCCCGTCGATACTTCCGGCCTCGAAACCCGCAAGGGCAGCAAGACCTTCCGCTGGCACGGCTCCTACGTCGAAGACCTCAACGAAGCCGTCACCGTCGAAGTCGATCTCAATGTCCTGGCCGAACAGGCCCCCAAACTTCCCCCAAATTATCTCGACAGCCGCTACGTTTTCCTGGCCAACACCCACCCCGCCCTCCAGCAGCAGATGCTGGCCGAGCTGAAATCCCCCCGCCTCGTCGTCGCCGACACCATGAACCTCTGGATCACGACCGAACGCCAGGAATTGGCCAATCTTCTGAAAAAAATCGACGGCCTGGTCCTCAATGACGGGGAGGCCCGCCTCCTGACCGAAAAGGACAACCTCGTCGCCGCCGCCCGCGATGTCCTTAAAATGGGCCCCAAATTCGTCGTCATCAAAAAGGGCGAGCACGGCTGTCTCATGTGCAACGGCGATGACTGCTTCGTTCTCCCGGCATTCCCGGCCGAAAAAGTCATCGACCCCACCGGCGCCGGCGACAGCTTCGCCGGCGGCATGATGGGCTATCTTGCCACCCAGGGCGCCTTTTCCCCCGCCACCCTCAAACGCGCCCTGGCCTTCGGCACCGTCGTCGCCAGCTATGCCATTGCCGACTTCTCCCTGGCCGGCCTCCAGGCCGCCACCCGCGACCTGCTCGACCGTCGCTGGGAAGCCCTGAAGCACGCCATGAGCTTTTGACCGAACCTCAAGGGACCCTTGTTCCCTCCGCCGTTACGCCGGGGAGGGTTAGGGCGGGGGTTTTCACCGAATTCTCGACTTGTCCCAACGACTTGCGTGTCGGAGGTGGATCGCTATACTTGTCCAACTTCGATGTTTCGACTGCCCGGCCGGCGATGGTCCTGCCGTGCCTTAAAGGAAGCGTATGCCGACGATTAACCAACTGATTAAGAAGCCTCGCCGCGCACTGGCGAAGATCAACAAGGTCAAGGACATTGACGCCTGCCCCCAAAAACGCGGGGTCTGCCTGCAGGTCAAGACCATGACCCCGAAGAAGCCCAACTCGGCCCTTCGCAAAATCGCCCGTGTCCGCCTCAGCAACGGGAAGGAAGTCACCGCCTACATTCCCGGCGAGGAGCATAACCTTCAGGAACACAGCATCGTGCTGGTCCGGGGCGGCCGCGTCCGTGACTTGCCGGGCGTCCGCTATCATATCGTCCGTGGAACACTTGACGCACTGGGCGTCGACGGACGAAAGCGCGGCCGAAGCAAATACGGCGCGAAAAAGAGCAAGTGAGGCATCGGGAGCACGGAGAAATGACGCACTGGATTGCCGCGGCCGACCAAGTCGGCTTGGAAAGCGGCCTTCGCAGCGTGGTCGGCAGTATTCTGATCATCCTTCTCCTCATCGCCGCCTTCATCTGGTGGCTGAGGCGATAGAAAGACACCGACCCTGGAAATTTATCGTTTTAGACCAAAAGCAACACCATGGCATTCAAGAAATTCACCGCCAGCAAAGAGAACCTCAAGCCTGACCCCCGCTTCAACAGCAAGCTGGTCAGCAAGTTCATCAACTGTCTCATGTGGGATGGCAAAAAGGCCGTCGCCCAGCGCATCTTCTACGAGGCGATGGAGGAGATCACCAAGAAGATGAAGGATGTTCCCCCGCTGGAGGTCTTCGAAACCGCCATCAGCAACGTCAAACCCTACGTCGAGGTTCGTTCCCGGCGCGTCGGCGGGGCCAACTACCAGGTCCCCATGCAGGTCAATAAGCACCGCCAGCAGTCTCTGGCCTTCCGCTGGATTCTGGCCGCCTGCCGCGATTCCGGCGGCCGGCCCATGAGCCGCCGTCTGGCCGATGAACTGATGGGCGCCTACCGCAAGGAAGGCAAAGCCATCTCCACCCGCGAAAACACCCACCGCATGGCCGAAGCCAACAAGGCCTTCGCCCACTTCGCCTGGTAAGGCGAGCCAACGCGGTGAATCTGAAATGGAAAATGGAAAATGGAGCAATCCATTTTCCATTTTTCGTTTTTCCCCGCCCGCGCCGATCGCCGCCCCTTCCCTGGGAAAGGAAACCGCCCCCTTCATTGGGCGGGCAGGGGGCAGGCCCGCCGCTGGACGCGGGCGCCTTTCGGTTATGACCCCGCGCTGGAAAATGCCTGGCGCTGCGCGTTTTGGCGCCAAAACGCGCAGCGCAAAAAAACGGAAAAACTCAAAAAACAAAAAATTTTTTCGCCCCTGCTCGCTCAAAAACGCGGTTTTTGAAAATCGCGCTGCGCATTTCGTCGCCAAAACGCGCAGCGCCTCCCGTAATACGGAGGTGCAAACTGATGAGCGATACAACCGAGCAATCCCGTAGGACAGGCTTCCAGCCTGTCGGTCTCCCGGCCGAAGATCAAACCGTTCCGACGGTGCCCCCACCGGCCCAATCCCCTGCGCCAAGCCTCGCGCCGGTCATCCCCCCCGAGATGGAACAACCGCTCACGCTGTCCGTCTCGGCCCAACTCCCTGAAACCGCAGCCCTGGCCCCCGCGCCCCAACGCCGGCCCATCTCCGCCAAACAACTCGCCGCCAACCGTCGCAATGCCCTTAAATCCACCGGCCCGCGCACCCTCGCTGGGAAGGCCCGCGCCAGTCGCAATGCCTTCAAACACGGCCTGCGCATCGCCGAGTACTACCCCTGCATTCCCGAAGAATGCCCCGCCACCTTCGACACCTTCCGCCAGGAACTCCAAAACACCCTCCAACCCCGAAACATCCTCCAGCGCTGCCTGTTTCCCCACATCGTCAACCTCGCCTGGCGACTCCGGCGCTTCCCCGAAGCCCAGGCCAAAATCTTTGAATGCGAACGCGCCCGCGTTCCTCAAACCGGCCCCATCAACGCCCCCGATCTCATTGCCCAACGATGCAGTGACGATCCCACCAACGGATTTCTCCTGCTCAACCGCTATGAGCGCAGCGTCGAAAATGCCTTCATCCGTCTCCTCCGCCTCTTCCGCGAAGCCAATGGCACCGAACCCCTCCCCCTGGAACATCTCCCTCCCCCAAAGGCCTTTGTCGACGAACGAACCCAATCGCACCCATTTGCCTCCACCTATATTTCCCCTTCCCGGCTCAAAAACGAAGGTTGACCCCCCGCGAACCCAATTCCCCGATTTCCAAACGAACCCATTTTTTCCTACTATGATCCCCCATGATTGACCTCAAAGACCTGCGCGACAACCCCGACAAATACCGCCGCGGCGCGGAATTGAAAAACATCCCCGCCGACATCGACGCCGTCCTGCGCCTCGATGAAACCCTTTCCGCCGCCCAGCGCCGCTACGAAACCCTCAAAGCCGAGCAGAACCGCCTCTCCCAGCAGATCGGCAAGACCAAAGACCCCGCCCAGCGCGACGCCCTCAAAACCCAGGCCGCCGCCTTCAAGCCCCAGCTGGCCGAAGCGCAGGAGGCCGCCCGACAGGCCCAGGAGCAGCTGCTGCCCCTCCTGCTCCACATCCCCCAGCCCCCGGATGAGGAGGTCCCCGTCGGCAGGGATGCCGCCGACAACGTCGTCGATCGCAAGGTCGGCGCTCCCCGGCAGTTTTCCTTCAAGCCCAAAACCCACATCGAGCTGGGCGAGTCGCTGCATCTGTTCGACTTCGCCCGCGGCGTCCGCCTCGCCGGCTCCCGCTCCTATTACCTCACCGGCGCCGGCGCGCAACTCCACAACGCCGTCCTGCAACTGGCCCTCTCGATGATGGTCAATGAACAGGGCTTCACCCTCCTCAACGTCCCCGTCCTGGTGCGCGAGGTCGCCATGCAGGGCACCGGCTTCTTCCCGGCCGGGCGCGAGCAGACCTACCATGTCACCCAAGATGAGCTGTTCCTCACCGGCACCGCCGAGGTCGGCCTGACGGCGTTCCACATGGATGAAATTCTCTCCGAGGCGGACCTGCCCAGGAAGTACACCGCCGTCAGCACCTGCTTCCGCCGCGAGGCCGGCACCTACGGCAAGGACACCGCCGGCCTATACCGCGTCCACCAGTTCGACAAGTGCGAGCAGGTCATCATCTGCCGCAACGATGTCGAAGAGAGCAAACGCTGGCATGCCGAGATGCTCTCCTACAGCGAGGAACTGCTTAAGCGGCTGGAATTGCCCTATCGCGTCATCCGCTGCTGCACCGGCGATATCGGCGTCAAGAATGCCGCCATGCTCGACATCGAAACCTGGATGCCCAGCCGGGCCGAAGCCGGCAAACCCGACAGCGGGTACGGCGAGACGCACTCGGCCAGCCGCCTCTATGAATTCCAGGCCCGACGCCTCAACCTGCGCTACAAAGATGAGAAAGGAAAGGTGCGCTTCTGCCACACCCTCAACAATACTGTCGTCGCCAGCCCGCGCATCCTCATCCCGTTGCTGGAAAACCACCAGAACGAAGACGGCTCGGTGACGATTCCCCCGGCATTGCGCCCCTTCATGGGTGGCTTGGAACGCCTGACCCCGTGAGGCAATCCCCGCCCGGCTATCCTTCCACGACGAGGGAGCTTTTCTGTTCGAAGATATAGCCGTCCTTGGGAATGCGGTTGGCCATCCGCAGCAGCATCAGCCCCCAGGCAACGGCGATGCCCAGGATCGCCGCCGCGAAGGTCAGCCGCCGCCAGAAGAGCCCCCCGCGCCGGGCAAATTCGTAGCAGAACCCCAGCCCCAGCAGAAACAGGATCGTCATCCCCAGAAACGCCCGCCCGCCCACGGCCGATCCGAACCACCACGCCCCCCAGGCGCTGTTCAGATACCACAGCAGCAGCGCGGCCAGGATCAATCCGATCAGCAGTGGGTCCCGGCGACCGGGCGCATCCCGATCCTTGAGCTCAGCCCCGTCGCCCGGCGGCCCCTTGATCAGGTACAACCCCACCCCCAGTGCCGACAGCACCAGCAGCGGCGCCCAGAACATCAATCCGTGCCGTGAGGAAAAGAGCGTCTGCCACAAACGCGGCTGATTCCAGTAAAGGAACCCTTCCTGCTTCTCATACCCCACCTGCTGCACCGACCCCGGCGTGGCGTCCCCTTTGATCGCGTACCAGCTCCCCGCCTGTAACAGAAGAGGCAGCAATCCGATCAGCGCGATCGGCAGCCATTTGAAAAACCGCCCGCCCGCCTTGGCCCGGAAGATGGCATAAAGCAGATAGAGAAATAGGGGAAACAGCACCGCATTGGTCAGGCGGCAGACCAGCGCCATCGACGTGCACCATGCCAGCAGCAGAAGCATCCCGCCGCTCAACTGCCCCTCTTCCAGCTTCCTAAGCAGGCGATGGATGATGTACACCACCGCCGCCACCCAGAAGCCGCTGACGATGTGTGCCATGAATGGCTCGCGGAAGCAGTACCAGAGATAGTGCGTGCCCAGCCAATACGACACCACCGCCAGGAACGTCGCCGTGCCGCTGATGCGGAATCGCTCGGTCAGCAGCCGATCCGCCAGCACCATCGTGACAAACGCCAGCAGCAGCACATATGCGCAGCAGATCGGCTGATACAGCACCGAATAGCCGTTGGGCAGGAAATACCCGCTCCCCGTGGTGGCATACAAAACCCGCGACACCCCATGGGCGGCCAGGAAGGGGGGCACCAGCGTGATCGCCACCCCAATCGGCCAGCGCGGCTTCAAGTAGCTGGGACCGATCTTCTGGGCCTCCCCCTGAAACTGATTCCATACCTGATTGCGGAAATCCAGGTCGTGGTCCAGCAGCACCGAGGGGAGGTAGGCGTAGTAGCCGGGGGCGTCATTGATCAGCAGGTCCACCGGCTCGCCGTTGCGCAGCGCCTTGCCGGCCAGCGCGAGATAGGCCGCCACAAACAGCAGACCTGCAATCGCCAGATACAGGCGATAGCGCGCATGGGGAGTGGCCCAGGCCCAACGGGCCGGGCGAACCGGCGCGCCGATCAGCGCGGACGCATTAGAGGAATCAACCGGATTCATACACCTCTCGCCATCGTCTCGGGCGCCAGCATTCGCCAGGGTTCCAGGCAGCGGGCCACGTCGGCCGATTCGTCGGCCGGGATCGGGCTGGGGGCATTGTAATCCACCGCCCGGCGAAAACCGACTATTAATTCGTACAATCCCGGGTAAGCCGGCTGCCGCCGGATTGCCCGTCCTCCCAGGTTCAACACGGCCCGGCCCAATAGTCCCGCCCCCAGCCGCACCGGCCGCAACGCCTTGGCCGCCCGTCCCACCTTTCCAGGCTCCCAGAGGCAAAAGCCATGAAATAGATCCAGCGAAGCACTTGCCTCCTCGCCGATTACGCACAGTTCATTGCGCGTCGGCCGTCCGCGCAGGCTGACAACCACGGACAGGCATGTCCGCCCGCTCACCGAGCCCAGAATCAATTCATCCTCACTGGAATATATCGCCTCCCACGTCAGCTTGCTTAACTCCCGCCCCAGCAGCCGGCGCATCAGCGAAAACGGGTGGGGCAGGATTTCCCACAGAATTTCCCGCCGTCGTTGCGGCGATTGCCCCTGTCCGCCGGCCGAGCACGTGTGAAACTCCACGCGAACCAGTTCCCCCAGCCGCTGCCGGTGCCGCAGCAGGGAGGCAAAGCCGGACTGGAAGGGAAACTGATGCACCGGAACCAGCATGCGCTGCTGCCGGCCGGCAAGTTCCAATAATTCAAGGGTCTGACCAAGACTGGGGGCCAGCGGCTTTTCCATCAGCACATGGCGTCCGGCCCGCAGCGCGGTCTGGGCCAGCAACGTGTGGCTCGGCAGGGGGGTGCAGACATGCACCGCATCCGACTCCACCCGCTCCAACGCTTCCTCCAGACGCTCAAACACCGCCGCTCCCCCACAGCGGCGCGCCAGATCCGTCCCGACGTCGGTCCGGGCATCCACCACCGCCGCCACCGTCGCCCCAGCCCGGCGGGCATAGTAGGCATGCCACCGCCCCATCAACCCCGCGCCGACGATCGTGATGCGCATTGGCTCTCCTCGTGTGCCGGCCCACTACCGGCTGCTGCCGGCCAGTTCGTAATTCATGTCGATGGCTTGACCGCGCTCGGCCGATTCATACGCCGCCAGCATCAGCGCCAGCGTCCGCCGGTTGTCCTCTGCCCGGCAGGGGGGAGGCGTATTGGTGTCCAGCGCCTCCAGGAACGCCCGCACCAGCCGCCCGGTGGCGTCGGCGAACAGGTCCAGCGCATCCGTCGCCAGCTTCTCGTATTGCTCCCCGCTGTAGAGACGCGCCCACCCTCCGGCCGCCAGGCTCAGATTCGCATACGGCCGCCGCGTCCCTCCGCGCACGCCGCAGGCGAATTCCATCTCGCCCCCCAGGTGCGTCTGCACGCACCCGGCCGACCCGTCCAGACGCAGGTCCAGATACCGGTGCGGCCCGCGCGACAGCCGGTCCAGCGTAATATGGGCCACCCGGTCCCCCGAAAATTCCAGTTCGATCAGGTTCAAATGGTCCGGTCCTCCCGCGCCGCCCGGCTTAGGCATCCGCGCCCGGATCGATGTCGGGTCCTCATCAAAGAAGAATCGCGCCAAGTCCAGTACGTGGATCCCGAACTCCTTGCACGTCCGCTGTGGGTCTTTTCCCCGCCATCCGGCCTCTGTCTTTTCGGAGGTGAAGAAGGTCTGCTGTGCGTTCATGAACAGCAGTTGCCCGAATTGTTCCGAGCCGATCTGTGCCTTGGCCGCCTGGTGAATCTTCATGAACCGGTATTGGTTATTCACCACCACCTGCCGTCCCACCTCCCCGGCCAACTGGCAGATGGCGTCCGCCTCCTCCATGTTGCTCATGAACGGCTTTTCACACAGCACGTGGCATCCCGCCCGCAGCGCCCCGGCCGTCAACTCGTGGTGAAACGTCGTCGGCGTCACCACGGCCACGATGTCCGGGTGGGTTGCCTCGATCATCTTGCCCAGCGAGTCAAACAGCGGAAAGGGAAACGTCCGGCCCGGCGGCGGCGCCGGATCGAAGCCGCCGACCACCTTCAAATCGGCCACCTTGGCATAAGCCGGCAGGTGAATCTCCCGCGCCGCCGCCCCCAGTCCCGCTATCGCAATGGTTCGGGTCATGGTCGAAGAAGGTAAGTGGCAATTGCCCAAAAAAAAAGCCCGCGGACCGCCCCGACTGGGAACATTCGCCCGGCCGGCGGGTTTTTCCTTTTGCCGGTTTCGGCGACTACAATAGGACCAATGGATTTATTCGGTCCCATGCGGCAGAAGAATCTGGAGCGGGCCGCGCCCCTGGCGGCGCGGATGCGCCCGCGTTCCCTGGACGAATTCGTCGGCCAGCAGCATTTCCTGGGACCCGGCAAACTCCTGCGCCGCATGCTGGAAGCCGACCGCCTCACCAGCGTCATTTTCTACGGCCCCCCTGGCACCGGCAAGACGACGCTGGCGCAACTGATCGCCGGCTACAGCCAGAGCCATTTTGAGCAGGTGAACGCCGCGGCCGTCGGCGTCAAAGAGGTTCGCAAGATCCTCGACGACGCCCGCGAACGCCTGGCCGGCTCGGGCCGGCGCACGGTTTTGTTCCTCGATGAAATTCATCGCTTCAACCGCGCCCAGCAGGATATTCTCCTGGGGGATGTGGAGGCGGGTTATGTCCTGCTGGTCGGTGCGACGACGGAGAATCCTTTTTTCGCCGTCAACTCCCCCCTGGTCAGCCGCAGCCAAATTTTCCAGTTCGCCCCCCTGAGCGAGGAGGAGATTAGCAGCCTGCTCCGCCGCGCGATTGCCGACAAGGATCGGAGCTTTGGAAAGCTGGACATTCGGGTTGAGCCCGAGGCTCTCCACCATTGGGCCGTCACCAGTGACGGCGACGCCCGCCGCGCCTTGATGGCGCTGGAAATCGCGGTGCTCTCCCAGTTGAAGGAATCGGGCACGACGTCTTCCCCCGAACCGGAAATCACCATCACCCTCGATATCGCCGAGCAATCCATCCAGCGCAAGGCGATCGTCTACGATGGGAACGGCGATGAACATTACGATGCGGCCAGCGCCCTGATCAAATCCATGCGCGGCGGCGATCCGGATGCCGCTGTCTACTGGGTAGCGCGGATGCTGGAAGCGGGCGAGGACCCGCGCTTCATCGCCCGCCGCATCGCCATCCTGGCCAGCGAGGACATCGGCAATGCCGATCCTCGCGCCCTGGGCGTCGCCGCCGCCGCATTCGACGTGGTGGAGAAGATCGGCATGCCTGAAGCCCAGCTCACCCTCGCCCAGGCCGCGATTTACATGGCCACCGCCCCCAAGAGCAACGCGTCGGCGCTGGCGATCTGGTCGGCCATGAAGGATGTGCGTGAGGGGCGCACCCAGCCCGTTCCCCTCCACCTCAAAGACACCCACTACAAGGGTGCTCAGCGCCTGGGGCATGGACAGGGGTATCAATATCCGCATGATTCTTCCGAAGGATGGATCGACCAGGATTATCTGACGGTGGATAAAATCTACTACGAGCCGACCGAGCGTGGCTATGAAGGGCAGGTCCGCGGGAGACTGGAGGAATGGCGCCGGCGAAAGGCCGAGTCACGCTCCGCCGCGCCACAGCAGACGGATTCGAGATGAGTGAAGACCTCAACAGCAAACCGGCCGTGCGGCGGCGCCTTCGCCAGATGCTCGCCGACATGAATGAACAGGAGCGGCGGGACAAGAGCCGCGCCGCCGCCCATTTCCTGATTCAGACCGATGAATTTCAGGCCGCTCGTGTCGTCATGCTCTACCTGAGCACCCCGACGGAACTGGATACCTCCTCCGTCGCCCTGGCCGCCTGGCAGGATGAGAAGACCGTCCTGGTGCCCAAGGTCAGTTGGGACCAGCGCCGCATGCTTCCCGTGGAGATCACCAGCTTGCAAACGGGCTTGGCCCTGAGCGCTCCCGGCGTCCGCGAGCCGATTTCCGGACAGCCGATGCCGGTCAACATGATCGACCTGGTGATCGTGCCGGGGCTGGGCTTCACCCCCACCGGGCACCGAATCGGACGCGGTATGGGATTTTACGACCGTTTCCTGGCCCAGCGAGATTTTATCGGACTTTCCTGCGGCCTGGCGTTTGAGGAGCAAATCGTCGAGTCGCTGCCCATGCTTGACCATGATATCCCTCTGGGTATGCTGGTCACCGACAAGGGCATCCGGCGTTTTGCCTCGAACCGCATCGCCTGACGGACGTATCAGGCGTGTCTTTCCGGCCCGTGTCCCACAGCAGCCGATGGGCGGAAAATCGACGCAAGTGGCTGTCATCTATGGACGAATCAAGAGAACAGGGAGGTTCTCATGCATCGCTCGCGTAAACGGCGTTTCAGCCGATCGGTCATTGCAGTCACGGTGGTGGTGCTTGCCCTGGGGGCGGCCCTGACCATCCACAAACTCAACGGCACCAAGGCCGAAACGATCGCGCCCCCCAAGCCCACGCTGACCCAGGGCCAGCCCGCCACCCAGCCGGCCGTGCCCGCCCCAGCGGCTGCCAAGGCCGATCTGCCTTTTGCCTCGCCCGATCTGGTGACGCGGACGCCTTCGGCCGGCGCAACCGTCACGCCGGCTGCGCTGAACCATCCTGCCGCCCCGGCTCCGACGCCGGCCACGCATGCTGCCTCCCAGGCTCCCGCGCCTGCGCCCGCACAAGCCGTGTCCACCGCCTCGGTTGATGCCTCCTTCGCCCTTTCGGCCCCACAGGCCGAAGCCGCTTTGCAGCAGGGAAAGGCCAAGTACACGGCCGGTGATCTGCTTGAAGCACGCAAGCTGCTCAACGATGCGCTGCAGAGCGGCAAGCTCGACCCGGCCGCGCAGGCGGATGCCAAGGCGACGATCAGCCACATTAGCCAACGCGTGGTCTTCTCCACCGAACGCTTCGCCGACGATCCGTACGGCGGCACCTTTACCGTCCCCTCCGGCGGCGTGCTGGCCAAGATCGCCCAGCGCTATACCGTCCCCTGGGAGCTGCTGGCCCGCATCAACAACATCACGCCCCGCTCTCTCCGCGCCGGACAGACCATCAAGGTCATCCAGGGGCCGTTTCATGCGGTTGTGAGTAAATCCGCCTTCACGATGGACATCTATCTGCACGCACTGCCCGGCCAGAAGGGCTCGATGTATGTCACCACGCTGCCCGTGGGCCTGGGACGGGATAACTCAACTCCCACTGGCCTGTGGGATGTCGGCGGGAAGCTCAAGAATCCCAAGTTCTGGGGTCTGGCCGACATGGCGCCGGTGGAGGGGGGCGATCCGAATAACCCGTTGGGCAAATACTGGATCGCCCTGAGCGGCCTGGATGGGCATGCGGTCGGCAAGAGCTCCTATGGCATTCACGGCACCAATGACCCCAACTCCGTCGGCACCATGGCGTCCCACGGCTGCATCCGCTTGCGCGATGCCGATATTGAACTGGTGTATGCCCTGCTGAGCAGCACCAAGAGCACGGTGCTGGTGGTGAAATGATGACCCAGCGGGGATAGTGACGGGAAAAAAGGAGTAGGAGCGGTTTTGGCCGGTGGCTGAAACCGCTCCTACTCTTTTTTCCCCTTGCCCTCTTCGTTTTGCAGCTGTTTCTTCGCCTGTTCGAGGCGCAATTCCAGGCTCACCGGCCAGAGATCGGACGGGAAGGTCTGGATTTTCTCGTAAATTTTGATGGCGCCTGCCAGATCGCCACTGCCTTCGGCATCGATGGCCTTGATCCAGAGCTGGCGCACCTGATCCGATCGGTCAATGGGCGAGTTGGTCTCTTCCGGCTCATTTTGCGCTGGTGACGGCGCTGGCGGCGGGGTCTTGGATTCGGGGGGCGTGGCCGGCTGAGTCGGCGACGGAGTTGAGGCCGGCACTGCCGGCGGCGCGGCACTTTCCGCCGGAGCGGAACTCGTCACCGGCGGCAGCGGCAGTTTCTGAAGACTCAACGGCTGCGCGCCTGGCTGCACCGGAGGTGTGGTCTGCTCTTGCGGCGGCGGGGGGGGCACAGGCGATTTGGCCTGCGGCTCCGGTGCGGCTTCAGGTGTCTCCTTCGGCGTTGGCGCTGGAACTGAGGACGGTTTCTGCCATCGAGGCTTCACTTCGTCCAAATACCGGGAAATTGGCTCAAACACCTGTCGCCGGAATGGCGGATGCAGAGCCAGTGCCGCCACCAAGCCCAGAATGCCCAGCAGGATCAGCAAACCAATCACCTTCAGGACGCGGCCCCGGCGGCGGGGTGTCGGTTCCGGGGCCTTGGTGGCGGCATTGAAATCCAGGCTGAAGGCGGCCGCCAAGTCTCGGGGGGAGAGCAGCTTCTCAGTGTTCTTTGTTCGAGGCGACCGCTCCGGCGGTGGCGGTGGGGCGTCGGCGGGAGGGGCTTTAGCCGGCTGCGCCGGGGACGCGGGGGGAGCGGGCGTGGGCCTGGGCTCCGGAACCCGCGACTTGTCCGCGGGGATTTCCCCCAGCACCGGCAGCACGATCTGGGTGGAGATCGCCCGCTGCGGACGGGGGGCGGCCGGAAGACGCGCCGGTGGTGGGGCGGGGTGTACCTGACTCTCCAGCAGCACATCGGGATTCAGCGGCGGTTCCTGGATTTTGTGGCAGTGCGGGCAGGCGTTGTCGGTCGGCTCGACCGATTGCCCGCAGTGATAGCACAGGCCCCATTCGCGGCTCAGGCCGCGCACGCGAATGGCGAAGCGCCAGAGCTGATGGGTGGTCGGGCCGCGCACGATGGAACGCGGGGTCACCTGGCCGCGTCGAACCAGCAGCAGCAGCGTTTCGAACTTCATTCCCGGCGCGGAGGGGTTGCGCGCCTGGAGCACATACCAGGGGCCGATGCGGTTGCGCGTCGCCTGGCGGGTTTCGGGGGAATCCTCCATGGTGCAGCGCGGGCAGGGTTCGCTGCGCCGGTCGCGCACGGTGCCGCAGAAGGGGCAGACATGCTTGCCCATCATGGACGTCAGCATCGCCGCCGCATTCGCATCGCCTTGGCCGATCGTGCTCATACGCAAAAGTCCCGCATCAAATATAGTACATTGCCTGTTGCGGGTTGGCTGCCCGATTGACATGCTCCATGAGCTGCTCGAGCGTCATGCGGTTCAGGACATCATCCGTGGCCTCGGTGAGCTTTTCATTGATGAGGCGCACGGCGACCTTGCCGGGGGGCATTTCCGCGGTGGTGGGGGATTCCTTGAGCGTCAGGCGTCCTTCGAGGCGCCGTACCAGATCACCGACCGAAATATCCCGGGGCGGGCGCGAGAGGCGGTACCCGCCGCCGCTGCCGACCTTGCTCTCCAGAAATCCGCCCCGGCGCAGCGCCAGGAGGATGGATTCCAGGAACTTGTTGGGCAAGTCTTCACTCTGCGCCAAATCCTTGGACTGAATGAAGTGCTGCGGCCAGAGCCGCGCCAACTGCACCACGGCTCGCAACCCGTATTCTGTTCGTTTGGAGAGGCGCAATCGGAGATCTCCCGGTCATTCCCATCGGAATAGTACGGATACTGATGGAAGGGGTCAATTCTCCGGCCGATTTCCGGCTCGGTCTCCAATGGCCGACCCCGGAAGCGGGGGCGCTTCCGGGGTCGGGGGAGGAGGAGAGGCAACCTGTTGAGAGGCCGTCGGCGCGATGCGCCGGCCGGCCTCCCAGATGAATCGTCACTGCATGCCGTAAAAGAGCAGCCCGCAGACGGTGGTGTATGCCAGGACCGCGATCCAGCCGATCAGTCGTGGGGCGGGGGATGCTTTCATGACCGTCTCCTCAGTGCAAGTCGTTCAAGCCCTGTTTTCTGCGGGCGGGGTTGTCACTCCGCCACAGCTTGGGCGAGGCCCACTACAGGCCTTCGCTCAGATAGACATACGATATGAAGATTGGTTAGGCCAAAGCGCCTACGGCATCTGAAAATCTTCGAAGGCGGGGGCGGTGGTCGGGAGCGACGACGGCTGGGAGGTGGGGGGAAGTTCCGGTTCGACCTGATCCGGGGCTAGCGGTTGCACCTGGATCAGAAGGACCAGATCCATCTTGGACGGCGGGGAAGGCTGGGAGGCGGGCGTCTGCACGAAGGCGGCCGGCTGTGTGGCGGGAATGGCGGATTCCACGGGGCGGGTGGTGGCCGGAGCCAGCGGCTCCAACGTTGTCGTGGCCGAGACATCCAGGAGGCGGCGGAGCGCCTGCAGCTGCTCATGGTCCAGGCCGCGCGCGATGAATATCTTTTGCGGCTCGCCCACCGACCAGAGGGAGAAAGAAGGCAGGGAAATTGTTTCGGAATGCAGCCCCTGAGAACTGAGAAACGCCCGGAGGCTCAATTCGGCCTGAAGCGGGTCGCGGGTTAATGCCACCAGCCCAAACGGTTCGCCCGAGGGGGCGGGCGGCGAAGGTTCCGGCGTCTGCGGCGCGCCGGCGGCCAGGATTTGGAAATCGGCGGTGGTGGGCTTTGAGGCGGGCGAAGCGGCGGACTCGGTCTTGGCTTTAAAAGCATCAGGCCGGGTGCGCATCGCCACGGCGTCGGATTGGTCCACCGGGGGCGCTTCGTGGGTTTCCATCCGGGCGCCCGAGGGGGCGGTGGCCGGGGTGGGCAGGTGGATGGCCGTCGGCTGGTGGGCGGCTGGGGGACGGATGACGAGCCAGACGATCAGACCCAGGCCCGCGGCCAGCAGGATGATCGCGGCGGCGGCAATGATCTGGGGCCAACGGCTGATGCGCAGGGGCGCGGATCCGGCAGGGGAATCGTCCAGCAGCACTGAGCGTTCGAGGTGGGAATGGAGCGCCTCCTCGATTTCGAGGGGGGCCGAGGCCCGGGGCAGGTCCTGAAGCAGCTTGCGCGCCCGGGCCATCTCCTCCATGAGGCGGCGGTGCTGGGGATTGGACTGGAGGTGGCGCTCGATCTCCCGGCGCGCGGTCTCATCCAGTTCGCCGTCGATGTAGGCGCACAGGCGGGCTTCGATGTTTTCAATCTCTTCAGGCATGGGTGACGGTCATGTGGTCCGCGGTGCGGACCCTACAAGTAGCCTTTCAGTTCATCCCGCAAGGCCAGCCGAGCGCGAAACAGCCGGCTCTTGACGGTGCCCAGCGGCAGTTCCAGCAGTTGCGCCATCTGCTGGTAATCCAGTCCCTCGATGTCGCGCAGGACCAGGACGGCGCGGTAGTCCGGTTCGAGCCGGCCCAGGGCGGCCAGCGTGACCTGCTGGCGTTCGCGGCGTTCGGCCTCCTGCGCGGGCGTCTGTCGCGGGTTGGCCAGGCGGTCCACGAGTGCGGCCGCCTGATCCTCCGCGCCCAGGCGCCCGCCGAAGCCGCTGGGCTGGTCGAGCGAAAAGACGCGGTGTCGCTGGTTCTGGCGCAGGTGCGTCAAGGCCAGGTTGATCGCGATGCGAAAGAGCCAGGTGAAGGGGGCGGCATCGCCGCGAAACGTGTCGATGCTGGTCAGGCCGCGCATCAGCGCTTCCTGGGTCAGTTCCCTGGCCTCTTCCGGATCGCCGACCATGCGGAGCATGCCGTTGTAAATCCGGTCCTGATACGCCACCACCAGCCGTCCGTAGGCGGCCCGGTCGCCCGCCTGGGCCTGGCGCATCCACTGCGCCTGGCGCTGGGTTTCGGCCGGATCGGCCTGGAATTGGGCTCCGCTGGTGCTGGTCATGCGTTGGACGCGTTCGGGTGAAAAAAGTTCCCTGGAAATTTTGGTCCCACTATGCCAGCGCGCGGGGAGGGCGTCAATTGGAGGGGCGGGATTCGGGATTCGGGCTGAATTGGGTTCGTTGGGAAATACGCGCATTGGGTTCGCCTCGAGAAATCGGCGATTCT
>JBIQLO010000011.1:0-33906 GCA_044464175.1 Planctomycetaceae bacterium | reverse complement strand
GCTGCGGATCGTTGATTCCTCCGGCCAGACGCTCGATCACATCGCCCAGGTGGACATTCATCGCTTTGACTCTGCCGATTCTCACCCGGCAGGTCGGGCCGATGCCCATATTGCCCACGACGGCGGCGTCAAAGCTTTCGTCCTTCAAGGTGAAAAAGTGCCCCCGCTGCTGTGGACATACCGAAACCCCACTTTCGAGAAAATCGATCTGGCATCCAAAACTGGGATTCATCTCTATGCGGTCCGCAGCGCGCCCCTGAAGCCGGACGGAACCTCCCAGATGGACCACCGCGCTTTCAGCATGATCGACCAGGAAATTCAGGCCATCCTGCGCATCGATCCGGATGCCCGATTCATCGTATCACTGGACCTGCGCCCCTCTACCACGTGGCTGGATGAACATCCTGAAGCACGACTGAAAACCGCCTTCGGCGATTTGGGGCCGCAATCCTATTTTGCCCACGAGCATCTGGACATGCTGTGCGACTATTGCCGCCACATCATCACCTCCCTCCAGTCCCGTTCCTATTACGCCCGTATTTTTGGCTATCACATTCTGGCCTGCGGCTTGCCCGATTCGGTGCTGGGCGGGGTCGGAGGAAATCTCTTCGAGGCCGACCGTTCCAAAATCACCATTGGCGATGACAACCCTCAGGCGATTGCCGCATTCCAGCAGTGGCTGCGCAAAAAATATGACGGCTCCGTCTCCCGCCTGCGCGCCTCCTGGCACGATGAAGTGGTGACGTTTGACACCGCCCGGCCCCGGATCAAGCTTCTCACCCGTCCCGGTGACGATGGCGGAATCTTCATCGATCCGGCCGAGGCGAAAATGGCGCCCGACTATTTTCAATTTCTCTCCGGCGCGATCCTCCGCTTCCATGAGGACATCGGCCGTTGCATCAAATCCGTTGCGGGGAATGTCCTGGTCGGTTCTTACTACGGCTACGAACTGGCCAGCCTCTGCGGTTACAACATGCCCGGCTCGACGGTTCAAAACAGCAATCTCGACTGGGACGAAGCTTTTAAAACCGACGCCCTGGATTATTACGCCATGGTGCCTGACTACAGTCTGCGCCTGGAAGGAACCCATCTCGAACGCATGAGCGCGTTCGATTCCTTTCGTCTTTCGCACAAGCAAATGCTGACCGAGTTGGATCTCCGCACGTTTACCGCCGAGCCTGTCACGTACGGCCGCCAGCGCACGGCCCGGGAAAGCGTGGACATGGTTAAGCGCGACCTGGGCATGGCCATCACCGATGGAACCGCCGCCTGGTTCGCCGACTGGGACATCGCCTCCCTTCGCGGCGTGGGATTTTACGTCGCCCCCAAAATTCTCGACGTCATCCGCCGGTCCGAACAAATCTATCGCCAAACGCTGGCTGACCCGCGCGATGGCGGATCGCAAATCGCCGTTGTCGTAGGGCTGGACGACTGGTTCCATCAGGACATTTATCGCGCACCTCCGCTCTATAACAACCTGATCGCTCGAATGCTCTGGCGGGAATTGCCGCATGTCGGCGCGTCATACGATGTTTATCATCTGAAGGATATCGATGCCGTCGCCGCCGATCCGCGATACAAGCTGATCCTCTTCCTCGGCGGTTCGGCCATGACCGACGCGCAAATTCAATCGCTTGAAAAACTCAAAAGCAATGGGCGCACGTTGCTCTGGTTTTATGCGCCAGGCTATGTGAACCCCGCCGGCGGACTGAGCGCCGGACGCATTGCGCGGGTCGCCGGCATTTCCGTCCAAGCTACTCCCGCTGATGGCAAAGTCATGTCCTATCGTCTCGTGGAGTCGGCCTCCATCCGGCAATTCGGGTTGACGCCTGGCGATGAGACAACCTTGACGCCGTACGGCAACGCCGTTTCCAACAAGCTGTACCCCCTCGCGTTTTCGCCGGTATTTCAAGTGACCGACGCGCAGGTCCGGCCGCTGGGCCGCTATCCCGACGGCGGTGTGGCGCTGGCCGAGAAAAAAGAGGATGGCTGGCGGTCCATTTACTGCGCCGTCCCCTTCATGAAGACGAATATGCTTCGTGCAATCGCCCGGGAAGCCGGGGTCCACATTGACTCGCCTCAAGGCGCCGTCATACGCCGCGATGGCCCGTTCCTGCTCGTGCAAGCGGGTGCAGTGACCGGCTCAGTCCTCCGGCTGAACTTCCGCCGCCCGCGGACCGTCCATGACCTGTACGCCGATAAAATAATTGGCCGGGAAAAAACAAGCCTGGAGCTTTCTCTGAAGGATTGCTCGACATTCCTGCTGCGGCTGGATCCCTGATCGCCGAATGGCGTTGTCAATCCGCGCCGCTCCTACCGATCACGGCGCCCCTGGGAAAAAGTCGTCGGCTTTTGCCTTTTCAAACGGCCACGTCATATATCCATCCCATTTTGTCAATCAGGCCCGCCATTGGGCGGGTTTGCCGATGAGGGGCCAGGCGTAGCGCCCCAGGAGGACGGAGAGAAGGTCGCCGCCGTAGGTGTTGATGCGGCGGGAGAGGAGGATCGCCAGGGCGAGGATCGCGCCGGTGGTGAAGCCGCCGAAGTGAGCCCAGTGGGCGGTGCCGCCGCCGACGTGGTGACGGGTCAGCAGGCCCATGATCAGGTCGTAGGCGAAGTACATCAGCAGGACCCAGAAGCCGCGGAGGGTGAAGATTTTGAGGCTGATGCGGAAGCGCATGAACAGGCCCCAGCGAATCCACATAGCGCAGTAGACGCGGTGGAGGGGGAAGAGGACGAGGTAGAGTCCGGCCATGCCCATGATCGCACCGGAGGCCCCGAGCATGGGTATGGGCGGCCCCAGCGGCATCATGTAGAGGTAGAAGGCGGCGGCGGCGACGGCGAGGAAGGGATAGAGAACGAGGGTGGCGATGTTGCCCAGGACGGCGTTGACACGGGTGCCGAAGACCAGCAGAAAAAGCATGTTGCCGCCCAGGTGAAGCAGGAAGGCCAGGAGACCGCTGTTGTCGTGCAGGAAG
The DNA here is from genome assembly GCA_044464175.1 of Planctomycetaceae bacterium. Taxonomy (GTDB): domain Bacteria; phylum Planctomycetota; class Phycisphaerae; order Tepidisphaerales; family Tepidisphaeraceae; genus JBIQLO01. The sequence continues at coordinate 30,928 of JBIQLO010000011.1, read as the reverse complement.
GCGTGGGTGAGGAGCTGGTACCAGTGGAACCGATTCTTGGGCTGGAGTTCGTCAAGGTGGAGCATCTTCTCCAGCGCGGCCATGTCGAGCCGGTCGTCGGGCACCTGGTCGCGCAGGTCATCCCTGGCGGCTTCAAATTCCCTCCGCTCGGCCGGATTCATGGAATGAATGGCTTTTTGGGCGATATCGGGGGTGATGAGGGTGGCAAAGACTGACTGGGTGTGAGGCGGCCAGAGCATGAGGTTATTCAGGGGGGAGGCCCGGTTGCCCCAGGTGGCGATGAAAAAGATCAGGCTGGCGAGGATGGTGACGGCGGTAATGCCCCAGATGGCGTAGGGTTTCTTGGTGCCGAAGCCTTCAGAGGCGATGGGGATGGGCAGAGGGGTGACGGCGACGATCCAACTGACCCAGCGGATAATCCCCTCGGCGTAAACATGGAGGGCGTCCTCATCCACGCCCTTGGCCATGAGGATGGGCCGGCCGGTTTTGACGTTGATGCCGCAAGCGACACAAAGTTTGGCGCCGGGCGCCAGCGAGGTTCCGCAACTGGGACAGGGCGCCCCGCCGCCGACCGGAACGGGCAGCGGCGCGGGGGCGGCGACGGAGTGTGCGGCGGGGCGGGCCGGGCTCTTCGCCCCGGCCAGGTGGTAGATCAGTTCAAACTCCCCGATGCGAAGAATGTCGCCGGGGCGCAGCTCGGCCTCCTCAATGCGGTGGTTGTTGAGATAAAGGCCGTTTGCGCTCTTATGGTCGGTGATGCTCCAGCGGGAGGGGCCAAAATCGAGGCGGTTGAGGGTGCAATGGCGGCGGGAGACCTGGCTGCCGACGAGCGAAATGGGGGCGTCGGCCTGCCGGCCGATGTCGATGGACTGAACGCCGCCGAGGTAGAAGGTTTCCTGACGGGTGGGATCGGTGGGATCGCGGAGGATCAGGCGCGCATCGAAATCGGCCGCACCGGCGTCGGGGGGAAGGGCTTCTGCGCAGACCAGATGGAGGGTGCGCCCGCAGGCGGGGCAGGATTTGGTCTGATTGGCCTCAGATTCCGGCGCGACGGTTTCAGCGCCGCAATCGCAGGTGATGCGAATCATGTTGTCGATCCTCGAACGTGATGGTGGAACGTGATCGAGCGGCCGGAACGCTGGTCGATTCCTGCCGCCGCTGGAAAAAAGTTTAGTGATGGTGGCGTAGAGGGGTCAAGGAAAAAAATCGAAATCGGGCTTAGATTTCGGGGCTCCAGGCTTGGAACTGGGCGCAGGAATGGCGCGGCGGTGCGCAGGGGTTGCGGGGGGTTAAATTGCCGCAATGGAATACTGGACGTCAGCGGGGAGGGCGGCCGAAATCAGGGGCATGACGACTTCATCTGTGACAGGTTCGGGGGGGACAGGCGGCACGCAACTTCAGAACAACAACTTCAATCTGAAGCCGGCTGATTTTCTGAACATGATGATCACGGAGCTTCAGAACCAGGATCCGACCAAGCCGACCAGCAGCGCGGACCTGCTGAGCCAGATGAGCCAGATCGGGCAGCTTCAGTCGGCGACCACGCTCCAGACGTCACTGCAGACGATGGTGCTGCAAAACAGCATCAGTTCGGCGGGAAACCTGATCGGCAAGAGCGTGCAGGGGATGGATGACCAGAACGAGACGATCAGCGGGCTTGTCACCAGCGTGCGCGTGGAGAGCAACCAGGTGATGCTGGAACTGGACAGCGGCAAGAGCCTGCAACTGGGACGGGTAACGGCGATCAGTCCGGGACCGACCGCGGCGGCGGGGACGGGGAATTAGCCGGCGGTGGCGATAGGAAGGCGTCAATGACGCGGCGGGGGCCTCGTACGATGGAGATAACTCATGGGATTGACCAACGCGCTATACACGGGATTGTCGGGGCTGGATGTTAACCAGACGCGGTTGGGCGTGGTGGGCAACAACATCTCCAACGTGAACACGGTGGCCTTCAAGAGCAGCCGGGCCCTGTTCAAGCCGCAGTTTTACGTGACGGAATCGGCGGGGAGCTCGCCGACGGGGACGAGCGGCGGGACAAACCCCAGCCAGCAGGGCCTGGGGGCGACGGTGGCGTCCATTGAAAAGGATTTTACGCCCGGAACGCTGCAGCCGACGGGCAAGCCGACGGATCTGGCCATCGATGGGGATGGGTTTTTCGTGGTGCAGGGGAGCGGGCAACAGTTTACGCGGGACGGGTCCTTCACTCTGAACGATGCGCATGACCTGGTGACGACCGGCGGGCAGTATGTCCAGGGATTCGGGGCGGACAAGAACGGAAAAATCATTCCGGGACAGCTTCAGAACATCACGGTGCCGCTGGGGACGTTGACCAACGCCAAGGCGACCCAGAACGTCACCTTCCAGGGCAACCTTAACGCCAACGGCGCGGTGGCGACCGGTTCGAGCATCCTCAACAGTGGGGCGATGTTTCTCAAGGGGGGATCGACATGGGCGGGGGCGCTGGATGGGACGGTGCCGATGAGCGAACTCTCGGGAACGGCCGGCGGGGCGGCGCTGTACAACGTGGGCGATGTCCTGACACTGGAGGGGCAGAAGGGGGGACGCACCCTGGACACCGCAACCTATACGGTGACGGCGACCAGCACGCTGGGGGACCTGGGATCGTTCTTCGAGCAGGCGCTGGGGATCGACACGACGGTTCCCTCCGCGCCGGGCGGGCCGGTGCCGGGGGTGACGGCGGATCCCTCGGGAGGCGGGGTCATGCTGACGATCACGGGGAACACGGGGACGGAAAATGCGCTGGAGTTGTCGGGCAGCTCGTTCACGAATCAGTCTGGTAGCGCGCCGCTGACCTTTGCCGACGGGACCGACAGCCTGGGCAATGTCAGCGACCCGAGCGGCGAGAGCGTCAGCACGAGCGTGGTGGTGTATGACTCGCTGGGAACGCCGCTGTCGGTGAACGTGACGGCGGTGCTGGAGAGCAAGACATCGGCGGGGAACACCTGGCGGTTTTACGCCCAGTCGGCCGACGACACGGACGTGACGCTGAACGTGGGCAACGGGACGCTGAGCTTTGACACGCAGGGCCGCCTGGTGGACAGCACGGGGACGACAATTTCGATCGACCGGGACAACACCGGCTCGGGGACGCCGCTGGTGCTGAAGATGGACTTTGGTTCGATGACGTCGCTGACCAGCGGGCAGTCGAACCTGACGATGACGGCGCAGGATGGCTCGCCGATCGGGACGCTCAACTCGTTTTCCATCGGGGCCGACGGGCGGGTGGTGGGCTCGTTCTCCAACGGCATGACTCAAACGCTGGGGCAGGTGGCGGTGGCGACCTTCACCAACAACATGGGGCTCAACGACACCGGGGGCAACCTGTATGAAGCCAGCGCCAACAGCGGCCTGCCGATCATCTCGGCGCCGCAGACGCAGGGAGCCGGAGCGGTGCGTTCGGGATCGCTGGAGATGAGCAACGTGGACATCTCCAAGGAGTTCATCAACATGATCATCTCCTCGACGGGATTTTCGGCCGCCAGCCGGGTGATCACGACGAGCGATCAACTGATGACGGAGCTGCTGAATTCGCAGCGCTAAACGGGGGACACGAATCTCAGCCCTCGCGGCAGGTGTTTTTTCTGCTGTCGCGGGGGCGTTAAACGATGGCGTTGGCCGTTAGCCGTTGGCCGTTGACCGGAGTGGGTCGGCGGTCAACGGCCATGGGGCACCGGCCAACGGGCCAGGAATGGAGGATCCATGATTGCCTTGACCCGCCTGAATGGCGAGACGTTTGTCGTCAACGCCGAGAAGATCCGCTACATCGAATCGACGCCGGACACGGTCATCTGCTGCGACAGCGGCGACAAGATGATGGTGAAGGAGACGCTGCAGGAGGTGATGCGGCGGTCGATCGAGTATGCGCGGGTGATTCGCCGGCCGATCACCGACTGAGGTGGATCACCTGGTCAGTGTCGGCGATGAGGGCATCGGCCGCCAGATCCAGAAAGAGGCCGGTTTCGACGACGCCCGCGCGCTGGCGCAGGGCCTGCTGCAGATCGTGAGGTCGATCGATGCCATTGGGGAATCGGCAGTCGTAGATGCAGTTGCCGTTGTCGGTCTGGAAGGGAGCGCCGGAGCCGGTAAGGCGGAGAACCGGCTCACATCCGAGCTTGCGCAGGAACGGCTCCTGGGCGCGATGGGCGAACAGGGCTACTTCCACCGGCAGCGGCGCGTGGGTGCCCAGGCGGGCGACCCGCTTGGAGGCATCGGCGATGATGACCAGGCGGCGGGAATTCTGGGCGACGATCTTTTCCCGCAGCAGCGCGCCGCCCAGACCCTTGATCAGCTGAAGGTCGTCGCTCACCTCATCGGCGCCGTCCACGGTGATGTCCGGAGGGGGGGCATCGGCCAGTTCGACCAGCGGGATGTTGAGTTCCATGGCACGCTGCTGGGAGCGGAGGGAAGTGGGGACGCCGCGGATGTTGCGAAGGGTTCCGGCCTGGATGGACTGGCCCAGCGCCTGGAGGAAGAAGTCGGTGGTGGAGCCGGTGCCCAGGCCGACGACCATGCCGCTATGGATTAGATCGAGGGCGGCCAGGGCAGCCCGCTGTTTGGGGTTCATGGATGGGATGATATTGCACATTTGCGGAACGTTGCAACAATGGCGGGGTCTTTTCATTCGGAGTCATTGAATCATGGCGGAAAAAATTCCGTTGTCGCGGGTGTATCAGAGCGAGACGATTGATCGGCGGATTCTGGAGGTGGTGAAGGGGGGCAACTACATTCTGGGACCCGAGAGCAAGGCGTTTGAGGCGGAACTGGCGGCGTATTTCGGCGTGCCGCACGTGGTGCTGAGCTCCTCCTGGACCGCGGCGGTGCATCTGCTGCACATCGCCCAGGGGCTCAAGGAAGGGGATGAGGTGCTGGTGCCGTCGCTGACGGCGTTTCCCAGCATCGAGCCGATGATCCACGTGGGCGCCAGGCCGGTGTTCTGTGATATTGATGACACCTATACCATCGACCCGGCCGACGCGGCGCGTCGGATTACATCCCGGACGGTGGGGATTCTGCCCGTGCATCTGTACGGACGTCCGGCCGCGATGGACAAGATCCGGAAGCTGGCGACCGATCATGGCTTGTGGGTGATCGAGGATTGTGCTCAGTCGCACGGGGCGCAGTGGAAGGGGCAACGTCTGGGAGGGCTGACGGAGCATGCGGCGTTCAGCTTTTATCCGTCAAAGAACCTGACGGTGTATGGGGACGGAGGAGCGATCGCCACGCATGACCCGGAAATCGCGCGGAAGGTGACGATGCTGCGGAACCATGGGCGCAAGGACAAGTACCTGCACGAGAAGGTGGGGTACAACCTGCGCTTCAACGAAATTCAGGCGGCGGTGGGGCGGGAGCAGCTGAAGGTGCTGGATCAGCTGAACGACGGGCGGCGGCAGGCGGCCGCCTGGTATCGTCGGGAGCTGGCGGATGTGAGCCAGGTGACGCTGCCCCCGGCGGATCAGGAGGGACAGACCCGCAGCGTATATCACATGTTCGTCATCCGACTGAAGGACCATGACACGCGCGAGTCGCTGGGGCGGCACCTGAAAGCGCAAGGCATCGAGACGGGGGTACATTATCCGGTGCCCAACCACCAGCAGCCGGCCATCCTGGAGCGGTTCGGGACGCAGCCGACACTGGCCAGGACGGAGGACTACACCCAGCGCATTTTGAGCCTGCCGATGTTCCCGGCGCTGAGGGAGGAACAGGTGAAGGCCGTGGCGGGGGCGATCAAGGAGTTTTTTGCGTAATCCGTGGCCCGTTATCCCTTTGGCAGAAAACACCCACGGACTACAGCCAACAAGCCCGGACAACTACCTATGGGCGAATTACTGATGATGTATACGGCCGTCGTTCTTGCCACGGCCACGACCCTTCCGGTTGACCCGGGGGGCTTCATGCCGTTCCAGCATAACTACCTGTTGTGGAAGATCATCGGGTACAGCGGGATTGCCGTCTTCGGCTCCCGATTCATCGTGCAATGGCTTTATTCCGAGCGGCACAAGGAAAGCCGCATCCCCCCCATCTTCTGGTGGCAAAGCCTCATCGGGACCCTCCTTTGCCTGGCCTACTTTTTGCGTCAACAGGACTCCGTGGGCATCCTCGGATACCTTTTCAACATCATTCCCTACGTGCGCAACATCATGCTCGTGCAGCGAAAAAAGAAGGCGGATGCGGCCGCGGGGTTTGAAGTTGTTCCGCTGCCGAAAAAATAACCGGTCCATGGAAGCGCGCCCAACGCAAGAAAATCATCTACTTATATGAATCCGATTCTCAGCATCTGCATTCCGGTCTATAACGAGCGTCAGAACGTTCCGCTGCTTCATGCTGCCATTGCAAAAGTGGTCGATCCGCGCGGCATCGACGTGGAGATCATCATGGTGGATGACGGCAGCACGGATGGATCTTGGGGAGAGATTCAAAAGCTGGTGGCGGCCGACCCGCGCGTGCGGGGGTTGAAGTTCAAATTCAACTGCGGCGAGACGGCCGCTTCGGATGCGGGATTGCGGGCGGCGCGGGGACGCTACGTGATGACGATGGACGCCGATCTGCAGAACGATCCGGCCGACATTCCGGCGTTTCTGGAGAAGCTGGCCGAGGGGTGGGACTGCGTCTGCGGCACGCGCGTCGCCACGCGCGGGCAGGGCGATGATTTCATCCGGGTGATCTCCTCGCGTACCGCCAACTGGGTACGCAATAAATTGAGCGATGAAAATATTTCCGACGCCGGCTGTACCTATCGCGCATTCAAGCGCGAATGCGTCGACAAACTGAAGCTGTACCGCGGCCTGCACCGCTTCATCCCGACCCTGCTGAAGATGGAAGGTTTCACCGTCGCGGAAATTCCCGTGACCAACAACCCGCGCCTGCACGGCGAAAGCAAATACGGCGTCTGGAACCGCCTCTTCAAGAGCTTCCGGGATTTGCTGGCGATCCGGTGGATGAAGAGCCGGCTGCTGGGGTATGAGATCGCCCAGCGGCTGGAGCATGAACCGGGGACACCACCGCTTGAGTCGCCGGCCGCATCCGCAGCGCAAACAGTCTCCATCGGCTGAGATGGGGTAGTTGCAGCGATTCGATCTGGACTACCCGGTTATCCAGGCCCAGGTAATCGAAGTCACTGGGACTGGGGGTGCGGGCCTTGTGGGATTGTTCCACAATCACATGGACGCAGGCGGCGGCCGGATCGAAAGGGGGCAATCCCCTGGGCAAATAGAAGGCGGCGGCCGGGTCGAGCCGGAGCCGGGCCAGGCTACAGCCGGGGCGCATCAGGCGCGGGGCGATGGCCTGGATAAAGGAGCGGGGCGATTGGGCATTCTCCTTGGGGGCGTCGTAGAAGTTGAAAAAGAGGGACAGGAGCAGGGCATAGGCGACGGCCTGGGCGGCGAGCCAGTGAGGGAAGGCCGCTGGCCGTGGGCCGTTGGCCGAAGGCCGAACGGAGCCCTCGGAATCGGCCATCGGCCGACGGTCAATCGTCAACCCCTTCCATAACGGGTATCCGGCCGCGATCAGGGCGGTGAGGAACAGCAGCAGGGCGATCGGCAGTGACTGGCGGAAGGGGCCGGCCAGGAGCGCCCATCCAAGCCAGAGGGCAAACCCGACGCCGGTGAATGCCTGGGCGGCGAGGATAATTCGGGGAAGTTGTTCCTTGGGTTTTCGCTTGAGCCAGACCGCCAGGAGAAGCGCCCCCTGGGCCATGAGCAGCGTCTGGGCGGGCATCGCGGGCAGGAGGTAGGCGTTTTTCTTCAGGTTGACGAAGCTGAAAAAGAGAATCGTGCCGGCGTACCAGAACAAGGGGAAGAAGGGGCGGAGTTTGCGGCGTCGGCGCGCCCCGGCCGATCCGACGAAGGGGGCAACCAGGCCCAGAATCCACAACCCCAGCCAGGGAAGAGCCAGCAGAAAGAGCTGGGGACCATAGAACCACCAGGGGCGGGCATTTTCCGTGTTATCGCTCAGTTCCCCGATGGATTCATATCGCCACATCTCCACCACATGCGGGATGTGATTGTAGACGTAGGCGGCCCATGGCAGGGCGACCAGCAGCACCAGGGCCACGCCGCCCAGATGCGCCCACCAGCGTCCGGGCGGGCGGCGGCGATAGCAGAGGTGAAAGGCTCCGATAGCGATGGCCAGATGCGCCAGCAGGGGTGGTCCCTTGGCCAAGAGCCCCAGGGCAAGAAAGAGATAGAAAAAGAAGAGTGGGCCGTTGCCCGTTGGTCGCTGGCCGGGGTTCTTCGGGGGCCACGGTCCGCGGCCGAAGGGCAGCGAGCCTTTCACCCACGCCCACAGGCAGGCCAGCGTGAAAAAGGCGAGGTACGGGTCGGCCATCGTCTTGCGGTATTCCTCCGGGATGAAGTAGCTGGAGAGCCACAGGAGGGCGGCAAACCAGGCGAGGCGGCGGCCCATGAGCAGCCGGGTCAGGTCATACAGGAGGAAAGTCGCCAGGAGCCCCAGCAGGGCGGGGATGAGCCGGGCGGCCAGGGCATTGGAGCCCATCAGGCGGAAGAGGAAGGCATCGCACCAGTAGGGGAGCGGGGGCTTTTGCAGGCGGATGCGCCCGTCGAGCACGGGGATCATCCAGGGATTGACCCGGATCGTCTCCCCGTGGGCGGCGGCCAGGCGAATGAGCCCCTCATTGTCGCGGAGGCGGGTGGCGGGGACTTCCACGGGCGTGGCGTTCCAGGGCCAGCCGGAATCGGCCATGGTGCGGGCGGTCTGGGCGACACGCGCTTCATGGCTGGAGGTGATATCGCGCAGGCCGACCAGCAGGACGAAAACGCCGATGGCGAGGATGCCCAGGAATGCCAGTCGAGTGCGATGCATGGATTAAAAAGCGATGCATGAAACCTGCAAACATGAAACATGAAGAAGCGGAAGGACCGCCCTTGTCTTCATTTTTTCACATCTTCATGCTTCTCGGTTTCCAAATCTTTAATGATCTTCTGAAAATCCGTCCCGACGCCGAATGATTGACCATTGAAAGCAGGGCGGACCAGCTGGACCAGTTCAATGCTCTTGCGGGCGCAGTCCTCGGGCGGGCGGGCGCGGCCGGTGTCGATGGCCTCCTGACTTGAAGGAAGCCAGTATCGCCCTTCGTCGCTGGTCAGTTGCAGCTCGGTCATCTCGGTGCGGACAAAGCCGGGCCCCATGATGACCGCCAGGACTTTGGAGCCCTTGCGCTGCAGTTCGCGGGCGAGCAACTCGGTGAGGCGGATGACGGCGACCTTGGAGCAGGAATAGCCCGTGCCGCCGGGAATCTGGTTGCCGCCGGACATATTGATGACCAGGCCGCTGTCGCGGGCGATCATGTGGGGCAGCACGGCATGGCAGCAGAGCATCGTGCCGCGCAGATTGATGGTGACGTCCTTCCACCACTGGTCGGGGTCCACTTCCCAGACCGCGCCCAGCGTCTGAAAGCTGCCGGCGTTGTTGTAGAGAATGTCAATTTTTCCGAATTGCTGGAGGGTCTGGGCGACCACCCGCTCCACCTGTTGCTGGTCGGTGACATCGGCCGCCAGGGCCAGGCCCGTTCCCCCCTCCTTTTGGATCAGGGCGACGGTTTCATCGAGCCGCTCCTTTCGCCGGCCGACGCAGACGACGTTGGCGCCGTGGCGGGCGAATTCCAGGGCGATGGCCCGTCCCACGCCGCTGCCGGCGCCGGTGAGTAGCAGGGTGGCGTTTTGAATCTCCATTGGCGCAATCCTAAAAGGGCGGAGAGGAATTGCAAAGGCGGGGGCGGGGCGACTCTCAATGTTTACGGTGCGACAGCCCGTTCCCTGGGAAAAACCGAAACAAGTGCAAAAATTCGGATTTTGAACTTTGTATCTGTTTTGGGTCTGGCGCAAACGCGCTGTGAAAGGTCCGCTTCCGCCGAATTACCGTCCCACGGCGTGCTCGATTTCGTCGAAGGCGACGACGCCCTCGGCGACGAGCTGGTAGCCGCCCTGCTGAAGGCGGACAAAGCCGCCGGTGGCAAGGACTTTTTGGATTTCCTGGATCGAGGGGCGGGTCAGGACCAGTTCCTTCAGCTCATCGCTGGCGGTGAGCAGTTCGAAAAAGGCCCGGCGCCCGGAATAGCCGGTGCCCAGGCAGCGCGGGCACCCCTGGGGCACATAGAGCCGCTGGACCCCTTCGCCGGTTGGCCCCATTTTTTCCAGTTGCTGGGGGGTGGGGCGGGCGGCCTTCTTGCAGTATGGACAGAGCCGGCGCACCAGACGCTGGGCCAGGACGATATAGAGGCCCTGGGCGACGAGGTAGGGCTCCACGCCCAGATCGAGCAGGCGGAAAATCGCCCCGACCGTGTCCTTGGTGTGGATGGTTGAAAAAACCAGGTGGCCGGTCATGGAGGCCTGCATGGCGATGCGGGCGGTCTCGCTGTCGCGGATTTCGCCCACGAGGATCACGTCCGGGTCCTGGCGCAGCACGCTGCGCAGCAAGGCGGAGAAGCTCTTGCCCGCCTCATCATTGACCGGAATCTGGGTGACGCCTTCGAGCTGGATTTCAACCGGGTCCTCAATGGTGACGACGTTGCGGCGGTCCACGTCAATGCTGCGCACCAGGGCGTAAAGCGAGGTCGTCTTGCCGCTGCCGGTGGGGCCGCAGACCAGGACCATGCCGGCGGCCTGGGTAATGGCGTCGGTTAGGGTGTTGAGCATCGGCTCGGGCAGCTCCAGATTGTTCACTTTCAAAGGGGTGTTGGCGGTGTCGAGCACCCGGATGACCAGCTTCTGGCCAAAGACGGTGGGGGCAAAGCTGATGCGGTAATCGACATTTCGGTCGGGCAACTGCACACCGAAATGCCCTTCCTGAATGATGTCTCGCTTGGTGACGTCGATGTCGCAGAGGATTTTCACCAGGGCGGTCAGCTTCACGCCCATGTCGGTGGTGAATTTCACCACATCCACCATCGTGCCGTCCACGCGGAGGCGGAGCTGGAATTCGTTGTGCTTGGGCTCCAGGTGGATGTCGGAGGCGTGGGAGCGGAAGCAGACCAGCAGCACCAGGCGCAGCACATCAACCGCCTCCTGGCGATTGCCGTCGCGGCGGCTGGCCTGGCCGGCGGGGTGGACGATCTGCTTACGGGCATTTTCCAGGGCGATGTCGTTCTCGGCGAAGGAGCGGTCAGGCAGGGCGTCGGCCACCCGGCGCAAGGTCTGCTCGTAATCGCCATCCGCGCCCCCCTGGCTCATCAGCTCGTTGAGACCGGCGTCGTTGGAATCAACCTCGACAAGATCCTCCACGCCCAGCGTGTCGATGTCCTCCGCTTCCAGCGCGCTTAGATCGGGTGGATCATCCTGCGAAACGGCCGGCGCGGCCGGATCGACGAACGTCATCGCGGTGCTGCCGATGGTCAGGCGGTCGCCCGAGGCGAGGGGTTCCTGAAAAACGGGGCGGCCATTGAGCCGGGTGCCGTTGGCGGATTTGAGATCACGGACGCGATAGCCGGGACCATCGGGTTCGATGACGCAATGATGGCGGCTGGCCATCTTATCGCTGAGAACCACGCGATTGTCGGCGTGCCGGCCGATGGTCACGGCTCCTTGATCCAGTGGAATGCGTTGGGGACCCTGCGCGGTGGTGATTTCCAGATAAGGCGCGTCCATGAGAGACAAGATACAGTTGTACAGGGCTGGTTGCCAGTCACGAACCTGTATCGTTGAAGGCGATGGCTCAACAAAAAGACCCGGACCTTCTCCGAAGGCCCGGGCCGGGGTTCGTCATTTCGGTTGAATCAGGGCAGCGAAAGGACCTGGCCCACCTTCATATGGGTGGGGGAGAGGCCCGGATTGGCGGCCAGGATCTTCTTGTATTGTTTGCCGTCGCCGTAGTGGGCGCGGGCGATGCTGTAGAGGGTGTCGCCGCGCTTGACGGTGTAGGAGGTGCCGCCGGCGGTGGCCGCGGGCGCGGGGGTGACGGTTTCACTGGGGGCGGGCGTCGGGGTGGTCTGCACCGGTATCGGCGTGGGCGCCACGGCGGGGGCCGGAGGCGGGGTGATGTCGGTGACGGCGCTGTTCATGGCCAGCCCGTTGCTTGGCGCGGTGGAGGCGGATTTCTTGTTGGTTGCGCATCCGGTGGCGATTGCCATGCCCAACGCGCCCATTGCCATTATTGCCCATTTCATAGCCGATACTCCTTTATTGGCTGTTGAGTCTCCAAGTCCGTTTGGAATTCATCCTCAGCCTAATTATCGGACGGGCAAGGGTGCGGACTTGAGGGAATATGGGCCGCTCTCAGGCCGCCTCGGCCGCGGGCCAGAGGCGAAGGGCCTGCTCGACCAGCTCCGCCAGGGGGGCCGCTCCGTCGAGCCAGTGGACATTTTCAAACCGGCGGAACCATTTCATCTGGCGCCGGGCGAGCTGGCGGGTGGCGATCTTGATCTGTTCAACGGCGTCCTCCAGTGGGAGGCGCCCTTGCAGATGGTCGATCAGTTCATGATAGCCGGTCGCCTCGGCTGCGGTTTTGGACAGGTGGGGATAGCGCTGGAGCAGTTGCCGCACCTCCTGAAGCCAGCCGGCGTCGAGCATCGCCTTCACGCGGGCATTGATGCGGCGATTGAGCGCATCGCGCTCCCAGCTCAACCCGACCCAGACCGCCTCGTGGCGGGCGGGGGGGGATTGCCATTCGGTCTGGAGGGAGGAGATGGGGCGGCCGGTCAGTTCATGCACCTCCAGCGCCCGAACCATGCGGCGCGTGTCGTTGAGGTGGATGCGCTGGGCGGCCTCAGGATCGACCCGGCTGAGTCGCTGATGGAGTTGTTCCGGGCTCAGGGCCCTGAGCCGCTGGCGCAGGTCCGGATCGGCGCCGGGTCCCTCGAACAGCCCCTGGAAAAGAGATTTGTAATAGAGAGGCGTGCCGCCGGCGGCGATGAGGGGAGTCCGGCGGGCGTGGGCGTCGGCGATGGCGCCGTCGGCCACCTCCACGAAGCGGGCGGCGGTGAAGGATTCATCCGGCTCGACCAGATTGATCGCGTGGTGGCGGACCAGGCGCTGTTCGGCGGGCGTGGGCTTGGCGGTGCCAATGTCCATGTGGCGGTAAACCTGCATGGAATCGACGCTGAGAATTTCCGCGCTGCGCTGGCGGGCGATCTCCAGGGCCAAAGCGCTCTTGCCGGAGGCGGTGGGACCAAGCAGGACCAGAAGCATGGGGGCCATGGTAAAGGGAAAGGGGGCAGGCGGCCAATGACCACTTCGCCTGCATACATCCGGGGCGGTTGCGGCTAGAATGGGGCAGAAGCGAGCCGAGGGTTGCCCTATGTTGCCGACTCAACTGATGGAACTGCTGCGCGGGATTCGGCGGCGCGCCAGGATGCTGAGCGTGCTGCAGGGGGCGGGGCGCGTGCTGGCGGTGGCGGCGGGGTTGCTGTTGGGGGTGGTGCTTTTGGATTACCTGCTGAATCTGCCGGCGTCGGTGCGGGTGGGGGTGATGCTCCTGGCGGGTGTGGTGGTGGGGTGGATGCTGGGGCGACGGGTGGTGCGCCCGGTGGTTAAGCGGATTAGTCTGGACGAAGTGGCGGGGCGGTTGGAACTGGCCTTTCCCCAATTCGGTGACCGCCTGCGCAGCACAGTCGATTTTCTGAGCGACCCCAAAGGGGCACATGCGGCCGAATCGGAGGCGATGCGGCAGCGGGTGATTCAGGAGACGACGGAACTGGCCCGGAAAGTGGAGTGGCGGCGGGCGGTGGTGAGCCGGGGGGCGTGGTATTCGTTGGGCGGCGGGATGGCGGCGGTGGGGGCGCTGGTGGGGCTGGGGGTGCTGGCACATCAGCTTCGGCCGGGGTTGCTCGAGATTGCCGTGGCGCGGCTGACCACGCCCTTTGCCGGGCGGCAGTGGCCGCGGAACGTGGAAATTCAGATGGTGGGGATGATGCCCGATCGCGCCCCGGCGGGGCAGCGGCTGGAGGTGAAGATGCGGCTGGCGCGGGGGGACCGGGCCGGGCGCACGGCGATCATTCACTATCGCTATGGCGATGGGGCCGAGCGGCAGGAGCAGATGATCCGAGGCGCTGACGGCATCTATTCGGCCTCGCTGGATGCGCGGAATGCGGGGGCGGCGATGAGCCTCTGGATCGAGGCGGGAGACGATCGCACGCGGCCGCAGTCGATCGAGGTGGTGCCGCCATTGTCAATTCGGCGCGTGGAGGCGATGGTGACACCGCCGAAATATGCCGGGGGCGAGACGGTGACCACCGATCTGTCGGCCGCGCCGGCCGTGGCGGTGGCCGGGTCGCGGGTGGAATTGAAGGTCCAGTTCAATCAGCCGTTGGCGGAGGGAGGGGTGAGATTGGAAGCGGCGGAGGGCCGGCGAGAGGAAGGTGCCAAGGCGCAAAATGGGGGTAAGTCGGTCCCGAATGTTTCGATTCAATGGAAGCAGATGGACAAGAACAGTGTTGCCGGGGTTCTGGCGGCCGATCAGTCCATGCGCTTCCGGATCCGGGGCACGGATCGGTATGGGTTCCATAATTCCGCGCTGGAGGAATATGAACTGGCCGTTCGTCCGGACGGGCTGCCGGGAATTCAAATTGAGTTGCCCCGGCACAGCGAGGAGCGGACCGCCCATGCGCTGGTGCCGCTGCAGGGGGCGGCCGACGATGATTTCGGGATTCGGGATGTCACGCTGATGGTGGACCGGGTGGGGAAGGAGAAATACCACTGGGAGGTGCCGCTGGTGCGCGGAGGGCAGGCGGTGAAGGGGGTGGTTTTCAACCCGCTGGAGGCATCGCCGGACCGGCGGCGGTACCGCATTAACCAGCAGTGGTTGTTATCCTCGACGGGCGGGGAAAACACGCTCAAGGCGGGGGATGTGCTGGAGTATTACCTCCAAGTGCGCGACAACTTCCTGCTGCCGGGCAAGCCGGTGACGGAGGATCAGGTGGCCTCGCCCGATCAGCCGGGCATGGTGGCGCATCGGGCGGTCAACAGTGGAAAACTGCGCCTGACCATCGTCAGCGATGAGGAGATGGTCAATCGGGTGCTGGATGAATTTCGCGCGCTGGCCGAGCAGATCACGGGCGTGCGGGACAGCCAGCAGCGGACGCAGCTGGAGACGGCAAATCTGGCCAGGCAAATGGCGGACAAGAAGGAGCTGAGCAAGGCGGATCAGGCGGCACTGCAGCGGCTGATGAATCAGCAGACCGCCGCTGCGTCGGCCGGGCGGCAGTTGGTGGATCGCGTCAATGACATCAACCAGCGCATGAGGGAAAACCAGTTGGGGGATGCCGCCCGGGAACTGGAGGGCATGGCGGGGGATGTGTCCGCGCTTTTAAAGCAGGCGACGCAGAATTCGATGAAGGCGGCGGCGGGGCGGCTGGGGGAGGCGGCGCAGCAGTCGGATGCGGCTTCCCGTCAGGCGGCAATGAAGGGGGCGCAGGGAAGCCAGCAGGCGGCATTTGACCAGTTGGGCAAGGCGCTGGACCGGCTCAAGGAAGTGGGGAGCCTGCGGCAGAGCATGGAGGCGGTGGCGCGGCTTTTGGAGAAGCAGCGAGAATTGAGCCGGCAGATGGGGGAGGTGGGCCGGCGCAACCTGGGCAAGACGCTGGAGCAGATGAGCGACCAGGACCGGGCCCTGATGGAAAAACTCAGCCGCGACCAGGAGGCGCTTGCGGGGCAGTCCGACCAGGCGATGAAGAAGATGCAGAAGACGGCCGACCAGTTGGAGCATTCGGACTCCACCTCGGCCGGCGCGATGCGCAAGGCGGCGCAGACCGCCCAGCAGCAGCAGGTGGTCCCCAGCCAGCGTCAGGCGGCCAAATCGGCGGAGGAAAACCGCCAGTCCGAGGCGCAGGCGGCCCAGCGGCAGGCGGAACTGGGGTTGCAGATGATCCTGGGGGATTTGCAGGAAGCGCAGCGGCATAAGATGGAGGAATTGGCCCGGCACCAGGCCGATTTAAAGAAGCAGGTGGAGCATCTGGTGCGGCGGCAGGCGGGGCACAACCTGGACAATCTCCAATTGCAGGGGGAGGCGGCGGTGAAGAAGGTCGGGGACAAGGCCCTGGCCGACTTGCGTCAGGAGGCCGGGCGGCCGGGCAATCCCGCGCCGAAGGAACCGGTCGAGCGCCCGACGCTGGATCAATTAAAGGCGTCGCAAGCGCTGACGGAGCGAAACACGCGGGACATCGCCCAGTCGGCCGGCGGAAGCGACGGGGTGGCGACTACGGGCCTCCTGATACAGGCGGCGGGGGAGATGGAACGGGCATCGGCCGCCCTGGGCGAACAGAAGCTCGCTCAGGCATACGATCCGGAGCAGACCGGGGCGCTGGCTTCTCTGCAGGATGCGCTCAAACAGATCGAGCGGCGCCAGGAGGAGCTTAATCAGCAACTGGCCAGCAAGAAGCGAGATTCGATCCGCCAGGCATACGAGAAGATTCGGGATGAGCAGAAGGAATTGAATGGGCAGGTGGCGTCCATCGCGCCCAAGGGGGATAAGGCCCCGGAGCTTAACCGGGCCGACATCCTTCGGCTGCGGCAGTTGGCCGGCACGCAGAAGAAGCTGGCCGGGCGCGTGGGCCAACTGGACAACGACCTGACTGCACTGGACAGCATCGTTTTTCTGTGGGCCAACCAGGACATCGCCCGGGCGATGGACCGCTCCACGGCCGATTTGGGCAAGCCGGAGGCCGGACGTCAAACGCAACTTCGCCAGCAGCGGATCGTCGCGCTGCTGGATGACATGATCAAGAATCTGGCCGTTGAGCCGCGCACCAGCGAATTCGAGCAGCGCCAGGCCGACGGTGGCGGGGGTGGCGGCGGCGGAGGAGGCTCGCAAAAGCCGCAACTCCCCCCCGAGACGGAATTGCGCCTGCTCAAGGCGCTGCAGCAGCAGGTGAACGGACAGACACAATCGGCGGATGCGGCCGGGGGCAAGGATGATGCGCATCTGGCCGAGATCGGCCAGCGGCAAAAGGCCCTGCGCGGGCTGTTGGACACGCTGCTGCAGAAGGCGTCGGGCGGCAAGGTTGCCCTGGGCCAGGAGCCGCCGAACCGGAACGTCCTGCCGGAGGAGATGGGCGATGCCGGTGGGCTGGAGCAGGAATTGCTGGGCAGCAAGCCGGAGGGCGCCAAAGGCGCTGGGGAGGGGATTCACCGGCTGGGCGAGCGCATGGGGCGATCGCACCAGCGGCTGGCGCTGAACCACGATCCCGGGCAAGTGACCCAGACGGTGCAGAAGAACATCCTCAAAGACCTGGACCAGCTGATCGATCAGTCGCGGCAGCAGATGGCGAAGAATTCCTCCAACAGCCAGAAGAACAACGCCCAGGCGCAGCAGCAGCAGAAACCTCCGGACCAGCAGCAGGGACAGCCGGACAATCAGCAGGCCGGCGGGCAGAAGGGACAGGCCGCCCAGGGCGGCACGACGGCGGCCAAGGCCTCCACGCTGGGTCCCGGCAGCGGCGAATCGGGCGCTCATCCGAATCAGGACATCCGTCAAACGATGCGCGAGTGGGGAGGTATTTCCCCGCGCACGCGGGCGGCGGTCATCGACAGCGCGGGTGAGACGGTCATCCAGAAGTACCAGAAGTTGGTAGAGGATTACTACCGCTCGCTGGCGACGAAGGAGGGGGAATGATGATGGAAAATGGAAAAGGGAAAATGGAAAAGGTAAAGCGGCTGGCGGGTGCATTATTGCTCCTTTTTCCATTGGCGGCACAAGCTGCCGCCCTGGCGCCGCACGCCAATCAGGTGACGGGTGAAGAGATCAACGACCGCCAGCGACAGGCGGTGGAAAAAGGGCTGGCGTGGCTGGCGGCCCATCAGAATGCCGACGGGAGTTTCGGTGCGGCCGACACCACCTATGGCGCCCAGTCGGCCGTCACGGCGTTGAGCGGGCTGGCATTCATGTCGGCCGGAAACATGCCGGGGCGGGGCAAGTACGGGGAGGTGGTGCGCAAGACCGTCCTTTTCATCACCGGCAGCGCCCAGGAGTCGGGGCTGCTGTCGCCCGATTCCATGCACGCGGTGATGTACTCCCACGGTTTTGCCACCCTCTTTCTGGGCGAGGCCGACGGCATGAGCGGGGAGCTAAACGACATCGTGAAGGAAAAGCTCCAGCGGGCGGTGCGCCTGATCGAACGGACGCAGAACAAGGAGGGGGGATGGCGCTATCAGCCGGTGGCGGATGATGCCGACATTTCCGTCACCATTGCCCAGATCATGGCCCTGCGCTCGGCCCGGGATGCCGGCATTCACGTGGACAAGCAGGTGATCGACAAGGCGATCGCCTATGTGCAGCGCTGCCAGAACACGGATGGGGGCTTCAGCTACATGGCCAATCCCGGCGGGGGGGGCAGCGCTTTTGAGCGCTCGGCGGCCGGCGTGGATGCCCTCTACTATTCCGGCATTTTCCAGGGCGACGCCATCACGCGCGGGCTGCACTACATTGCCCGCTTCCGCCCCGGGCGCGGCGTGACGCTGAGCCACTACTTTTACGGCCAATACTACGCCGCCCAGGCAATGTTCCTGGCGGGGGGCGATTACTGGAAAATGTGGTATCCGCTGATCCGCGATGAACTGTGCGGGCGCCAGCAGCCGGACGGTTCCTGGACCGGCGAAATCAGCCAGGAATACTGCACGGCCATGGCGCTGATCGTGCTGCAGATGCCCAACCGCTACCTGCCGGTCTTCAACGGCAAGGGACCGGGGGACTGAGCGTCACCTTCGTCATGCCGCCCGCCGCCTTCAGCGTTGGGCGGTGCTCTCCAGCGCCGTCTTGACCGCCGACACAAGCTGCGGGTTGTCCGGCTTGGTCTTGGGGGTGAAGCGGGCCACCACCTGCCCGTCCCGCCCGATCAGAAACTTCTCGAAATTCCAGCTGACATCCCCCGCCGGCTTGGGCGCGGTCTTTTGCTGCGTCAAATATCGATAAAGCGGGGCCATGTCCTCCCCTTTGACGCTGATCTTGGAAAACATGGGGAAATCCACATTGTAAGTGGATTCGCAGAATTCCTTGATCTGGGCGTTGGTGCCCGGCTCCTGGTGGCCGAAGTTGTTGGCGGGGAAGCCGAGGATGACCAGCCCCTGGTCCTTGTACTGCTTGTACATTTTTTCCAGCCCCGCATATTGGGGAGTGTTGCCGCACTTGCTGGCGACATTGACGATCAGCAGCACGTGCCCGCGATACTGGTCCAGGCTCACATCCTTTCCGTCAATCGTCTTCACGGTGAAATCCAGGGCGGATTGAGGGTGGGCCGGGGCCGCGGGCTGCGTGGCCGGGGCCTCCCCCGCCAGCGCGGCCGGGGCCACGGGGACAGCGGCCAGCGCGGCCGACAATAAGAGGGTTCCCACTCGCATGTGACATCTCCTTGAAAGGGCCCGCCGACGGTGGGCCGCCGCGGCGTCGATCCGGCGGGGTATGCCGAATTATAGTCCCGTCCCAAGCCCCTTCGCAATGGCGCACCGCGTCCGCCTGCAGGTTGCCCGAACTACTGGGCCAGTTGGCTCAGGACCTTCAACCGCGCCGCCTCCGCCTGGAGCGATGGATTGCCCCAGGCGCTGGCGGAGTAGTAGATCCCGTGCAGTTTCACCACCTGCTCGAGAGTCGATCGCGCCAGCTGGCGGGCATCAGCGCCCTTCTGGGCCAGAAGCGACAGGTAGGCATAGTCCTCGATCCCCTCGCGCAATGCCTCCCAGTGCTTGCTGGACGCCACGGAATCGGGCCCGAGATAAACCGGCGTGTAGCTGGTCGCGCCGACGGCGGTGTAGGGATTCCAGCTGTCGGCCTTCCCGTTGTCGCCGTAGGCCCAGAACCCGCTGCCGGTGGCGCCGGCCGCGAAGCAATGCCAGGGCTGCAGGCGGAAATAGGCCGGGTCAAACTGGCGCGTGGGACCGGTGCACATGTAAAACCAGAGTTGCTTGCCTTGCGCTTGCAACTGGCGATAGGCCTCCTGGACTTTCTTCCCGGCCAGGTCATAGTGGGCACGCGTCGGCTCGATGATGTCCACCGCCTCGAGCAATGGGCGGGCCTGTTCCAGCTGTTTTACATTGTGAATGCCGGGGTCGCTGAAGGTGAGGATGTCCTCCGTACCGTCGCCGAACGGCTTGATAAAATGGAAGCTGGCGGTGTAGGCGGCCTCATTGCCCGGCTCGTCGATGAAACAGATGGCCGCTTGTTTGGGCTTGAGGCCCAATTCACGGTTGTGCCTGGCCCAGTCGGCGGCCCATTGCGCCAGCGCCCGGTCGCATTTGGGCGTGCCCAGCTTCATGCCGGCAAATGTGTTGGCCGTCGTCGGGTAGGCGGCGAAGGTCATGTAATACCGCGCGCCGGGCCAGAATTTGACGAACGCATCCCATTTGTCGTAGTTGATCTTTCCCTTCAGATTGCCGTCGGCATCGAAATCCTTCGCCTCCGGCAACGGCGTGGAGGCGCGGCTGCTCCAGACAACATTGACATCATGGGCGATCATGTCCGCCCTGGCGGCGGCCTTGTTCTGCTCCGTGATGCCGTACATGTTGGTGGAGATGTAGTCCCACATGGCCGTCGCCAGCGGGGTATCGTCCGCCAGGCGAACGGAAGCTACCGAAAGCTTCAGGGGAATCGAGCGGTCCAGCGCCGGCAGGTGGATTTGTCCCGAGTACTGCCCTGCGGGAACGCTCTTGGAATCGAAGGAGAGCCAGACCTGCCGCGTCATGCCGGCCGGCACGGTCGTGGTGTACTGGCCGGACCTCGCCTGCAGGGGCGTCAGGGCGGTGGCGACGGGGCGGTTTTCGCGCGTGTCCACCGTCTCCACCTGAAACACCTGCACCGCCCCGTCCGGCAGGCCGTCGATCGTGAACGACACCTCCCGGGCCTCAGCGCTGGCGTTGGTGAGATTGAACGCCTCGGCCCGATGCTCATTGCCCAGCATCTTCACTTCCAGCGCGGGCATCGATTCGGCAGGAATCGGCTGGAGCAGTTCCAGAAGCTGATACGGCGCGGAATGCCACAGCGTCAGCGGCTTGGCGCCGTTGGCGACCAGGAGCTTGCCGCGCACCGCCAGAATCCGCGCATCCCAGTCGTTCACGGGAACCATGGCCCGAAACCCCTCCAGCCGCTGGGGGTAGGGCGATTGCAGCATCGGCTCCTTCAACGCATCCAGTTCCTTCAAAAGTCCGCCCTTTGCCTGGGCGGGAGCCTCCTTTTCCACCGCCGAACGCACCATCGCCCAGTCGGCTTTCAACCGCCGCTGGACGCCCAGTTGCGTCAGACGCAGCGGATCGGTCAACTGGGCATCGCTCAGCACCGGCCCGTCCAAAGGCTGCTTGAGCCACTCATCCTTTCCGCGATACACCTCCACCTCATCGCAAAAAAGAAAGACGGTGGCGGCGATCGCGCTGAAACGGACATAGCGGCCGTGGGTCTGGAGACGGGTGGTTTTCAGCAGATGGGCTGCTCCCCGCCCGTAGGTGGGAAGCGCCGATTCCTCCATGCCGATCAAGTCGCCCACGGTGTGAAAGGTCTTTCCATCGGTGCTGACCGACACCGCGATGGAACTGGGAAATCCGACCCCGCCGCCGCCGGCGGCCGTGCTGAAGGAGACGCCGGCGATCGGCTGGTCCTGCCCCAGGTCAACGGTGATGGCAACCGGCTGGCGGGCGCCCGTCCAGCCGACGCACCCTTTCTGCACCCACATCTGCTTGTCTTCCGAACGGAAGTTTTTGCCGTCCGTCAGATCCGTCTTGTCGCCGGCGTCGGTGCACAGGGCATAGTTGGGTTTTTTGCTGAGCGTGTAAGACTTGCCTTGGGCAATGTTGACTTCAGCGGCCCGCGCCGCGGCGGTAAAGGATAGAACGGTTGCGAGGGTCAGGAGCAGACGCATGGAGAATCTCCTTTGAATGGTGGTGACGGATCATTGACCGGCATCAATGGGTTGGCAACACGATTTTGGCGGCTTAATTGGTATCCCAATAGCACGGATCGATTTTCGAACTTCGATTCAAAATTCTGCCTAGAGCATTTGCAGTATAGAAGGATTTGTAATCGTTTTTGTAGTCATCCTGCACGGGGGCCTGGACGGTCGAGACGTGACCATCCACCCACAGGACATTGCATCGATCCTTGGGATGCCAAGCCCAGACGTGGCCGGTGCCGGAGGAATAATACGGAAGCACATAATAGCTGCCGCTGCCACTAACGTTCCCCTCGATCACCAGAATTGTCTCCGCAGGCTGGCGCACTTGGCTGATTCTTACCCCGTGGCGAATGGCGGATGAGCCATCCCAGTTCGTGTAATCCGCGTCCAGGGCGTAATTGAGGGAATAAGAAGTCAGACCGTTGACCACCCGGAAGTTATCCGGGTCCGCCATGTTAATCGGGGCACTGCCGGCCATGAAGGCGGGACAGTAGAAGACCTTGCTGTAGCGTGTGGTTTTCGAAGGCGTGATATCGCTTGCGATGACGCGGCTGTCCAGAAGCAGGTTGATCCACAGCCAGTGGCCGGCGATGTAGCCGGGATCCGACAGCTTGCGCGGCGGGAACATGCCTTTGTTCTGCTGAGTGTACATCTGAATGCCCATTCCGATCTGCCGCATGTTGCTCATGCACTGTACCACCTGCGCCTGTTGGCGCGCCTTGTTCAGCGCCGGCAGCAGCATTGCGATCAGAACGCTGATGATCCCAATGACGACCAGCAGCTCGACAAGCGTGAACCCTTTGTTCGCTTTCATGATCCTGCTCCTGTTGAGGTGTTGATGGAATCAAGGCCGCCAGCGTCCATCCCGGGCGCCGGTCCGGTGGACTCCCGCTCGATCACGGGCGCTGGCAGACGTTCGTGAACGATTTGATGTTGATTATGGAGAATCTGATTGAGAAGCAACTCGCCCATGCGCCGTCCGATCTGATCCAGCGGGTTGTCGATGGTGGTGAGTATGGGCTTTTCCGCGGGGTAGGGCCCGCGGACTTCTATGTTGTCATATCCGGCAAGGGACAGATCGATTCCGGGCCGGAGGCCGCGCTCGCGCAAGGCGTCGGCCGCCCCCAGGGCCGCATAGTCATTTGTGCAGATCAGCGCGGTGGGCGCGTCGGACCGATTTAATCGCCCGCTGTCGATCCACTGCCGCAGGGCGTCACGCGCAAAATCCCACCGTTGGACCTGGGAGGAATTCAACGGAGGCACTTCGAGCCAGCAGTGCAGCGATTCATCCAGCGGCAGGCGCATCGCGGCCAGCGCCGCCACGGTCATGGCGTGGCGAAATCCGGCCCGCGCGCCCAGATAGCCGATGCGACGGTGGCCCAGGGCATACAGGTGTTCAATGACGCGGGCGGTTCCCTGCGTCAGATGGGCGTGAACTGTGTTGATCTGATACCGCTCGGCGTGGAAGTCGTTGCTGACATGGGGGAACCGGGCCTTGCCCAGATCGTCGGCGATTTCCTGGCAGCAGAGGCCCGACAGAAGCAGCAGGCCATCGCATGAAGCGGGTTCACCGACGAGGGAGCCGATGCGTTGAACGATCTCCGCTTCCGGAATGAAATCAAAATAGAGATGGAAACCGTGCTTCCGAAGATGGGAATTGAAACTGCGGTAAGGCTCTATCTCAAGAACGTTGGCATGGATGTATTGGGGCGAAAAATCGCTGCTGACCGGCACCACGATCGTGTGACTGAGCCGCCGGCGGCGCGAGCGTGTCTTAACCGTTCCCACCCGCTTGTGAATGTCCAGAATCTGCCGCCGCCGGGCCTCGGTAATCCGGAGCGTTGGGTCGTTCCGAAGCAGGCGCGACACCAGCGCCACTGAGACCCCTGCCTCCTTCGCGATATGTGTCATCGTGGCGGCCATGGGTTAATGAATCAGTTAATAACTGGGGTTTTTACCAGTGTCAAGGAAAATCTCAGGCTCCTTTGTCCTTTGGACCGCAAATCGGATAGACTGCCCGTGCATGACGGCCGCGTCCAACCGCATTGCCATCCTCGGCTCCACCGGCTCCATCGGGTGCAACGCGCTCCAGGTGATCGAGCATCTGGGTGCCCCCTTTCGAGTGGCCGCCCTGAGCGCCCATACGCAGGTGGACAAGCTGCTGGAGCAGGCCCGGCGGCATCGTCCCGCGGCCGTGGCGGTGACCGATCCGGCGGCGGCCGAATCCGCCGCGCCTTCCTTGCGGCGGCTGGGGATCGACCTGTATACCGGCCCGGATGCCTTGGTGGACCTGGTTCGCCGGGACGATATTGAGACGGTGGTCGCCGCCGTAGTGGGCTCGGCCGGGCTGCCGGCGGTTTTGGCGGCGGTGGAGGGGGGTAAACGCCTGGCGCTAGCCAACAAGGAATCGCTGGTCGTCGCCGGTTCGCTGCTGGTTGACGCCGCCCGCCGCAAGGGGGTGCCCATACTGCCGGTCGATTCAGAACACTCGGCCATCTTTCAGGCGATGCAGGCCGGGCGGCTGGAGGAGGTGCAGCGCGTCATCCTCACCGCCAGCGGCGGCCCCTTCCGTAACGCGACGATGGACCAGATGCAAAAAGCCACCGTGGCCGACGCCCTGAACCACCCCACCTGGCGCATGGGCAACAAAATCACCATCGACTCGGCCACTCTCTTTAACAAGGCCCTGGAACTGATCGAGGCCTGCCGCCTGTTCGATCTGCCGCCGGAAAAGGTGGAGGTGGTGATCCATCCGGAATCGATCATCCATTCCATGGTGGAGTTCGTCGATGGATCGACGCTGGCCCAACTCTCTCCGCCCGACATGCGCACGCCCATCCAGTACGCCCTCACCTGGCCGCAGCGGCGCCAGGGGTTGGGCCGCCGGATGGACTGGGGACAGGCCGGCTGCCTGCACTTTGAGCCGCCCGATTGGCAGCGCTTCCCCGCGCTGCGCCTGGCCTACGATGTGGCGCGCCGGGGCGGAACCCTGGGCGCGGTGCTGAATGCGGCCAACGAGGTGGCGGTCGAGGCTTTCCTAAGCGGCACAATCGCTTTTTTCGAGATTTCCCGTATCGTGGAGCGTACAATCCGGCAACATCGGCTGGAGCCCTCCCCCACGCTGGACGATCTGTTGGGGGCCGACCGATGGGCGCGGCAGACCGCGCGGGCGTTAATGGGGGAGACTTGCCGGTCCGGAGTTCGGAAGGCCAACCCCTCCGAAATTAGTCCCAGGTTCGATTGAGAGATTTATGCTGACCACTTTGAACGTCATTCTGCTGGTGTTGGGGTTTGGCTTCGTGATCTTTTTTCATGAGCTGGGGCATTTTTTGGCCGCCAAATGGTGTGGCGTGAAAGTTGAGCAGTTCGCGGTCGGCTTCGGGCAGGCGATCTTCTCCTGGCGCAAGGGAATGGGCTTCCGCTGGGGCTCCTCCGGCAAGAAATACGAGGCATTGGCGGCCCAGGCGGCGGCCGATCCGCAGAGCGTCCCCAACTTCAATCAGATCAGCGAGACGGACTACCGCCTCAACTGGATTCCCCTGGGCGGCTACGTCAAGATGCTCGGGCAGGATGACCTGCGCCCCAACGCCACGGCCGAGGACCCCCGCGCCTACAACCGCCAGAGCATTGGCAAACGCATGATTATCGTCTCGGCCGGGGTCATCATGAACGTGATCCTGGCGGCGATCGGCTTCATGGTCCTGTTCATGATCGGCTTCCATGTCGCCCCGCCGGTAGTGGGGGACATCCTCTCCGGCTCGCCTGCCCAGCACACCGTCAACGAAGCCGGACAACTCGCCCCCCTGCAGGTGGGCGACCGCATCCTCATGTTCGATGGGCAATGGCAGCATGACTTCACGAAAATCGGGCTCAACACCGCCCTGGCGGCCGAAGGCCAGCCGGTGCTGATGTATGTCCAGCGCCGCGATGGGACCAAAGAGCGACTCTGGATCACCCCCGAGCGCGCCACCCCCGGTCCGCACGGATTTCTGATGCTGGGAATTGAGCAGCCGCGCGAGCTGCGAGGCATCAGCGCCAAAGAGGCGGCCGTGGTCGATCTGGACCCCAAACAGATCGTGTCCGATGCCCTGTCGATCCGTCCCGGCGATGTCATCACCGCCATCAACGGCAAGCCGGTGGAGCCAAACCAGTTCTGGAAACTGGATGAAGCGCTCCAGGCCTCCGGCGGCCAACCGGTGGAACTGAGCGTCCGCGACGCCAAAGGCCAGACCCGGCAGGTCAAGATTCGTCCCCACTTCCAGCGCCCCTTCGGCGACCAGGCCCTCACCTTCGCAGGCATGGTGCCCCGCTCGTCCATCATGAATGTTTCCGATCAGTCATCCGCCCTGGGCAAACTGTTGCCGGGAGATGTGATCGTGAAGTTCTCGGGCAAAGACAGCCAGATCACCGACCCCTCGGCCGCCGAACTGATCGAGAAACTCAACCATGCCGGCCAGAACGGTCAGGTCGTGACGCTGACCGTGCTGCGCGATGGTAAGACGATCGAGGTCGCCGGCTTGAAGCCCAACCTGAAGGTGGGGCGCGACGCCGATGGCAACACGCGCTACGGGCTGGGCGTTGGCCTGGGATATGACGAGCGCCACGCCGTGGTGGCCGCTCCCAAGCCCGCCGGCGCTGCGAGCAGCCCCGCCGCCAGGGCCGACATTCCCGCCGGCGCGACCCTGGTGAGCGTCAACGGGCAGAAGGTGCAAAGCTGGTTTGACGTGCGCCGGGCGCTGGTTTCGGCCGGTCCGGAAGAGCCGATCGCCGTCGTCGCCGCCTACAACGGCAAGGAGCGTTCCTACGACCTGAGCCTGGACAAGCAGCAGCTGGCCACCTTGCGCGACCAGCGATTGACCGCTCTGCTGGACCTCCACGAATTGATCATGGTGCGCCAAACGGATAATCCCCTCACGGCCGCCGCCTGGGGCATCACCGAGACCCGCGACTTCATCCTTCAGTTCTATGTGACCATCCAGCGCATGGTGCAGGGATCGATCTCCTATCAGAACATGATGGGCCCGGTCGGCATTTTCACCGCTGGAACCAAATTCGCCTACAAGGGGCTGGACTGGCTGATCTGGTTCCTGGCGATGATCAGCGCCAACCTGGCGGTGGTGAACTTCCTGCCCATCCCGATCGTGGATGGCGGGCTGTTCCTGTTCCTCATCATCGAAAAGATCAAGGGCCGCCCGCTCTCAGCGCGAACGATGTCCATCGCCCAGATCGTGGGGCTGGCGGTCATCCTTGGCGTCTTCCTGCTGGTCACCTATCAGGACATAGCGAGGCTGTCATTTATGCATTAGCCGGCGATTCCGAAGATCCACATTGAGTCGAACTGGAGACGGTTGTCCTTGACCTCACTGCGGCCTCCATGAGGCGCTCTACAAGAGAATCCATATGCCCAACGGTTCAACTTTGCCCTTGTACGACCTGCATCTGCACACCTACTGGAGCTATGACGCCACCGCCCACCTGGATTCCTACCTGAAGGCCGCCGTCGAGAAGGGGGTGGGATGCCTGGCGATCACGGAACACCACACCGCCGACGGCTTTGCCGAAGTGCGGGCCGCAGCCCGCTCCTTCCCCGGGCGGTTGATTCCCTCAGCCGAGCTTTCCGTGACCACCTCGGTTGGGTCCATTGATCTGCTTTGCTACAACCTCCCCTGGACCCCGCCCCCTGCCCTGGCGGCGGTCTACGACCAATACCACGCCTGGCAGCAGGAATACGGAGCCGGCACCGTCCGCGCCATGCAGCAACTGGGGCACGACTACACCGACCAGCAGCGCCACGAACTGCTCCAAAGCTACCGCCCGCCTCAAACCCTGGCTGTGCAGGGATGGACGCACGTCCAGAATGGACGCCAGCGCGAATATTTCATCCGGCGCGGCTTCATCGCCGACGCGGCCGACTACTCGAAATTGAGCGAGGCGATCCGCAAAACCGGTCTGGTTCCACCCTACCCTGATGTGAAAACCGTCACCACGGCGGTGAAAGAGGCCGGGGCCCTGATCGTCATCGCCCACCCCCGCGGCTATTTCCAGGTGGACAACCGCCAGCGCATGGACCTGCTCCGCCGGGAGTGCCTGCTGGATGGGATTGAGTGCCGCCACCCCAGCGTCCCCCCGGAATTGGGCGCTGTCTATCGCGCCTACTGTCTGGAGCACGGCCTCTGCTCCACCGCCGGCTCCGATACACACACGGATGAGGCCGTCGACCAGACCTTCGGCCAATTCAGCGGCGATCCGGTATGGCTGGAGGAGTTTCTGGAACGGATTGGCCCGCCGCAAGCGCTGTGAGCCAAGCATAGTGCTCCGGGGTCCACCAGCGGGGGCGGTCCAACTCCAGCCGCTCGCACCCGAATTGCCGCACGATCGCCTGCCGCAGCGCCTCCAGGCCCTCTCCCGTCGTGGCCGTGAGGGGCATGGCCCCCAGCGCCTCGGCCTCCCACGTGCGCTGATCCTGCTTGTTGGCCACGCGAATCACCGGCGCCGATGTCGTTCTGATTGAATCCTCCAACGGCCGGCTGGCATCCAGCAGATGCACGATCAGATCGGCCGATCGAATCACTTCCCCGCTCTGCTCAATCGCTTCCCGTTCAATCGGATCTTCCGTGAGGCGCTGTCCCGGCGTATCGACCAGCATCACCGCCAGATCATTGATGTTGGCCAGCTCTCCCACCCAGTCGCGGGTCGTGCCGGGTTGGTCGGCCACAATGGAACGCTCCTGAGCGAAGAGCTGATTGGCCAAGGTTGATTTGCCGGCATTGGGCGGCCCCACTATGGCCACGTGCGGGGGGTGAAGCAGCCACCAGAGCGCCCGGTCCTCGAGCATGGTGCCCGCTTCCTGCCGCCGCCGGTCGGCCTCAAGCCTCCACCAGCCATCCCAGGCTTTCGGCTGGGCCAGCAGGGCCCGAACCGCCAATTCCGTCCGCGCCAGGGGAAGATACCGCAACACCGCCTGTGAAAGGTTCCCGCCCTCGGCTTCGCCCGACCCCGGCCAGGGATCAACGGCTTCGGCCGGAAGTGGCAGTGCCGGGGAAGTGTCCACCGAAAACCCCGCCCCCCGCGCCAATTCCAGCACCTGATGCACAATCCACGCGCTGCCGTGCAGATTGAGCTCGGCGATATTCGGACCAGGCCGAGTCACGACCGGATCATCCAGGATCGCTCCCGCCCGCACGGCGCGCAGAACGCCATGCACGCATCGGCCGGGGCGAACGACCCCCGAAAAATGCTCTGCCAGAAACGCCTCCGTCGCCGGACCCACCAGCCGCACGACGGCAATCGCACCGCTGCCGGGGGCGGTCAGGAGCATCGCGGAATTGGATTCGGGGAAGGTGGTCATCTCAGACGCTGTCGCGCTTGCATTGCCGGAAAACAGGCTCTGGCACGCCCATTCTAGCACACGCTTTGTTACATATCCCCCTGCGGCATCGGCCGCGACGATTTGTCGTTTCTATTTACCCATGGGAGCCAGCCATGTCGGACACTGCTGCGGGCATGATGATGGATACGTTGATGGAATGGGGCGTTGAAGTGATTTTCGGCCTGCCCGGCGATGGCATCAACGGCGTCATGGAGGCGCTGCGCGTCCGGCAGGATCGAATCCGCTTCGTGCAGGTGCGTCATGAGGAATCCGCCGCGTTCGCTGCCTGCGCTTACGCCAAATACACCGGCCGGTTGGGGGTTTGCCTGGCCACCAGCGGGCCCGGCGGCATCCACCTTCTCAACGGGCTTTACGATGCTAAAATGGACGGCCAGCCGGTGCTGGCCATCGCCGGGCACCACTACCACGACCTGATCGACACCCACTCCCAGCAGGATGTGGACCTGGACCGCGTCTATGAGGATGTGGCGGTCTACAACACCCTGGTCATGGGCCCCGCCCATGTGCAAAATGTGACGGAAATCGCCTGCCGCAAAGCCCTGAGCTATCGCGGCGTCTCCTGCATCACCTTCCCCACAGACATACAGGAAATCAAAATGGGCGAAGGGCACCGCGAGCACCGCAACAAGCCCAACCATGTCTCCAACGTCTATGCAAGCTGGCCGGGCGTGCCCGATGAACGCGGCCTGCGCGAGGCGGCCGAAGTCCTCAATGCCGGCCGGAAAATCGTCATTCTCGCCGGACGCGGCGCGCTGGGCGCGGGCAGGGAACTGGAGGAACTGGCCGAGCGTCTGGGCGCTCCCATCGTCAAGCCGCTGCTGGGCAAGTGCGTTGTGCCCGATGACAGCCCCTACACCACCGGCGGCATCGGCCTTCTGGGGACCAGGCCCTCGGAAGACGCCATGGAAAACTGCGATACGATCTTCATGGTCGGCACCTCCTTCCCCTACATCGAATTTTATCCCAAGCCCGGCCAGGCGCGCGGCGTGCAACTGGACTTGGACCCGGCCCGCATCGGATTGCGCTATCCCGTGGAAGTCGGCCTGGTGGGCGATGCCCGCGCGACCGTGGCCGCGCTGCTGCCCATGATCAACCGCAATGAGGACCGCTCTTTCCTTCAGACCGCCCAGGAGGGGATGGCCGACTGGTGGGAACTGGTGCGCACCCGCGGCCAGCGCACCGACATGCCGATGAAGCCGCAGGTGGTGGCCCATGAGCTGAACAAGCTCTTGCCCGATGATGCGATCATCTCCACCGATTCCGGTACCATCACCACCTGGGCCGCCCGCCAGATCGTTGCCCGCCGTAACCAGAAATTCTCCTGCTCCGGCACCCTGGCGACCATGGCCTGCGCGGTTCCCTATGCCATCGGCGCCGCCATCGCCTACCCCGACCGCATGAGCGTCGCCTTCGTTGGCGATGGCGGCTTCACCATGCTCATGGGCGATTTGGCCACCTGCGTCAAATACAACCTGAACACCAAGATCATCATCATCAAGAACAACTACCTCGGGCAGATCAAATGGGAGCAGATGGTCTTCCTGGGCAACCCCGAATTCGGCGTGGAACTCCAGCCCATCGATTTCACCATGGTCGCCCGCGCCTTTGGAGCCACCGCCTTCCACATAGAGGACCCTGCCCAGTGCGGTCCCATCCTCAAGCAGGCCCTCAATACCCCCGGACCCGTCGTCGTTGAGGCC
>JBIQLO010000010.1:0-34255 GCA_044464175.1 Planctomycetaceae bacterium | reverse complement strand
CCTGACGAAGTTCAAAAACCGCCGAAAACGAATCAGTGCCCATGTCACTCCTAAACATATCGCCAGACAAACGAGGGCCAATATGAACGTCCAGGCAGTTGGAAGAAAAAAGGTGATGATTCGCATTGAACTTTCCCACATTTGGCTCGGTGCCGGCTGAAACTATGGAACAAGCCTCACAGTTTGTAGGGTGGGCCTTGGGCCACCACGGACAACCGGTGGGCCAAGGCCCACCCTACATCTGCTCGTTTGGCTGAGGCGGTCCTGCGAAGGTTAGTAATAGATGTACACCATCAGTCCCGCCGTGCCGACCCGGTAGGCCGCGGTGGTTTCGGCGTCGGCGGGGGTGAGGGAGAAACTTCCGCGCGGCAGCCATTCGACGCTTCCATCGCTCCAGGCGCGGTGATGGCCGCGGTAGGAGACGGGATCGACAATGGTCAGGAAAACCGGCTCGACATGGTGTCCCCCCTTGATGTGAAAATAGCCCCAGCCGATCGGCGCGCCGCCCGATTCCATCAGGACCATGTTGTCCGACCAGAGCACGCCCCGCCGGTTTCCCCGCAGGTCGGCCACGCGCTGGGGAATCAGGGCCTTGCCCGTGCCGGAGACCTGCCCCATGGACAGCAGCGCGCCGCAGTAGCTGTATCCCGTGTTCCAGAAAGGCGCACCGAAGGCGGCCGGCGGATAGGGCTCCAGCATGGCGTCCACCTCCGCGCGAAGGTTGCAGACCGACAGCGCCGGAAGCTCCCGAATATTCTGGGTCGCCAGGACCGGCTGCCATGAAAGGTACGGGCCGATCGCGTTCAAGACCGGCGCCTGGATCGCCAACGGCAGCGCCCCGCCCAGCGCGGGCATCGAGGACTGGTAGGGGTAATGCCGCTGGTCGTTCAGGTACATCACCGTCGCCTCGGTCAATTGGCGTAACTGGGAGGCGCATCGGGTGTCCTTGGCCGCCCGCCGCACGGCCGAGAGCGTGGGCAGCAGCAGGGCGATCAAAATGCTGATCACCCCGATAACGACCAATAACTCGACCAGGGTAAACGCGGACCGCTTGTATTTTGTCCCCATCTTCTTCTCCTTCCGATATGCCCCCCCGCGCCGCACCGTAAGATTGTCCGGCCTGGTTCGACCGATTCAGCCGGAGAGGGCCGAATTCTTCAGGTTTGGCTCCACTCTGTCAATATGGGACATTGACGCCTATCCGTCATGGTCTATTTTCCTCGTGGAAGCGGATTTTTGCGGAAATTTTTAATCGCTCTTTGAAAAAAACGATTGCCCGTGAAGGTGGGGGCCGTTAGGATTGTGTCCATCTTCGGGCCGTTATCATTTCGGCGATCTGTACGACTGTAACACATCCTGGAGGCCCCCGGATGGGACAGAGCAACCGCCTGCGGTTGAGCGACGTGCGCAGTATTATGCGTTTGCTGGGCGATGCCCGCGACTTGCGCTACGACGGCCCGGCCCAGAGGCGGATGCTGGTCAACGGGCTGGGGCGGTTGATCGGCGGCCACAACGGGTTCAGCGTGCTGTTCGAGCATTTTGTGACCGGCGGGCATCCGGTTCCGACGGAGTTGATCGTCGGCGGCGTGTTCGATCCGGACTGGATTCACTACACTTCGGCCGAATGGTGCCAGTATGACGCCATGGACGACCCGATGGTGGCCGCCACGCTGGGCAAATCGAGCGACATCACCGTGGCCGTCCGGACGCGGATCATGACCGACCGGGAATATCGGGGCTATCCGGCCTATGAGCAGTTGCTGGGGCCGTGCCGAGTCAACGATCTGCTGGTCACTTTTTATCCGCGCGGCCCGGGACAGATCCGCGGCTATGCCCTGCACCGGCGCATGGGCGAACGGAATTTCAGCCTGCGGGAGCAGCGCATCGGGCAATTGTTCATCACGGAGCTGAGCCGCCTGGACCGGGCCGGAAAACTGGAGGTGCGTCCCCCCGGCGGCGGGCGGCTGGCGCCCCGCCAGAGCCAGCTTCTGGCCCACCTGGCGCGGGGCCGGGCGCCCAAGCAAATCGCCCGTGACCTGGGGCTGAGCGTGGAGACGGTGCGAACGTATCTGCGCGACCTGTATCGGAAAATGGACGTCAGCGGGCGGGATGAGCTGATCGCCCAGGTGCTGATGGGGTACAGGGGCGGAGACACTTCGTCGATGTGAGGTTTTTTGCCTTCCCGGCTGGTTTGGCGGGATGGAGCGCTGCTTGGTCAAATAGTGTTGCGTGCGCGATTGTCGCCATTGACGGTTTGATGTCTTGAATCAGCATTTTCGCAGGGTCCGGCCGCGCGAATCAGCGGGTATGTTGACTCATGGCACCGGTCTATTCGTTGATCGTTTGAACCTCCAACCGCGGACCTTGGACCCCGATTATTCCTTGTACTCCACCACCCGCCCCTGGGCGGCGATGGAGTCCTGGGCGGCGAAGGCCATCATGCTGGCCTGGAAGGCCTCGGGGAAGCCGACGGGGGGCGGCGTGCCGTCGTGGACGAAATTGGCCATCATCTCGATCAGCCGGTGATCGGCGCCGAAATGGCTGGTCTGGTGCAGCGGGTCGCGGGCGTCAATCTGTTTTTGGATGTTCCCCTCGTGGCCGACGGTGGCCAGGTCGATGGTGCCGGGGTGGCGGGTGAGGATCATCCGCCCGCCGTCGCCGACGACTTCCAGCGTCTCCTGGTCGGGCGAATGGGGGCCAAAGATGCACAGGAAGAGGACCGCCTGCACGCCGTTGGCGTACTGGATGGTGACGATGCCGTGGTCGTCGATGTCGCTCTGGGGATCGTAGACGCACTTGTCGTTGATGAGGCGCAGCTCCGGGTCGTCGGCATAGTCGCTCCGCAGGCGCCCCACGGCATCCTGGCCCCGGTGTTCGTTGATCGCCCGCCAGGGGCAGTCCCGGTCGCACTCCCCGCAGCGCGCGGGGTATCCCGGGCGCGGGGCGAACGCGCCGGTTCGCCCCCCCAGGGCGTGAATGCGGAGCGGGGTCGATCCGGCGAACCAGTTGAGGGCGTCGAAATGGTGGGCGCTCTTTTCGTTGAGGATCCCCCCGCTCCAGGCCTTTCGCCGGTGCCAGCGGTGGAAATAGGTGTAGTAGGGGATGACGCTGCGCAGCAGGAGCAGACGCGGCTGGCCGACGGCTCCTTCCTGGATCATCCGGTGCATCTGCATCCAGGAGTGCTCGTAGCGGCGGGTGAAGCCGATCATGCAGGGGCGGCCGGATTGTTCATAGGCGCCGCGCATGCGCAGGCAGGCCTCGGGCGTGGCGGCCAGCGGCTTGTCGCAGAAGATGACCTTGCCCGCCTCGGCCGCGGCGAGGAAGGGTTCCTCGTGGGCATCCTGCGGCGTGGTGATGAGGACGGCCTTCACCTCCGGATCGGCGATCATCTCCCGGGCGCCGGCGTAGGTCCGGATCGGGCGCGGGCGGCCGAGCAATTGAAGCTGGTTTTCCAAATAGGCCTTTGCATCCTCGCGGCGCTGGGCGTTGGTGTCGCAGACCGCCACCACGCGCAGCCCGAGCGCCTCCTGGCGCTGGCCGATTTTGGCCGCCAGGTTCAAGACGCCGCGCCCGCCGGCGCCGATCAGGCCGACGCCCGCCGGGGGCCTGGCCGCAGTGGGAAAGTTTTGTGTCATGGGTTGCCCTTTATGGTCCGCTTCCCCCGGGCGGTTCGATCACCAGGCTGAGGTTGGAGATTTCAAACTCGACCGGTTCCTTCCCGACGCAGGAGATGCTGGCGGCGGCGCTTTGGGTCAGGGGCTCCGCGCAGCCGGAGGCGATGGAGATCTCCTGCCATTGGCCGCTCAGCTCGTACGTCCGCTCGTGCTGGTAGAAGTAGGGGAGGTGTTGCCGGACCCACCAGAGGCCGAGCTTGACGGCGCCGTGGCCGCGGATGCGGACGGTGAACCGGGCCGAGTTGTTGTAGAAGGGGGCCGGATCGCTCTTGAAATGGACGTAGGGATAGAGGCCCGGCTTCCAGGCGACCTTCAGGGCCTTTGTTCCCTCCTCGGTCCGGACGATCTGGGCCTGGTAGGGGCCCTCTTTCCAGTGGGGGTTGTTGACCAGCCGCAGGGCGGTGTCATCGGGCTGGCCCGGCGGGGCGGCCTGAAAGTCGGCGACGGCCAGGAGGTTTTTGCCGTAGAAGGGGCGGGCCTGGGGCGTCACGGGGACCGGGCCGAGTTCTTCGATGCGGGCGTGGCTCAGGAGGGCGGCCGTGCCGGCGTGCAGCTTGTTGTTGCCGGTCGGCTCGATGCGCAGCCAGATGATGGCGTTGTCCACCTGCGCGGGGGTGATGAAGGTCCGGGCATAGGTGGATCGGCCGCTGTCGGTGAGGCTGCCCAGGGGGAGCAGGGGGGTGAGGCCTTCGGTCTGGCCGCGGCGGAAGATGATCCAGAAGCGGATCGCCTGGTTGTAGACCTGGCTGGATTCGACGAGGAGGCGGTAGCGGGTGGAGGGGCGGAGCCGAAACGGGCCCAGGCCGAGGTAGCGGCCGTTGGCCTGCTCGGTGGTCTTCGGGGCGGCGTCGGCGATGCGCAGCAGGACGCCCTGATCCACCTTTTGCACCGCGCTGGAGAAGGGGAGGAACTGGGCGGTGGGGTCGGCCAGGCCGGTGGGCCACATCGCCTTGGGGGTGTCCAGGCCATGGGAGAAGAGGTCGATGGAGGCCGACCGGGGGGCGGTCGCGGGAGGGGAAGCGGCGCACCCCGCCAGGAGCAGGAGGGCCAGGAGCGGCGACAAGGGGCGGAGGAGGTTCATGGCTGGGGGGCGGCGGGAGGAGGCGCTTTGGGCCCGGGTTGGGTGAGGGTCTGATAGAGCCATTGGGCCTCCTCGTGGCTCAGGGGACGGTCCAGGAGGAGCAGCTCGTCCAGGCGGTAGGGGGTGGTGGGGAAGCCGCCGGCGCCGATGGCCAGCTGGCCGGGGTCGTCGGTCGGTTTGGCGGCCGGATGGCGGGTGCTTCCGCGCCGGAAGACGCCGCCGTCGACGCTCAGCTCCACGTACCCCTCGCCCCAGTTGACCACCAGCAGATGCCATTGGCCGGGTTTCCAGTGCTGGCTGGAGCCGTTTTTCACCAGGGCGCGGGTTTTGGCGTCGTTGGCGTTGGGGCCGTAGATCGCCATCAACGCCTGGTGGTTGGATTTACCTCCCTGGCGCGCCAGCACAAGCGTGCGCCCATGGTTGTGGAGCGTCGCGAAGCCGACCTGCGGCGGCTTGTCGGCATCGTTCCAGCGCTCGGGGCAGACCCACAGGGCCAGGGCCCCGGGCACCGACAGATCGATGTTCCCCTGGGCCGGGTAGATCAGGTTGACCGTGCGCCCGCGGAGGGCCTGGCCCAGGAGTCCCTTTTCCCACTGGAGCTTCTGGGCGTTGCCGCTGGCCTTGCCGCTGCCGGCCGAGAGGTCGGCGGTGGAATGGCCGTCGAAGGAGGCATAGAAGGTGATGGCGGGATTGAACCGGTCGATGGCGGGATTGCCCGGGGGGGCGGGCTCGGCCGGGGCGGCGGCGGAAAGGGGAGCGGCCAGGAGGAGGGACAGGGTGGCCAGGCGACGGAGCGATGAAACCACCAGAGCGCCGGGGCGGGGCAGAGGCGCTTCCTTCTTCGCCCCGTCGCTGTGTCGTTGTGCCGCTTTATCCTGGAACAAGATCCTCATTTGCCCCCCTCGATGCGAATGACCATGAAATCATGCTTCTTCAGCGGGACGGTGAGGGTGTCGCCATTGATTTCGACGGCCTGATCGTTCTCCACGTTCACCGCCTTGAGCGAACTGCCGAGCGCCAGCGCCTTGGCGTCCAGTTGGACGGTGAAGGCGCCGCCGTCGCCGTAGTCGCACAGGACCAGCATGGCCGCCCCCGGCTTGCTCACCAGGAGAGAGGCGCTTTGGCCGCTGATCCGGGCGGGGTAGTCGCTTTGCCAGTAGTTGTAGACCTTTGTGCCTTCCTGGCCGTAGCCGAAGTTGACCAGGCGGTCGTAGTTTTCCCAGAAGCAGTCGGGCTTGACCCACTGCCCCCGGCTGGACCAGGGCTTGAGCTCGTGGCTGAGCATCACACCGGCGGCGGTGCGGTATTGCTGGGCCGCCTCTTGCTTGGTGCCGACGATGAACTTCTGGTTCAGCAGCACGATCGGAACCAGCCCGGCCTGGCGGCCGATGGTCTGGGCCTGGATGTAGTCGCGGGGGAACTTGTCCTGGAAGTCGCCCGCGCCGTATTTGAGCTCCCAGTCGGCCTGGGTGGCGGAGAAGTCGTTGATGGGGACGATCTCGGTGCCGCTCATGTGGACCATGTTGGTGTTGCGCTTGCCCATCTCCTGCGCCAGCACCGCGCCGCGCTTGACCAGGGCGCGTTTTTCCCAGATGCCGGCCGAGGGCTGCACCTGCCCGTCGGGGCGCTCGTAGGCGTCGGAGGCGATGGGGTTGTAGGCGGGGCTGAGCATGACGCAGTCCCAGTAGATGGCGTCATTGAACAGCTCCAGGCTCTTTTTGTACCACCAGGCGCGCATGTCCCGGTAGCTGAGGACGGGATTGACGCCGTAGTCCGAGCCGGTGGCGTAGCCCCACTGGCGCTGGGGGAAGGGCTCGCGGCTCCACTCGTTGATGAAGGTCCGGGCCGCGGGGGTGTCGCAGCGCATGCCCATGGCGTTGGTGTAGATCAGGACGTTCTGTGGCTGGGTGGCCATGGAGAGCAGCCCGGCGCGCGCCCCGGCCTCCAGCCCCTTGAGGCGGGCCGGGCGCGTCTTGCCCACCTTGGCATACGCCAGGTCGGACCATTTCTGGAGGAAGGCCGGATCGTATTTGCCGGTCTTGCGCAGGCGGGCGAATTCCTCCCAGATGCTCACGTTGCCGTCATCGGGATAGATATCGCCGGAGTTGGAGATGCCGCCCCAGTAGATGTAGGAGCCGAAGAACGCCTGCTTGAGCATGCCGGGGACGTTGGCCTGGCTGGTGGCGTTGGAGGTGCGGGCGGCGGCGACGGTCCAGAGCCGCCAGTCGCTCGGCATCGGCTTGGCGGGGGTGGCCATGAAGCCGAGGGTGATTCGCCGGGGCTTATCCCAGGTAGCGGGCTTCTGAATCAGGTGCAGGCGCAGTTCCAGCGTGCCATCGTCCCTGCGCACGATTTGCTGGCAGTCGCTCTTGTCGTCGGTGATCCACCCGGCGTCATTGTCGCCGAAGACGGACAGGCCGCGCTCCTGCGCGCCGACCCAGATGTAAGGGACATAGGTGCCGATGAAGGCGTTGGCCGGGGCCTGGGAGCTCTTCCAGACTACGCCGTTGCCCCGGGGGATCTCTCCGGCGTAGTTGAACTTGTTGCCGAAGGTGGTCGCGTGCATCAGGGGGGCCATCGCCGCATCCACCGGGATCACCAGCGTCAGGCTCTGCACCTGCCGGCTGGTGGGCTCCAGGGTAATGACACTCTTCATCAGCCCGTCGTAATCCCAGGTGTCCTGGGTCGATCCCTTCAGGGCGCCCGCCTGCCACTGGGCCTGGAGGACCGCCCGGGTGTCGCGGTGCTCGCCCGCCTTGACCGTGCCCTGGGCGAGGACGGTCTGGCCGTCAATGACCGCCTCCAGGCGCATCGGCCCCTTGAGCAGCGGCTTGCCGTCGGCCCTCACCTGGTCCCACAGCCCCGCGCCGTTCACCTGATGTTGGCGCAGGATCACATCCACTTCATTTCCCTTGACCGCGATGGGAGTGAAGGGGGGGACCACGATGTCGGACCGCCCCAGTTGGTTGCCCTCCCATTCAAACTTCTGGCGGACGAAGGGCTCCACCACCGGCTCGCCGCCGGCGCCCTGGGCGATGGTCACCAGTTCA
Organism: Planctomycetaceae bacterium; assembly: GCA_044464175.1. Lineage (GTDB taxonomy): Bacteria > Planctomycetota > Phycisphaerae > Tepidisphaerales > Tepidisphaeraceae > JBIQLO01. The sequence continues at coordinate 26,450 of JBIQLO010000010.1, read as the reverse complement.
TAGTCCCCCTCTGCCAGGGCCGGGATTTTCCAGTCGCGCAGTTCGCTGACGCTCTGTTTCAGCGGCGGCATGGTCGTTTGCGCCAGAGCATCGGAGGACCCTTTTTTGCGGATCGCCAGTTGGATCGCCTTCACCTGGTCGCGGTTTTTGAGGTTGGACAGGTCCACCTTCACATGCATCGCGTTGTAGGAGGGAAAATAGGCGAAATCGACGCCGATGCGCCTGTTGGATTCGGAGTTGAGGTTCCAGACCTCCGCGGGCCGGTCGACGCTCCAGGTGAAATCGCGGCGGTAGTAGATCGTCTTGCCGTCGGCCGAGGCGACCTGGATGCGCGTGTCCAGCGCCTCGCCGCGGCTGCCGGCCGCCTTCACCTCCAGCGGCTGATCCTGTCCCGGCGTCAGCGTCAGGTCCTTTTTGTAATTGGTCTCGGCGTTCCCCTCCGGCACGACGTGGACCGTCACCGCCAGGTTTTGCGCTGATGGGCCCGGATTGGCCAGCCCCAGGCGGATATCCACCGGCTGGTCGGGCTTGTCCTGCAACTGCCGCACCTGGACGACCGGGGCTTTTTCATCCCAGGTGACGCGCGGCATGCTGGAGAGGGAGGCGAACGCCTCATTCGCCAGGCCCCACTCGCTTTGAATCCGCCCGTGCTGGCCGCCTCCGGCCGTCTGCATCCAGTTGCGCACGACCCGCACGGCGGTTGTCTTGCCGGCGGGGGAATCCAGCCCGAAGTCGCTCCAGGGGATCGTGATTTCACAGTCCCAGTGATCGTCCTGAACGCTGCTTTTGACCGTCCAGTGGCCGTGCCATTTGGTGCCCCCGCGCAAGGTCTGCACGGAGTCGTAGGTCGCACCCCTGGCATTGAGCAGGCCCTGGTACACGCGCCGCTCGGCCGGGGGGGCGTCGGGATTGGGGCAGACCCACAGTTCGATGCTGTCATCGGCGAAAATGGCTTTGGCGTTGCCGCCGCCGGTCACCGGATTGGCGCGGCTGAGAATTTTTCCGCCCGGCGGCGTCTCGGTGCGCAGGGCGATGTAGAGGTTCTTTGCATCGGACCCGACCCAGAACGAGCCTTTCTGGTCGGTCAGCGTCCCGCCGCTGCCGCCGAAGGCGGCAAAGCCGCGCATCTGGTCGGCCCCGGCCCATTCGGCCTCGTGAAGCGTCCCGTCGATTTTGGGCGGCTGCTTCATCAGCGGCAGGCGGATTTCCGGCGGGGTCAGTTTGAAGGCCGGCTGGTGCCTGGGCTGGGCCTGTGCCACACCCGCCCCCAGGAGTCCTACCGCGACGCATCCGAGAAACGCCCGTCCCAACGCATGTATTTCGATCATAGAGAAATTTCCGAAGAGAATTTGCCTCCCCCTTGCCCTCTGGTCATTGGTGGTGGACTGTGGTCATTATGGAATAAACAAAATATGAGCCTTGCGATTGGCGCCCGTGGAGAGCCAGCCCTGCATCTCCTTGGCCGCCACCCAGCGAACATGCCCGTCCATAAAGAGCGTGTTGATCCCATTGTTATGCCTGGGAAAGGGCCCATTGCTGTTGTTGACCGGACTTTGCCAGATGTTGACGGTCAGGGACCATCGGCCACTCTGCACATTGCCCTCGTCATAGGTGGCACTATCAAAGGCGTAGACCAGATCCGCGCTATTGCGAATCTGGCTCAGGCGCAGGGGGCGCTGCGGACCGTACGAGGCTGGTGCGCCCAGATTTGAGTTGTTTCCGAACGTCCAGGCATTGATGCCGATGCTCATCCCGAAATTCATCACCTGCCCAACCACCCACTGGCCGGAACTGGGATCGAATTGCCCGACCTTGTAGGGATCAAACCCGTTGATTCCCGCCATCGTCATGCCCTGGACCGGAGGAGTGGAATGTTGAATGGGAATGCCGAAATCCGAGGCGGCCGGACAGGACCACAGGACATATTGCTTGCCTACATAGTATGACAGGGCCTGCCACCAGAGGGGATTGTCCCGATCCAGAGTTCCCGCCGGCACTTCCGGCGACCGTGCAACGTGGTGACCCGGCACCCATCCATGATTTTCCGTGGCATACATCTGGACCGCCGTTCCGATCTGCTTCAGATTGGCCGCGCACTGGATGGCCTTGGCCGATTCGCGCGCCTTGTTCAAGGCGGGCAGCAGCATTGCGATGAGGATGGAGATGATCCCGATGACGACCAGCAACTCGACCAGGGTGAAGCCCCAAAGTCGCTGCCTTCCATCCGTCCGCCTGCTGTGTTGTTCATTCATTCGCCGGCCATGTGCATTTGCCACTGGCAATACTCCTTTCGGGTCGTTGGAAATACACTCGCGTGTATTTTCCGAGGACATAGAAACGGCGCATAGGGTAATGCCCGGGCAAGATGCGTGTCAATAAAAATCCTCCGGTTGGTTCGTGGCGCGCCTCCAAATGCATCGGCCGGCGGGTTACGCCGCCCTTACTGCTGTTCCCCCAGAAAATGGACTTTCCGTTTGGCGGTGCTGCTCATCCAGTCGGTCATCTCCTTGGCCGAGACCCACTGGACATGCCCGTCGACGAACAGGTTGTTGACGCCGTTGTTATGGCGGGCCTCGGGACCGGACTTGTTGCTCGGCCAAAGGGCAAAGGGGAGGGTGTACTTCCCGCCATTGGTGTTCCCTTCGTCATAGGTGGCGGCGTCATAGGCATAGATGATTTCGGAGGCTCGGTGAACCTGGCTGATGCGCAGCGGCATCTGGTTGCCCCAACTGGGCGGGCCCAGGGTGGGATAGTAGTAGCCGAATCCCATGCAGTTGATGCCGATGTCCTGCCGGTAGTTCATGAGCTGCCCCGGCCACCATTTGCCGCCGGTGATCTGGTAGGGGCCCAGCCCGTCGGCATCCTTGAGCGTCTTCTGGTCGCCGGTCACCGGCATGTTGTAATCGGAGGCCGCCGGGCAGCCCCACAGGCTGTACTTGTTGCCGGTGTAGGGGGCCAGCGCCTGCCACCAGAAGGGATTCCCCGTGCGCACGGAGTCCACGCCCGAGACCGACGCCAGCGTGACGTGCCACCCCGGCACCCATCCGTTGTTTTCATTGATATACATCGCCAGCGCCTGGCCGATCTGCTTGATGTTGCTGGCGCACTGAATCGCCTTGGCCGACTCGCGCGCCTTATTCAAGGCCGGCAACAGCATTGCGATGAGGATGCTTATGATCCCGATGACGACCAGCAACTCGACCAGCGTGAAGGCGGCGGGGGGGCGATCCGGCCGGGAGGCCGGGGTTTGCTGGTGTGCGTTCCAGTGCTCCACTGCCGGCAGCTGTGATTGCGATGGCTTTGTGATGGAAAGCATCTTGTTGCTCCTTGAATGGAACATCCGCGGTGGCCGGATGGCCTTGTCTAATCGGCCGTATACACCCCCCAATACCAGGGCCGAGCCTTGAGGCTGTGGCCGGGAATCCAGTCTTTTTGGTGATAATCCCACCCCAGTTCCGCGGCCTGGACGCCGGCGCAATGCCCATCCAGAAAGCCGCAGTTGACCACACCGCCGCCGTGAACCCACGGGTAGGCGTTGGTCGTATTGGGACGAGCCGAATACCAGCCCCAGTAGCCGCTCTTGGCGAAGTTGGGGGCGTAGCTGTCGATCAAGACCATCATAGAGGCGGGATCCAGCCCCGGCTGGCTGACTTTCAGCAGGTGGTAGTCGTAGTCCCGGATCAGCCCCTCGGTCGGCATGGCGCCATACTGATTGGCGGCGTAACAGACATACTCCCAGCCGACGTTGTAAATGCCTGTGCGATGGGCATTTTCCTGCGTGATCGCCTGGTGCAGCCACTTGACCACATCCCCCTCCAGACCCATGTCGCGCCGGTCGGGGCAGATGAAGACATCGGGATTCTTGATATAGCCGTACTCCCGCGCCCCCAGAAGCCCGGACCACTCAACGAAGGGGTCGGCCCCGGTTTCGAATTCGCAGATCGGCAGGTATCCCTTGTTGTCATTGGCATACATCATGATCCCCTGCATGAGCTGGCGCACATTGGAGAGGCAGGAGACCGTCTGGGCCGACTCGCGGGCCTTGTTCAGGGCCGGCAGGAGCATTGCGATGAGAACGGAAATGATGCCGATGACGACCAGCAACTCAACCAGCGTGAACGCGGCGCGCCGTCTGCCCCACCCCCGCCCGCTCCGGCCATGAGTTTGCAGTTCCGTCATAAATTGGCTCCGTTCAAACTGCCGGCATACATTGGAATGTATGCAAGGGGGACGGGAACTCAGGTGACCTTTACGCTAGCTTTTTCCCACAAAATTGTCAATGAAAAAAGCCTGCGGACCGCCTTGCTGAGGCCGCTTCGCGTTGCAACAAAGACCGCCTGCATCAGCAAAGCCGCTGGTATCGCTCGTATGCCTCATCCCAAATTCCGCCCTGGCGTGGTTCATGCCGGCCGAGCGGAAAGCTGGCCCGCACGATGGCGCGGGCCTGGGCGCGGTCGACCACCCGCCCGGCCGCGATGGCCTGGGTCAGGAGATTGCCGATGGCCGTTGCCTCCACCGGACCGGCCAGCACCGGCCGCCCGCAGGCGTCGGCCGTCATCTGGTTGAGCAGCTCGTTCTGGCTGCCGCCGCCCACCACATGAATCACGCCCAGCCGCCGGCCGAGAATCGCCTCCAGCCCCTCGAGCGTACGCCGGTAGGTCAGCGCCAGGCTTTGGAGGCAGCAGCGGATGAACTGGCCAGGCGTGGCGGGGGGTGTCTGGTTGGTCTCCCGGCAGAACCGGGCGATCTTGTCCGGCATGTCCCCCGGCAACAGGAACGCGGCATGGTCCGGGTTGAGCAGGGCGGAGGTGTCGGCCTGGGCGGCCATTTGGGTTAGCTCGGCATAGGTGTAGTCGCTCCCCTCGCGCTGCCATTGCCGACGACATTCCTGCACCAGCCACAGGCCGGCGATGTTTTTCAGGAAACGCACGGAGGGAGTGGCGGCCCCGCCCGCAGCGCCCAGGCCCAGTTCGTTGGTATAGCCTTGCGCCATTGCCTGGGCCGAGAGAATGGGCTGCTCGAGTTCCACCCCCATGAGCGACCAGGTGCCGGAACTGATGTAGCACCAGTCGGCCCCTTCGGCCGAGACGGCCGCCACCGCGCTGGCCGTGTCGTGGCAGCCGGGGGCAATGACCGGGACCGGGGCAACCCCGCATTCGGCCGCCACTTCCTCAAGTACGCTTCCCAGCACTGTGCCGGAGGGGACCAGCTCGGGCAGGAGGCGCGCGGGGAGTTCCAGTGTCTCAAGCAAAGGGGCGGCCCAGTTACGCGAGCGGGCGTCAATCATCTGGCTGGTGGAGGCGATCGACAGCTCGCTCTTTTTCTGGCCCGTCAGGAGATGGTGAAACAGGTCCGGCATGAACAGCAGGGTCTGCGCCCGCTCCAGGAAATCCGGGCGGTGCGTTCGCATCGCCAGAAGCTGAAACAGGGTATTGAAGCGCATGAACTGAATCCCGGTCACTTCGTACAGCCGCTCGCGTCCCAGGCGGGCAAACGCCTGCTCCATCACCCCCTCCGTCCAGGGGTCGCGGTAATGGACCGGGTTGTCCAGCAGCCGTCCCGCCTCATCCAGCAGCCCAAAATCGACGCCCCAGGTGTCCACGCCGATGCCGTCGAGCTTCACGCCGGCCGTGCGGCGCAGCCCCTCCTTGATCTGCTCCCATTGGCCCAGCAGGTTCCAGTGCAGCCGCCGGTGGAGTGTGCCGGTCGGGTTGGCGAAGCGATGCCGCTCCTCCAGCGTCAGCCGTCCGTCGGCCAGTGTGCCCAGCAGCGCACGTCCGCTCTCGGCCCCCAGATCAAATGCCAGAAAATTCGAACGCATGATGCCTCTCCAACGGATAATTGTTCCTGGTTATTGGTTGCGTGCAATTCGACAAACAACAGACAACAAAAAACCAATCACCAGGAAGATGCCAACTTTCCTCTGCCCCGGCAACCAGCTAGCATTACGGCATGCAGCGCACGCGCATCAAATTCTGCGGCATGACGCGCCAGGACGACGCCCGGGCGGCGGGTGAACTGGGGGCCGACGCGGTGGGGCTGGTCTTTCATCCCCCTTCGCCGCGCCATCTGACGGTGGAACAGGCGCGTGGGATTGTCGAAGCGCTGCCGCCGTTCGTGACGCCGGTGGCGCTGTTCGTCAATGCGTCGGCCGGGCAGATCCGCCAGACCCTGGGCGAGACCGGCGCGCGCTGGGCGCAGCTCCATGGAAATGAATCCCCCGAGCTGATCGCCGAGTTGCATCCCATTCCCATTCTCAAGGCGCTGCACGTTCGGCGCGGCGAGTTGCGCCGGACCCTCGAGGGGTGGCGCGAGGCGATTGCCCGCCTGCAACTGACGAACCTGCGCGGGCTGCTGCTGGAGACGGCCGGCCCGCTGCCCGGGGGCAGCGGCCAGGCCAATGACTGGGAAACCATCATCGAGGCGCGGGAACAGGGCGTCTTCGAGGGCCTTCCTCCCCTGATCGCCGCCGGCGGCCTCTCGTCGGACAACGTCGCCGCCGTCATCCAGCGCCTCCATCCCTGGGCGGTCGACGTCAGCAGCGGCATCGAGAGCGCTCCCGGTCTCAAATCCGTTGAAAAAATGGCCGCCTTCGCCCGTGCCGTCGCCGGACCCTAGCCGGCGGTTTCACCACCATTCCACGATGCGCCGCACCCGCCGGGGGTGGGTAGCCTCCATTGAACCGATCGACCATCGCCATCCCGCTTCCACCGGCAGGCAGGGATGCGGGTTTCGCGTCGCGCGCAGGAAGTGCCAGGCGTGCTGCAGAGGCCAGGCCTTTCGCTATACGCGGGCGCATCGGGTTGATCGGAGCGGCCGCCGGAGCCTCCGTTGTCTTGACACCTTGGGCGCGGTTCCGATACTTGGCACAATTCACCGGGAGTCTGAGCTTTGAAGTGTGCATCGATTGGATTATGGGCCGGTCTGGGGCTGGCGGTGGGGGGGTGCGCGAATCAAACCGGGTCGCGGCCGGCGCCCGCGCCGCACGCCCGGGGCGCTGCGGCCGCATCTCAACCTGCCGCCACCGCTCCGACCTCGCGGCCGGATGAGGTTGTCGCACGCGTCGATGGGGATGCCATCACGATGAGCCAGCTCCGGCGGCCCCTGTTCAAGGCATACGGGCTGAACGTGCTGCTGCATCTGGTGCAGCTCGATCTGGCCAAGCGCCAGGCCACCCAGGCCGGGCTGCGCGTGACCGACGCGGATATCGCCCAGGAGCGAAGCTGGACCGTCAGCCACATGTTTCAGGGGGCCGACGACAAGCTCCAGGCGGACCTGGATGACGCGCTGGCGAAAAAGGATCAAAAACGCGCCGATGAGCTTCGCGCCCAGATCGAGCGGCAGAATGCCCGGCTGCTGGAGCAGTTTCTCCTCCAGCAGCACATCAGCGAACCGGAATTTGACCTGGTGATGGAGGCCAACGCCTACCTGCGCAAGCTGGCCGTCTCCCAGATGCCTAAAATCACCGAGGAGAACCTGAAGGATGCCTGGAAGGCTCAGTACGGTGAGAAGGTGGTCGTGCGCCACATTCAACTGGCCAACCTCCAGGAAGTGGCCCAGGCCAGGGCGAAACTGAAGGCCGGGGAATCGTTCGAGCAGGTGGCCCGGCAGATGAGCCGCAACGAGCGGACCCGCGCCCTGGGGGGCGAGTTGCCCGCCTTCAGCCGCAACGCCACGGACATTCCGGAGGAATTCAAGCGCGTGGCGTTTGATCTGAAGGTGGGGCAGGTCTCCGATCCGGTGCTGGCCGAGGGGTCGTATCACCTGCTGAAACTGGAGCGGCGCATCCCGCCCAAGGCGGTGAAGTTTGAGGATGTGAAGGAGGCGGTCCGCAAGACGCTCATCGATCGCTGGACGTCGGCCCGCATCAACCAGCTTCGCCAGCATCTGGCCCAGACCGCCCTGCAGACCATGAAGATCGAGGATCCGATCCTCCGCGACCAGTTCCAGCAGCGCCTGGAGGCGCAGCAGGCGGTCATCAAGGATCAGGACGCCATCCGCCGCGAACTGCTGGAAAAGAAGAAGACGGAAGCCACCGCCCCGGCGACCCAACCCGCCACGCAGCCGGCCACCGCGGCCGCGCCGGCAACAGCGACGGCGCCGGCAGTAGCAGCGCCGGCAGCAGCAGCGCCCGCGACTGCGGCCGCGCCCGCCACCGCCCCGGCCACCCGACCTTAATGGTTCGTTCCTGTGATTGGCTGTCTGTATTTTCCAATCACCAACAACAAAAAACAAACAACAAGCTCCAATGTCCACCCCTTTCAACATCGAAGTATCAACGCGGATCGCCCGGCTTCCGCCGTATCTGTTCGGGCGCATCAACAAGATGAAGTATGAGAAGCGCGTGGCCGGGATCGACATCATCGACCTGGGCATGGGCAACCCGACCGACCCGACTCCCGAGTCGGTGGTCGCCAAGCTGGCCGAGGCGGCCCGCGACCCGCGCAACCACCGCTACAGCGTCTCCAACGGCCTGGCCGCGCTGCGCCGGGAGGTAGCCAAAAAATACGAAAAGCGACACGGTGTGACGCTGGACCCGGAGACCGAGGTGATCGCCACCATCGGCTCCAAGGAGGGGTTCAGCCACTTATGCCTGGCGCTGCTGGGCCCCGGCGACACCGCCATCGTCCCCGACCCGGCCTTCCCGATTCACCTGTATGCCGTCGCCATGGCCGGCGCCAATGTCATCCGCGTGCCGCTGGGCAACGACGCCGCCTTTCTCGACCGCATCGAGCGCGTCATCGAGGGGCTCTATCCCACCCCCAAGCTGCTGATCCTCAACTACCCGCACAACCCGACCTCCATGACCGTTGACCCCGGCTTCTGGGAGCGGGCCATCGAGATGTGCCGCCGTCGCGGGATCATGATCATCAGCGACTTCGCCTACGGCGATGTCTGCTTCGACGGCTACCATGCCCCCAGCTTCCTCTCGGCTCCCGGCGCCAAGGACCTGGGCGTCGAGTTCACGACCATGAGCAAGGGGTACAACATGGCCGGCTGGCGCTGCGGCTTCTGCTGCGGCAACTCCGAGATGGTCAAGGCGCTGGCCACGATCAAGGGCTACTACGACTACGGCATGTTCGCCCCCATCCAGATCGCCTCCATCATCGCCTTGCGCGAGCACGGCGATTTCCCCGAGGAGCAGGCCAAAATCTACGAGCACCGCCGCGATGTCGTCTGCGCCGGCCTGGACAAACTGGGCTGGACCTACGAAAAGCCCCGCGCCAGCATGTTTGTCTGGGCCAAAATCAACCCCGACCACCTCAAGGGCGAAGGCACCATCGAATTCTGCCTGCGCATGATGGATGAGGCCGAGGTCGCTCTCTCTCCCGGCCGCGCCTTCGGCGAGGCCGGCGAAGGGTACGTCCGCATCGCCCTGGTCGAAAACGACCAGCGCCTCAAGCAGGCCATGCGCAACCTCGACCGCGCTCTCAATCCGCGGAAAAAAACCGCGTAGGTCAGGGTACATTCCCTCATGAAACATGAAGACCTGAAGCAGCGCCCGGCGCTGCTTCAGGTCTTCATGTTTCATGTTTTTACGCCCTGGCCCCGCCGCATTTCCCTCCCGCCCCCTTTGCCGTTACAAAAGGCGGATGAACGCAAAAATTCTTTCTGCCCAGGTTGAATTCCTTCCCCAGCGCTTCAAGACGCCGCTGGTCCTCAGTTCCGGCCCGATCACGAAGATCAACGAGGCCCGCGCCACCGTGCGCGTCAGCGTTGACGGCAAGGAGGCCGAGGGACGCGGTTCGATCTACCTCAGCGACCTGTGGGCCTGGCCCGACCCCAAATACACCCACGAGCAGCGCGACGCCATCCTGCAGGACTTCACCCGCGACATCGCCGAAGGACTCAACCACCTGGCCGACAACGAGCCGCTGCACCCCCTGGAACTGGGCCTGCGCCTCCACAACGTCGTCTGCCACGGCCATGACGTGCCGGAGCGCTTCGCGGAACTGCCCATCCTGGCCCGCGCCATGTGCCTGAGCCCCTTTGACGCGGCCATCCACGACGCCGCCGGCATCGCGCTGGGAAAATCCGCCTTTGAGTTTTACGACGAGCCGGCCCCCATCCCCTCGGCCGATGACCTCTTCCCCCGGCGCGGCGCCGCCCGGGCCGTGGGGGAGCTGATCCAGCATCCCCCGCGCCGCCAGATCCCCGCGTGGCTGATCGTCGGCAAAAACGATGAACTGCAGCGCGACGTCCGTCCCTGGGTGGTCGATCGCGGCTACCACTGCTTCAAATTGAAGCTTATGGGCAAGGACAGCGCCGTCGACGCCGCCCGCACCGCCGAGGTCTATCAGGCCGCCCGTAGCTGGGGCTTGACCGATCCCTGGCTCAGCGTGGACAGCAACGAGGCCAACCCCGACGCCGACAGCGTGCTGGATTACCTCAACCGCCTCGAAACCCTCGACAAGCAGGCATTCGCCGCCCTGAAATACCTGGAGCAGCCCACCGGCCGGGACATCCGCCAGAATCGCTTCGACTGGGGCGAGGTGACCCGGCACAAGCCCGTCCTGCTGGATGAGGGCCTCACCAGCCTGGCGCTGCTGCCGGAGGCGGCCAGGCAGGGATGGAACGGTCTGGCCTTGAAGACCTGCAAGGGGCACAGCTTCGCCCTGGTCGCCGCCGCCTGGGCCAAAAAGCACAACATGCTCCTGGCCCTGCAGGACCTGACCAATCCCGGCTATGCCTTCATCCACTCGGCTCTCTTCGCCGCCTTCGTCCCCACGATCAACGGCGTGGAGCTGAATTCCCCCCAGTTCACCCCGGAGGCCAACAGCCAGTGGGCCGGTCGCCTGCCCGAACTGTTCGAGCCGCACGATGGCACGCACCGCCTGCCGGAAAACATCCCGGTGGGACTGGGGTCGGAAATCTGATGCCCATCGGCCGGCAAATTACGAAATCCGCAACAAGTTCAAAATGCTAAATCCAAACATCCCAAAGTGCGTGGGTTTCCGCGCCTTTGGGATGTTTGGATTTTGAATTGGTTTCGGAATTAAATTAAGAGTGCCCTGGAGTGAAGCATTGCGGTTCGGCGTTCGGCACTAAATCTCCTCCAGCCCCACAACCCGCCGCTCATGGGCCGAACGGATCGCCGCGAACGCCACTCGCGTCGCCAGCACCGCGCTGTCCACCCCGCACACCTCCGGCCCGACGCCGTTGATCTGGTCCACGAACCGCCCGATCGCGTGGGCGTGTCCCTTGTCCGGTTCGGCAGTGAACTGAAGCAGCGGATTTCCCTCCCGCACCGCCTCATCGCACGCCATCCGCTTCTTGTCCAGCCAGCCGTACAATCCCCCCTCGGCCCCGATATTCGGATGCCGGTCGTTGAGCATCGGATAGGTCCGCCGCAACGGCGCATCGGCGATGCCCGCCGTGCGAATCTCCAGCATGTGGTCCACCACCACCACGCCCCCGTTGCCCATCGCCTCGTACAGCTCCTTGGGATAGGCGAAGGTTCCATTGGCGCACATGTTGATCGTCGCCATCTCCCCCGTGCGGTAGCGGATGATGATCGCGTGGTTGAGCATCCCCGTCTCCATTGCGAAGACCTCCAGCGGCTCGGCCGCCAAAAACCAGTTGCACACATCCGTGAAATGCGTCATCTCAAACAGCATCGGCCCGTGGGGGGCCTGCTGCTTGTCGAACACCCACTTCTTCCAGCTGTGCCAGTCGTCGTTGATCCGCACGCTGAACGAGGCCCGTCCCTCATCGGCCAGATCCGGCCGGTCCGCCCCCTCCCGCTCCCACCGCCACACACAGGGCGCCGGGTCGGTCATGTGTTTGCGGAAAATCGCCTGCCCCTCGATCATCGCCGGGCTGCTGCGCCGGTTGTGCCCCACGCAAAAGGGAATGCCCGACTGGTGGACGACCTTCTGGATTTCATACATCTCCGCCAGCTCGCGCGCCAGCGGCTTTTCCACGTACACCGGCTTGCCCGCCTTGGCGGCCGCCTCGATCACCGGCAGCCGCAGCTTCTCCGTCGTCGCCAGGCAGATCGCCCGCACCTGGGGGTCATTGATCGCATCGTGATAATCCTTGGTCACCCGCCGGGCGCCGAATTTGTCACGGCATTCGGCCAGCGCCTCATCCGACACGTCGCAGCAGACCTGCAGCACCGTCTTGGGCGAGCGGGCGATGTTGGGGATATGCTGCCCGCGCGCCAGCGCGCCGCAGCCGATCACGGCAAAGGTCATGGGAGCGTCATTCTTCATGATGGACGTTGTAACCCCCGCCCGCTCCGCCCGCCAGTCTCCCCCTGTTCTGGCCCGCCAAGTCCACCCCCTGTTTTTTGCCGCGTCTCCACTTGACATCGCTTTAATTTAGTTGAGAATGAGTCTCATCATCATCAGCGGTTGGTGGTGATCCCGTTATCCTTCAGGAGTCTTGGCTATGTCCATGCGTCGGTTTCTCAGCGGTGTTGCGGCGGCTGCGGTCATTGGATCTTCTACCATTGCGCTGTCCGATCCCCGCCCCTTCTCCTTCGTCTCCAACGCCTATCCCGAAGGCAAGGGAAGCGTTGAATACGAGCAGTACGTCACCTACAAAGGCCACAAGGAAAGCGACACCGGCTACGACCGCTTTGATTTCAAGCATGAATTGGAGCTGGGCCTGGCCGACAACTTCGACCTGGGCATCTATCTGGCCAAGTGGCGCTACGAAAACTCCGCCGACCGCGTCGGCACCCACTTCGACGGCGTCGCCGTCGAGGGCAAGTTCTACCTCACCAACCCCGCCACCGATTTCATCGGCATCGGCCTGTTCAGCGAAGTCGGCGTCAGCGACAACGCCTTCACCTTCGAGCAGAAACTGGTGCTCCAGAAGGACATCGGCGACTGGACCATCGGCTACAACCTCGAACTGGAAACCGAGGTCGAGGGCATGTTCCACCAGGATCAGACGGCCGAGGCCGAGGGGGAAATCGAAAATCTGTTCGGTGCCAGCTACGCCATCGCCCCCCAGTGGCGGCTGGGCGGTGAATTGATGGTCGTCTCCAAATATGCCAACTGGAGCCGTTACGAGGGCACCACCGTCTACGCCGGCCCGGCCATCAGCTATCAGGGCGGCCGCATCGGCAAGGCGGACTGGTTCGTCACCGCCACCCCCATGGTCCAGCTCACCAACCGCGCTTCCCAGCCCGACTTCCAGGTGCGCGTCGTGGCCGGACTGGAATTTTGACACGCTTCGGTCAGAATGAGGGATGGAGCGCCTCCGAGGCGTTCCATCCCTCTTTCGCCGGGAAAGGAGCCTTATGTCCGAGCTCAATCGACGTGATTTCCTCGCCGCCGCCACAATCACCGCCGCGGGCATCGCCCTGTGCGGCTGCCAGGCCGCCGGCGGGGGCGCCTCGGCGGGAACCGCCCCTCAGGGCACCCTCACCGGTCCCTTGGATGCCGCCCCCCTGGCCCAATATCGCGCTGCCGGGCTGGTGGATCGGTTTGCCAAATCCGACCACGTCCTGCTGCTGAGCGAAAACGGGCGTCTGACGGCTCTCTCGGCCATCTGTACCCACCGCCACTGCATCGTGCAGGCCCGCAAGGAGGATTGGATTTGCCCCTGTCACGGCAGCACCTTCACCCCCGAAGGCGCGGTCACGCGCGGCCCGGCCCGGACTTCGTTGCCCCGTTATCCGCTTTCGGTCAATGCCGCCGGCCACGTCATTGTCGATCGATCCCGCTTTCTGACCGCCGCGCAGCAGGATGCCCCCGGTGGATTCATCAGCCTGTAGGGCGTGCATTTTCAGTGGTGGGAAATGAAAGGGCCACGGGCCGGAAATCGCGCCCTCGACACCGGCCCAACCGTCTCTATAATGATCCGCGATAACGCAAGCCCAGGTGGCGGAATTGGCAGACGCGCCACTTTGAGGTGGTGGTGGGGCAACCCGTGGAGGTTCGAGTCCTCTCCTGGGCATTGGAGGCGGCCTATTCAGGCCGCCTCTTTTCTTGCGCTGATCATTGCTTCTGCTTCAACAGGCTGCTGAACGGCTGGTTGTCCACGGTCACCTTGAAACTCTTGCCCTGGCAGTCCAGCGTGATTGACTTGAACGCCGGCCGCTTGATGAACTGTCCGTCCACCGTCAGGTAGTTCTCATCCACCGTCACCACATGTCCACCGGTCTGGATCGTGGCGTTGTTGTTCCAGACCGTCACCAGGTCCGGCTTGCACCCTTGCAGCGCGATGCTCTGCCCGCCGGTCTGCACCAGTGTGTTCTGTGAACCGCCGCGCTGGGAAGCACAGCCGACCAAACCGAGGCTCATCGCCGCCGCCAGGATCAATGCGTTCTTCATGAGGCTCCTATCGTCAATTCAGGGCGCAGATCATTGATGGACGGAGGAACCGACTGCCGTCATAAACCCATCCGCCATCAATGGTTCTGCTCCGTATTTTACCGAATTTGCCCAGTTTGTCATATTCCGGCCCCGCAAATCACCCCGTCATTTGACCAACGCCGCCATTATCTTACAACTACCTTTTGTCCCATGGCCCGCCGCAGCGAAAAACTTCAGTTCGACTTCCCCCCCGGCAAGCGTCTGGCGGCCAAATACGAAGTCCGCCGCTCCCTGGGCAGCGGATGGGAGGGGGAGGTTTACGATATCGTCGAACTGGCCACCGGCATTCGCCGGGCCGCCAAGTTCTACTATCCCCACCGTGACCCCACGGGGCGGGCCGCCATCACCTACGCCCGCAAACTCGATGCCCTGCGCCACTGCCCCATCCTGATGCAGTATCATCACCAGGAGCAGGTGCAGGTCCGCCGCCAGAAGGTCACCGTCGTCATCAGCGAACTGGTCGAGGGGCAGAAGCTGAGCGAATTCCTGGCCGAGCAGCCCGGGGGGCGCCTCAGCGCCTTTGAGGCCCTCCACGTCCTCTACGTCCTGGCCAAAGGGATTGCCCCCATCCACGCCCGCGGCGAATACCACGGCGACATCCACGATGACAACATTATGATCCGCCGCCAGGGCATCAGCTTCGACATCAAACTCCTGGACTTCTTCGACCTGGGCCGCCCCGGCCGGGCCAAAATCCGCAAGGATGTCCTCAACCTTGTCCAGGTCTTCCACATCCTTGTCGGCGGCCGTCGCCACTACGCCCACCAGCCCAAGGTCGTCAAAGACATCATCCGCGGCCTCAAGGACTCCCTCATCCTCCAGCGCTTCCAAAGCGCCGGCGACATCCAGCGCCACCTGGAAACCGTCCAGTGGTAGGATCGGCTAGCAATCCCGCCGCCGCCGTGCCAGACCCATAAGCGACACTCCGCACAAGATTGCGGCCGATGTGGGTTCCGGCAAAGCGCCGTCATGCAGGGTGATCGTGCCGCCGGTCCCGCGGTAGATAAAAGTCTGCGATGCCGTTTCATTTTGTAATGTCCCCGTGAAAGTGTTGGGCAGGCCTTCAACGGTCAACTGCTTGGTCTGGCCGGGTGTCAGCCCGTCAAACTGGCCGTAAACATCGAAGGAGGTGTTGCCGAAATAGACATAGAAATCCGCGATGGAGTTGCTGAACCGGCCTCCGGTAATGATCACCGCGGCATGGGTAAAGAGGCCGTACTGACCGTTGAATTCGCCGCCGGTGATGGAAAGCGCATTGCCATAGGCATAAACGCCGTTGTAGCTGTCGAACGTACCGCCATGGATGGTGACATCGCTGTTGAGGGCATACAGGCCGTTGGCGTCGTTGTTGAATTGGCCGCCATTGATCGTGAGGGTGGCCCCGTTTTCCGCGTAGAGACCAATCTCTGTGTTGTTATTGAAGGTGGCGCTGGGCGTATCGCCGGCATCGGCGGGCACAATGAAGGCGCCGGGGCCTTCGGCGTCGTAGCCGTCGTTATTGCCGGGTGGGGTGGGATTGTTGTTGTGAGCTCCGGTGAGAATGATCTGGGCCTGTGCGGGCGGCGAGGCTATCCCGGACAGGGCGCACGAGGCGATGGTCAAAAACACGAAATGCGAGGATGGGGTCATTCTATTCCCTTTATTAGTGGAATGGGGGCGACTCTAATCCCGGCGACCCCCGCAAAGCAACAGCAAAAATGCTCAGCGGGTTTCTTCGACGCTTACTTAACAAAATGGGAACAAATACCATGATCCACAAGATTGAGTTTTGTAACCTCCTCTAAACATCATGCTTCCTTCCATCGACCATGCCAACGAACCCAACCCACCGTTCTGACTGATCACTTTTTCGATCTTCTCTTTGCCTCTACAATCCCCGCCATGCCGACCATTGACGAACAACTGACGCTCCTCTCCCGCCGCTGCGAACGCCTGCTGACCGACCAGGACCTCCGCGCCAAGCTCCAGCGCAGCGCCCAATCCAAAAAGCCCCTCCGCATTAAAATGGGCATGGACCCCACCGCCCCCGACGTCACGCTCGGCCACGCCGTCCCCTTGAAGGTCATCCGCCAATTCCAGGAATGGGGGCACAAGGCCGTCCTCATCATTGGCGACTATACCGCCCGCGTCGGCGATCCCTCCGGCCGAAACACCACCCGCCCCATCCTCACCGGCGAGCAGATCGACGCCAACGCCCAGACCTATGTCCAGCAGGTCGGCAAAATCCTCCTGACCGATCCGGAGCATCTGGAAGTCCGCTACAACGGCGAATGGCTGGCCAAAATGTCCCTGGTGGACATCATTCAACTGGCCGGGCGCAAGACCGTCGCCCAGATTCTCCAGCGCGAGGACTTTGCCAAACGCTACGCCGAGGGGACCGACATCCGCCTGCACGAACTGCTCTATCCGCTGCTGCAGGGGTGGGATTCCGTGATGATCGATGCCGACTTGGAGATGGGCGGCTCCGACCAGCTCTTCAACAACCTCGTCGGCCGGGAGTTCCAAAAAGAGCAGGGTGGGGACGGGCAGGTTGTGCTGGTGACCCCGCTGCTGGTCGGCACCGACGGCGCGATCAAGATGTCCAAATCCAAAGGGAACTACATCGCCCTGACCGATCCCCCGGCCGGCGCTGATGGCATGTTCGGCAAGATCATGTCGCTCCCCGACCACCTGATGGACAGCTACTACACCCTCCTGACCGACCTGCCTCCGGAGGAGTTTCGCCCCCTCATTACCGCCTCCCCGCGCGACGCCAAGGTGAAGCTGGCCAAGATCATCATCTCCTGGCTCCATACCCCCGCCGATGCCGATGCCGCCGAGGCCGACTTCGTCCGCCAGTTTGTCCAGAAAAAGACCCCGGACACCATGCCCGAGTTCACCCTCGGCGCCGGCCCTCACAAGATCGCGCCGCTGCTGGTCGCCGCCCAACTGGCCGCCAGCAACTCCGAGGCGATCCGCAAGGTCCGGGAAGGCGCCGTCGCCGTCGATGGGGAAAAGGTGTCGGACCTGCACCGGGAATACACCCTGACCGGTCCGATCACCCTCAAGCTGGGGCGCAAATACGCCCGCATCCTCCCCTGATCCAGCGAGGTGAATTCGATTTCCAGGTGGGATCGCGCCAGGGCCTCTATCCCCATTTGACCTTGGAAGTGCCCGACCCCACCGAGGCGGAATTCATCGTATGAATTTCCCCGGCCGATGCCGCGGAGTGAATTTCTCCATTCACCCTGAAATGCCACAGCGCTAAGATGAACTTATTCCGGTCGCCATCGGGACGGCCGTCAATCTTTTCTCAAGCGATGGAGGCTCCCATGCCACGCGGAGACAAGTCAGCGTACACCGACAAGCAAAAACGCAAGGCCGAACATATCGAGGAAGGATATGAAGAGCGGGGCGTCTCGAAGAAAGAGGCCGAACGCCGCGCCTGGGCCACCGTCAACAAGGAGAGCGGCGGCGGTAAAAAGAGCGGCTCCGGCCGCGGCAAGACCGAAAGCCACGCCTCCAGCCGCAAGGGCGGGCGCATCGGCGGAAAATCCGTCTCCCACGAAACCCGCGTCAAGGCGGGCAAAAAAGCCGCCCGCACCCGAAAAGCGCGGGGACATTGACCCGCTTACGGATACGGCGCCTTCCGCGGCTCATCCCCGGGCAGTTGCAGCGCGCCGACCAGGTCGCTGAGGCGGTCGATCTTCTGATCCGTCAGCCACTGGTTCAATCCGTCGGCCACCTGATTGGGCGTGGCCGGATCGACGAAGAGCGCCGTGCCGATGGCGACCGCGCTGGCCCCGGCCAGGATGAATTCGGCCGCGTCACGCCAGGTCTGGATGCCTCCCATGCCGATGATCGGCACCCCGGCCGATTTGGCGACGGTGCGCCACACGCGGCTGAGCAGGTGCAGCGCGATCGGCTTGATGGCCGGGCCGCTGAGGCCCCCGGTCACGTTGGCCAGACGCGGACGCTGCCGATGAACATCGACCGCCATGGCGGTGAAGGTGTTGACTAGCGAGAGGATGTCGGCTCCCCCCTCCACCGCCGCCACGGCCGTCAGCGTGATGTCCTCCACGTTCGGGGAGAGCTTCACGATCAGCGGCTTGCCCCCCATGATCTTCTTCACCTGCCCGGTCAGTTCCTTGAGCCGGCCCGGATGCGTGCCGAAGGTCAGCCCGTCGGCCACGTTGGGACAGGAGACGTTCAACTCGATCCCGCGCACGCAGCCGAGCGGGGCGATGGCGCTGCAGGTGTCGATGTAGTCGGCCGTGGAATGGCCGGCCACGTTGACGATCACGGGGCAGGGCATCTTCTCCAGCAGCGGGACTTTCTCGCTCAAGAAGCGCTTAAGCCCCACGTTGGCCAGCCCGATGGCGTTGAGCATGCCCCCGCGCGTCTCGACGATGCGGGTCGGCTCGTTGCCGGGGCGCTCCTCGCGCGTGATCGATTTGGTGACAAACGCGCCCAGTCGGGACAAATCCATGAAGTCGGCGTATTCAAACGCATAACCGCAGGTGCCCGAGCAGGTGAGGGTCGGATTGCCCAGTTTCAGGCCCGCCAGATTGACAGTTAAATCAGCCACGGAGGGAGTTGTACCAGAAATGGGTTTCCTCGGAAATCGGGCGATCGGGATCGGTCAAGCAAAAGCGGCGATCGGGGCGTTGGAGGGATGACCGCGGGCCGGTCGGCGACGTCGCTGGAAAACAAATGACCGGGTGCCGCGCGCAACTCACCCCAATCGCATGGCCGCCCAGAGCGCGCTGCCGCCGATGATGAGCCACAGGCCCACCCCCAGGCACATGGCCGGCAGGCCCACCGAGCGGAGCGTGCGGCGGCTCAGTTGCGCGCCGACGAGAAAGAGGGTGACGGTGAAGCCGAGGGTGGCGATGCGGGTGAGGGTGGGCGCCACCTCGCCCACGGCGGGGATGAACGTGCGGGCCAGCCCGGCCAGAATGAACAGCGCGATGAACCAGGGGATCTGGATTTTGGCCCGCTTCGGTGCGGCGGTTTCGGCGGCGGCTTCCGGCGTGAACCCGAATTCGGCGTTGGCGACGGCCAGCTTGCGCGCCCCGCGGTGATAGGCCCAGGCCATCACCAGCACGACCGGCACGATCCAGAGCGCCCGCGAGAGCTTCACCGCCGTGGCGGTTTGCAGTGCGGCCAGTCCTCTGTCATACGCTGTCCCCGCGCCGACGGCCGAGGAGACATCGTGGATGCCCAGCCCGGCCCAGGTGCCGAACTGGTGCGGCGTCAGTCCCAGATGGTGGCCGATGATCGGAAAAAGGTAGAGCGCCACGCCGTTGAGGAGAAAGACGGTCCCCATGGCGACGGTGATGTCGCTTTCGGAGGCTTCGAGGGTTGCGCCCACCGCCGCGATGGCCGAGCCGCCGCAAATGGCGGTGCCGGTGGAGATCAGGGCGCCGGTCATGCGGTTGACGCCCAGGAGCCGGCCCAGCAGATGTCCCACGATCAGCGCCATGACAATGCCGACCGCCGCCAGCACAAAGCCGGTCGAGCCGGCCTGGAGCATGCTGGGCAGGTCCATGCTGAAGCCGAGCATCACCACGCAAATCTGCAATAGCAGCTTGCCCGATTTTTTGGTCGCCTTGGGAAAGGGATTGCCGATGGCAATGGCCAGGACCGCTCCCAAAGCCAGGGCGATGGGAGGCGTGAACCAGGGGGTCAGGCACAGGGCGACGGCGAGGCAGAAAAGGCCCACCCGCACGTTGGCGGCGAAGGCTCGAAACGGGGAAATCGCGGCTTCCATAAAACTCCCAATCTCCTGCGCGCCGGAGGACGTCGTCGCTGACCGGGACAGGGAGGAGAAAGTATGGGGAACCGGGAATCATAAATCAAATACATAGTTTTTATGATTCGCATAAGATATACCTATGGAATGAACCGGAATCATCTGACGGTATTCCACGCCGTGGCCGAAGCAGGGGGGTTCTCCCGGGCCGCCGAGCGGTTAATGATCAGCCAGCCGGCGGTGTCGCTGCAGGTCGGAGAACTGGAAAAAGCCGTCCGGGTGAAGCTGTTTGACCGGCTGCCGCGCGGCGTGCGGCTGACGGAGGCGGGGGAGGTGCTTCTGGGCTATACCCGGCGCATTGACGAACTGGAGCGGCAGGCCGAGCGGGCCCTGTTGGAGCTGCGCGGGCTGGAGCGGGGACGGCTGACCCTGGGAGCGAGTCAGACGATCGGGTCGTATGTGATGCCGCGCCTCATGGAGCAATTTCGCCGGCTCCACCCAAACATCGAATTGGGTCTGGAGATCGCCAACACCCGGCAGATTCAGCAGTGGATGATGGAGGATCGGCTGGATGTGGCACTGACCGAGGGGATCGTGCGCGAGCCGGAGCTGCAATCGGCCGTCTTTGCCGAGGATGAGCTGGTGGTGATCGCGCCGGCGGGCCAGCGGCGGGCGTTGCGCACGCCCTTGACGGCGGCGCAGGTCTGCCGCCGGCCGCTGATTTTCAGGGAAAAAGGGTCCGGCACGCGCGATGTCGTGGAGCGGGCGCTGGCGGAAAAGGGGCTGACGCCGGTGCCGGCGATGTATCTGGGCAGCACCGAGGCCATCAAGGCGGCCGTCGCCAGCGGCATGGGGTGGGCGATCGTCTCAGCGCTGGCCATCGAGACGGAACTGAAGGCGGGCGTGCTGGCGGTGGTGCCGGTGGCGGACCTCCCGATCCGCCGGTCGCTCCACCGCCTGTGGCGGCGCGGCAAGACCCTCTCCCCGGCGGCCCAGGCATTCGTTGCCCTGCTCCCTCAGGGGCAAAAACATGAAACTTGAATCCATAGAGCTGCAATTCCTTGAGGAATCAGGCGCTCATGACCCGCGTTTTCCCTTGGCCGGATTTGACCGGTTTGGTTCCACGGATTAAGCTTTGGTTTTGACACGGAGTCGCCTTTGCCGCTGTCGCTGGAATTGTTTGAAGACTACGAAAAGAAAGAGAAATGCGGCGTTTTCGGCATCTGGGGGCCGAAGGATGCAGCGCAGTTCTGCTATCAGGGCCTCTTTGCGCAGCAGCACCGGGGGCAGGAGTCGGCCGGCATCGCCGTCTCCAACGGCTCGACCCTCAACGGGCACACGGGGATGGGGCTGGTCAGCCAGATATTCACCCCCCGCCTGATGCGCGAGGAGCTGACCGGCCACGGGGCGATCGGGCATGTCCGCTATTCCACCACCGGCTCCAGCAAATTGTGCAACGCCCAGCCGCTGCTGCGGCAGTATTTAATGGGGCCGGTCGCCGTGGCGCACAACGGGAACCTGATCAATGCCCAGTTGCTGCGCAAGCTGTACGAAGAGCACGGGCATATCTTCCAAAGCACCACCGACACGGAAATCATCGTCCACCTGCTGGCCAAACCGACGCACCTGGAGAAGGCCGATCCGCTGCCCCACGTGCTGCGGCACCTGCAGGGGGCCTACAGCCTGGTATTTCTATTTCCCAACCGCCTGGAGGCCTGCCGTGATCCCTGGGGGTTCCGTCCGTTGTCGCTCGGGAAAACCCGGGAGGGGCACTGGTGCGTCGCCAGCGAGACCTGCGCGTTTGACGCGATCGAGGCGGAGTATGTGCGCGATGTGGAGCCGGGGGAGATCGTTCGGATCGATGATACGGGCATGAGTTCGCGGCGGTTTGACCACCCGGCGCCCAAATTGGCCCACTGCGTGTTCGAGCACGTATATTTCGCCAATCCCGCCAGCAAGGTGTTCAGCCAGACGGTGCATGGGGTGCGCGAGGCGCTGGGGCGGCAACTGGCGATTGAAGCGCCGGTGGAGGCGGATTACATCATGCCGATGCCCGACTCCGGACGCAGCGCAGCGCTGGGCTTCGCCAGGGAGTCGGGCATTCCCTTCGAGGAGGGGATCGTCCCCAACCGCTTTGTCGGGCGGACATTCATCCTGCCCAACCAGGCGCAGCGCGACCGGGCGGTGGCGGCCAAACTCAACATCATTCCGGATGTGGTCAGCGGGCGGCGTGTCGTCATCGTGGAGGATTCGGTCGTGCGCGGCACGACGACGCGCTCGAAGATGCGGGCCATCCGCCGGGCCGGGGCCAGCGAGATTCACCTGCGCGTCAGTTGTCCCCCGATCCGCCATCCCTGCTTTTACGGAATCGATTTTCCCACCGCCCAGGAACTGATTGCCCACAATCGCACGGTGGAGGAGATCCGCGATTTTCTGGAGGTCGACTCCCTGGCGTATCTGTCGCTGGAGGGGATGCTTTCATGCATGAAGTTCTCTCCGGACCAGTACTGCACAGCCTGCTGGAGCGGGGAGTACAAGATCCCCATCGACCAGCCCCAGAGCAAATTCAGCTTTGAGCGGGACCAGCTCAAAATGTTCCCCTGAACCGGGAATCCGAGGCGAACGCAGGCCCGATTCCCGGCCCTGAAATCCTCTCTGCGCAGCCTTCATAGGCCTGACACGACGGGCTCAACCATTATTTACTGCGAGTAAGCGGCTTCCTCTGATTTGGAGCCAAATCAGGCATTGGGAGGGATGTTTTGGCCTGCTTATAATGGGGGCCATGAACTTGCAGCAGATCAACCTGGATGCCGTGCTGCGCCGGCTGGCCGAGCGGCATATTGAAGAGGCGATGAAGCAGGGAAAATTCAGCCACCTGCGCGGGGAAGGGCGTCCGCTGAATCTGGAGCCGATGCCGGCCGATGAGAGCGCCCGCATGACCTGGTGGATTTTGCGGATTCTGCGGCAAAATGACTTCGTGCCCGAGGAGGTGCGCTGGCGCAAGCGTGTGGATCATCTCAAAGAGGCGCTGGACCAGGTGCGGGACCCCTCGCATCTGGAGAAGGCGGTGGCCGGAATCAATCACCTGATCCGCCGGATCAACACGTTGGGGACCAACGCCCTCAAAGCGCCGATGGCGCCGGTGGACCTGGAATCGGAGCGCCGTCGCTTGCGGGAGAGGAAGTGAAGCTTAAGAATGGTGAAAGGGGGAGGTGGCAGGCGCCGCGCTTAACGGACTCCATGATTCCTCGGTCGTACCTCGTAGTTTCTCCCCTTTATGCCCTCCATGGATGAATATCAATTGGCCGCCCGGATCAAGCAGCAGGCGCGGCAGCTCGGCTTCGATCTGGTCGGCATCGCGCCGGCCGGCCCGTCTGCCTACCGGGACTACCTGCGCCAATGGCTGGAGGCGGGGTGCCATGGATCGATGCAGTGGCTGGCCAACCGCTTTGAGGAACGGACCGATCCGGGAGTCTATCTGCCGGGGGCGGCCAGTGTGATCTGCGTGGCGCTCAATTATCACCAGCCGGACGCGGAGGCCTCGACCCCCTCGCCCACGATGGGGCGGATCGCCCGCTACGCCCGTGGAGAGGATTATCACGAATTCATGAAAAAGCGCCTGCACCAGTTGGCCGACGGAATTCGCCAATGGGCTCCGGACGCCCGGACACGTGCCTGCGTGGACACCGCGCCGGTGATGGAAAAAGAGCTGGCGCGGCGGGCGGGGCTGGGGTGGGTGGGGAAAAACACGCTGGTGATCCATCCCAAAATCGGGTCGTGGTTGCTCCTGGGAGAGGTCATCACGACGCTGCGGCTGCCGGCCGATGAGCCGGGAATTGACCGGTGCGGCACCTGCCGGCGCTGCATCGAGGCATGTCCCACCGGGGCTCTGACCGAACCTTACAGACTCGACGCGCGGCGATGTATTGCCTATCTTACCATTGAAAACCGGGGGGAGGTGGCGGAGGAATTGCAGCCGGGCATTGGCCAGTGGCTGTTTGGATGCGATATCTGCCAGGAGGTCTGTCCCTGGAACCGAAAGGCCCCGTTTGGGTCGGAATCGGCGTTTTTATCGCGCTTTGAGTCGGGCGGGTTGGAGAGCCGGGAGGTCGCCAACTGGGGGGTGGAGGACTACCGCACGGCGCTCAAGGGAAGCTCGATCAAGCGCGTTAAACTGCCGATACTACAACGGAACGCCCGGATCGTCCTGAAAAACAGTGGGTCCAATGAAAGCAGATAGGGGGCTGTTTGGGAAATGGAACGGCGAAGCCGGCCGCTCCTTCCCTTTGAAGGGGATTGGCGTCATGCCGGTTCATGGCGTACATTAAAGCTGGAATAATGGGTGAATGAATGAGCGAACGAGCGTTTACGATCATCGGCGGGGGGCCGGCCGGACTGACGGCGGCGTACGAACTGACCCGCCATGGGGTGCGCCCGACCGTTCTTGAAAAAGACCGGATCGTCGGCGGCATCTCGCGCACGGAGCAATACAAAGGCTTCCATTTCGACATGGGGGGCCATCGCTTTTTCACCAAGAGTGAAGAGGTGAACCGGATGTGGCATGAGGTGCTTCAGACCGAGTTCCTCAAACGCCCCCGGCTGTCGCGCATCTACTACAACAAGAAATTCTTCTATTACCCGCTCCGCCCGCTGGACACCCTCAAGCGGCTGGGCATCGTGGAATCGGTGCTGATCATCCTCAGCTATCTCCGCTGGCAGGTCTTCCCCTACAAGCAGGAGAACACGCTGGAGGAGTGGGTGACCAACCGCTTTGGTAAGCGGCTGTTTGAGACTTTTTTCAAGACGTACACGGAAAAGGTCTGGGGCATCAGCTGCAAGGAACTGAAGGCCGAATGGGCCGCCCAGCGCATCAAGGATCTGTCGGTCAAGACGCTGCTGGTGAGCATGATTCTCAAGCCGGGCAAGAAGATCACGACGCTGATCGAGGAGTTTGATTATCCGCGGCTGGGCCCGGGGATGATGTGGACGGCGGTCAAGGACCGTATCGAGGACCATGGCGGCTCGGTCCGCCTCAACAGCAATGTCGTTCGCATTCACCGGGAGGGTTTGCGCATCACCGGCGTCACCATTCAGCGCGACGGCAAAGAAGAGCGGATCGGCGGCACGGACTTCATCTCCAGCATGCCGCTGGCGGAAATGGTGAAGAAGCTCGATCCCCCGGCCCCGCCGGAGGTGCTTAAAGCCGCCAACAGCCTCAAGTACCGCGACTTCCTGACGGTTTGCCTGATTATCAACCAGAAGACCCTTTTTCCCGACAACTGGATTTACATCCATGATCCCGCCGTCAAGGTCGGGCGCATCCAGAATTTCAAGAACTGGAGCCCGCACATGGTGCCGGATGCGTCCAAAACCAGCCTGGGCCTGGAGTATTTCTGCAACGAGGGGGATGCGATCTGGAGCCTCAGCGACGCGGAACTGGTCGAGCTGGGCCGGCGGGAGATCGAACAGATCGGACTGGCCCGGGCCCAGGATGTGGAGGATGGGTGCGTCTTTCGCGTGCCCAAGGCCTATCCGGTCTACGATGAGGCGTATGAGCGGCACCTCAAAACGATCCGGCAGTACATCGACTCGCTGGAAAACTGCTGCACGGCCGGACGCAATGGGCTGCACCGCTACAACAACCAGGATCACTCGATGCTGGCGGGTATGTACGCCGCGCGCAATCTTCTGCTGGGCCAGAAGATCGACCTCTGGAGCGTCAACGCCGACAAGGAATATCACGAGGAATCCCGCGCCCCCGGGCGCAATGCCCGCCGCAGGGAGGTGGATGCCGAGTGGGAGGCGGCCCTGGAGGGGAACCTTGTTCTGGGCAAGTTCGACCGCGTGGCGCTGGGGGTGGCGCTGGGCCTGCTCTGCGGCGCCGGAATTTTCCTGATGACGGCCCTGCTGCTGCTCAAAGGGCCCGATGGTGGACCGGTGGGACAGAACCTCTCACTCCTGGGGCAGTATTTCCGGGGCTACAGCGTCAGCTGGGGCGGGGCTTTGGTCGGGGCGGTCTACGGCGGGGTGGTCGGGCTGATTGCCGGCTATCTCTTTGCCCTGACGACCAACCTTGTGACGAATCTCACCAAACTGATGATGAAACGGCGCGTTTCAGCCAGCCGGGTATGGGATGTGCTGGAGTTTATCTAATCCGGCGGCCGCTGAAGAATGGCACGGGGTCGGAGCCGGAACTCGGCGACCCTTAAGGATTGAAGCATCATGGAACAGAGCGACCAACTGCAGCAGATGATTTCCGTGCGGATTCGCCGAATGCATGCCGGCGTGCTGGGCATCGCCGCCGGCATCGTCATGGGGCTGGGGCTGTTCACAATGACCAACATCCTGGTGCTCAAGGGCCCGGTCAATGGCCGGCCCGTGGGTGA
>JBIQLO010000009.1:0-35887 GCA_044464175.1 Planctomycetaceae bacterium | reverse complement strand
ACAGCTTGAGGCGTTTTTGAATCGCCTCCGGTGGTTTGGCTCTGAGTGCCATTGTGAAACTCCTTTTGCCCGGCAGTCCTTTTTTTTCGGCTGGCCACACCCGCCGGGCGATGGGTGGGCCGATCCGAAACTATTTCGTAAAAAATTTCTCTTGCTCCGGCGTGATTTCGCACCCCGCCGGAATGTCCCCCGTCGTTTTGAAATACTCATTGACCGCCGCATGGACCGGCTTCTTTTCCACCTTCACCCATTCCGGATGCTCGGCCTCCAACAGCAGCAGCTTTTCCGGCTCGGCAATCACCAGCCGGGCGGCTTGCGTGCGGAATCCCGCCGTTCCCCAGGGCGTGGCGATGCTCTTTTTCTTCCCGCCCGCCAGCATCCGCCGCGTGATGTCCCGCGCCAGCGCGCCGTAGACGTATTCGATACCCCGCTCCTGCGATTCGAGCGATGCCAGCCGCCGCTCGCACCATTCCTTGACGCGGGCGCGTTCGTCGGCGATCTGTGCCAGCCGCCGCAGGTAGCGGGCGAGCGTGCGTTCATCGTCGCTCTGGCCGTACCCTTCGATGTCCATGGCGGCTACTTCGGCGCGGATGGCGTCGGCGTCGATGCCCTCCAGTTCCGGCGCGGCCCGTTCGATCATTTCGGCTTCGGCGATGGTCATGCTCATTGGTTGGCCTCTCTTCGTTGCCGTTCGGCGATCAATCGTCCGTAAAGTTCTTCCAATTCATCGCGGAAAAGAAGCTCGCTCATGGAGTTGATGCGGCTGTTCATGCGGCGGCAGATGCCCCAGGAAAGGGAAGAAATTTCCGAATCTGTTATGTCGCATACCGAAACCCTGCCTTCCATGATGTTTTCGAGCAGAGACGGGCGGGGTTGATGGAGCCGCCGGGAGAAAATACGGAATAACCGCATGGTCATGCTCATTGGTTGGCCTCCTTCTGCTGCATAATCCCCTCGTACAAGCCAATCGGCCCGCACAGTTTGACGCCCGCCTGATATTGCTCCCGTTTCGTTTTATCCGGGTCGCAAAAGACGTTGGCCCATTCAACCGCCGCCTTCGCTAGCCTCCGCAGCGCCTCCGCCTCATCGCGGGGCATGAGAACCGTGTCGATGGTGTTGGGGGTGTTCATGCTTGCTCCTTGTGAGTGTTCCCCGCGAGCAGCCCTGCCGTAATTTCTGCAACCACGGCCTCGTGCATATCGTTGGCCTTGTCGTCGGCATCCCGCTCGCTGATGGCCCACGGCGACGAAAATCGCACCTGCTGCGAAACGTCGGCGTCGTGAAACCGCTCATCGGAAGGATCGGAATGGAATGCCATTGTTTCGTAGTATCGATTGTGTCCGATGGGCATGGTTTCATCGCGGTCCATGCCGATCCATGCGCCAACGGTCGAAACTACAATCCTGACTCCGAAAAATTCCAAGAGGGTGTTCCGGCGGAAAAGGCAATTCCTCGCGCCGATGAAATGGCCGCCCCATCCGCGATCCGTTCGCTTTACCTTGTTATTTGTGTCGCTCATAATGATCCTCTCTTTCCTATTCCTTACCATCTTACCGTATTACCTAAACAAGTCAAGCATTATTTGCATTCAGCGCGTATAATTTTTTCCATGGAACGAAAGCGACCCAGGAGCGCCACCGGCAGCCTTCCCGACAAGGGGCAGGTCCGGTTCACCATCGACATACCCTCGGACCTCCGCAAGCGGATACGCCGCGTGGAAGTTGAGAGCGACAAACGCGCTCGGGAAGTAATCCTCCCGTGGATAGAGCGCGGGTTGGAAGCCGCTGAAAAGGAACTGGGCATTAAGCGATGAACGCCGCTTGTATTCCTTCTGCCGCCGGTCGTAACAGGTCCGGCAGTTGCTGGTGAGCTTGCATTTGCGGCCATTCCCCTTCTTTCGATAGAACGCCCCCTCCGCCTTCCATTCCAGGCAGGCCGTGCATTCGTAGTGCTTCACCCCGTCCACCAGCTTGTACCAGCGGCGGTTTTTCGGCTTGATGATGGGGGCTTCGGCGGGGGTCATTCGTCCACCTCCTCGAACAGCACCGCCGCCGCGCCGTTGTAGTCCGCGTCCGTCGCCCAATAAGGCGCGCCATATCGCATCACCTTTTTCGCCCAGCAGCGGCGGACAAAATCGAGATGGCGCATTCCACGCGACTCCGCGTATCGCCGGGCCTTATCCACGTCATGAGTCCGAAGGACAAGGACCCAACTGCCGTCATTGTCGTCCTTGAATCCCGCCAGCTTCATGCCCTTGCGGGGCCGGTAGGGCTTGCCGTTGGGGCGGATGATGGTTTCTTTTTCAATGGTCATTTGCGCACCTCCGTTTTCTCGTACCTCACTACCGCGTCCTTATTCGCGCACCCTAGCTCGCGGGCCGCCACGGCGTAGGGGCATGTGCCGTCGGGCACGCGAATCTTGACGGCTTCGCGGGCGTCAGTGGTGTAGACGCGGTATAGGTGGGTGCGGGGCATTAGGCGGCCTCCAGGTCGAATAGCGACTTTTGTTCTTCCTTCCGCTGCTCGATTGCCCGTCGGCAGTTCAGGTTCGCCGCGTCGAAATACTCCGGCTTCAACTCCACCCCGTAGAACCGGCGGCCGCGCAGCAGGGACTGGTATCCCTCGGAGCCGATGCCCGCGAAGGGGCTGAAAACAATCTCGCCGGGATTGGTGTAGAGCCGAACCATCCGATCAATGACGGACAGTTGCAGCGGGCAAATGTGCTTCGTGTCATCCTCGCCCCGCCCCTCTTTCACGTTGAGCGTGTCCGTTTCGCGGATGTCGCCCCAGCAGCACTCCGCCCATTCGATCCACTCGTTGCGGCTGACTTGGCTTGGCGCGTCAATCCGTACCGCGTTGTCACCCTTGGCGCGGAATTTAATCAGGTAGTCGGCCAATGCTCCCCGGCTCTTGGCCCGGTCGCTTTCCAGCCCGGCGAATTGAAGTTCTCGGCTCTTGGTGCGGATGGCTTGGGAGTTATGGGTGACAATGCAGTGTTCGGTCACATATAACTGGTCGTCGGCAAACACTTCGATACATGTGCAAGGATCGATAGTTGTTGGCTCAATGGACACAATCCAGCGGCATATGGATTTCCGGGTCGGCCTCCATCGGTCGGCCTTTCGGGGAAGCTTGAACGGATTGCATCCGTCAGGCATTCTCAAGGAAACAAGATATTTAGTTCTCCCGAATCGCTCTTCACCCTTGTAAATGTATCGGCTGTTTTCCTCTGTGTCGGTTCGCGTGACGCCGCCTAATGATTGGACCAGGAAAGCCACATCAGCGGCGAGTTGTTTTGATGTGGTGCAGAATTTTGCAACAACTCCGGATCGTGTCTTGATCGTCCCATCCGTGTCCATGAGACCGCGAAGCAATTCGAGACGATCCCATGCCGATGCAAATAAGTAAGATTCGGGGACGCGCTTTTCCCACGCCCTCATCCCGAATAGGTTTAATGATCGCAATCCGTCAAGCACCAAGTTTTTATGCCAGCCTGATCCGTTCGTTGCATAAGTTCCTACGGAGCCGCCGCCTTTGTCACTCCCGGCGATCCTTCGCCATGAATGACCTTCTGGAACAGTCGCCATAGCAACGATTTCGTGTTCGCACGTAAGAAATGCAGAGCTTCTGGATGTGATGGCTCCATCCCCCAGGATGACGCCGAGCGTGTAGGGATCAATCGGCCGATCCCTGGATGACGTTAGCCTCGCAGCGGAAGATATGATTGGGATTCGGAATCGAGGGCCGCCGGATGGCGAATGCGTTCCAGCCTTAATGATATCGCCCGTCGCCATCGTGCGAGATGGTCCGTTGGCAGTCTCGACCTGCCATAAATGCTTCGCGTCGCACTCGACCGACGATCCATCCGAAAAGCGAACGCAATACATCTGTCGCGGGCCATGAGGGTAAACCCCCTTGACCGTCGTGGGCGATCCATTTGATCCAATAACCTTGTCCCCGGCTCGCAAATCCTCGATTTTAACCCATCGATCTGGCGTTAAGACCTTCGTGCCGTTTTTGAGGGCCTGTGGATTCTTTCGCACGGCCCAATCGTATTCATAGACCAGCCCGGCCCGCTCGCCCAGGCGGATGTTCAGCCCGCGAAAATCAAACAGCCCCAGCCCGCCCGCCCGCTTCATCCGGACGATCTGCTGGACGTGGACCACCGCCACCCGCCCCGGCTTCAACACGCGAGCCAGTTGGCGATAGAAAAATCCCATGTGGATTTTCGCCTCCCCCTTCAAATCTTCGCTGTTGCCGATGTCCGCAGCCTCGCCGGTATAGGCGTAGACGGCCGGGAACGGCGGGGAGAAGATCGTCATATCGACGCTGGCGGCGGGCATCCGTGCCATGGTCGGGATGCAGTCCCCGTTCTCGATCCGAAATTCTTCATCGCCTGAAAGCAACATGACCAAACTCCTTAAACAATCGTTCCTGTTCTTCCGTGTCCTGCTGGACCCGCTTTGCCTTGGCCAGCACTGTTTCGATCATGGGGCGTTCCAGGTCCGTCACGGGAATATGGACGTTCAGCGGTTTGGTTGAGCCGTATCGGTTGGACCGCTTGACGGCCTGATAGAAAGACTCATACGAGTCTTGCAGCCCGCTGAAAATGTGCCGCGTGGCGATCTGGAGATTCAGGCCAAAACCCAGGATTTTTGGTTTGCTGATTAAGATACGCCGGCACCCGGATTTGAAGTCGGCGATCAATTCCAGCCGCTTTTCAATCGGCGTTCCCCCCGTAATGCTGGCCGCGTCCGGGAAATACTTCTCCAAAATCTCCTGTTCGCGGTTGTAAAGACACCAGATGATTGTGGATTCCTCCGGCCATTGGTCCGCCAGTTCGCGGATGAATTGCGGCTTGAACGTCTCAATGTCCGCCCCTCGATAGCTCCCCTTGGCGATCTGTGATAGGACTGACCGGGAAGTGATTCCGCCCACCTGGTCGTGAAACAGCGTTCCGGTCTTTTCGTAGGCCAGGCTCTGCTGGTCGGCCGTCAAATCCACCCGGTGAATGTGAACATGGATCGGAGGGATAGATTCGGTGTTATCCTTCCATCCATAGGTGGCCGGATTGTTCAGGAAAATGCACCAGTGAGACAGGCTCCGGTAGAACGGGCGCAGTGCATGCGGCTTCAACTCCCAGCGGTTGTTCGTCTGGCCGCGATTGACAAAATACTTGACCAGGAACGAATTGATCGTGGGGAATTGGTCCATCAAAACCGCATGGTTGGCATATTCGATGCGATCATTGGGGGCTGGTGTCCCGGTCAAAGCCAGCTTCCATTTCAGGCCCTTGCCCAGTCGAACGCAGGTCGTGCCCCACTTGCCATAGGCTGATTTGAGCATAGAGGATTCGTCGAGGATCAATGCGCCCAACCGTCCTTGCGGTGTTTGATCGTTCAGGGCGTCGTAATTGGTGATGCCGATCCGGCTGGTTCCGTCGGTGAGCCATTTCGACAGATTTGCCGCCGTCACTTTTTCCACTGGCAGGCCGTCATCGTACCAGCGGGCAAACTCCGCCAGGGTCTGGTCAATCGTCATCAAAGGGGCGACGATCAGGACGCATTGCCCTTGCGGAAGCACCTTGGCCGCGTGTCGGGCAAACTCGGCAAACATTAGCGTTTTGCCCAGGCCGCAATCCCCGAAGATGGCAAATTTCCGCTTGTCGATGGCCAGCCGGGCGATGTCGCACTGGTAGTCGAACAGAAACGGCGACGGCTCATAGGCCGCATGGGATTCATGCCCTGCATCCAGCCCCAGCAGGCCCGCGTATTCATCGGGAAATTCTGCTGTGTGACCTACGAACCGATACTGGGGCAAGCTCTTGATTTTCAGAAACCGCTCATAGTCGGCCAATGATGATGGGTTGATTGTGAGTTTCACGCCGCCCTCCCTTCCACAAACCGCTGCCGGTTGATCCACCACACCCCCAGCATGATCGCGTCGGCCATGTCCCCGCCCTTGTCGGCGGCGGGCTTGTAGTCGGGGAACAGGTAGGCCGCCCGGTTCTGCCGCACCGCTTTGGGCGTCCTCCGCGTCCAGTCGTTCTCCAGCACCATGACCACCCGGCCCTTTTCGCCCAGGGCGTCTATCGCGGCCTGGTGGAGCCGCCCCACCGCCTTGCCGTGGATCGCCAGACCGGCGCCGTTGCCCTTGTGCCGTGCGCCTACCTTGCCGCTGGTGTCTTCGATGATGATGGCGTCCGGGGCGTACTCCGCGACGATCTCCCGCAACGAGAATACCATCGCGTCAATGCGGGCGTTGGCGTCGTCTCGGATGCGGCGGGGCTTGAGTAGGCCATGCTCCGTCAGCGTTCCGGCGGGGGTGAGCAGGGCGTAGCCGGTTTTTTGGCTACTAGGGTCCAATGCGAGGATCATTGATCGTCCCTCCCATGAAAGCCGCCGTGATGCTCCAGCGTCCCCTGGACGCGGGCACCCTCCCCGTCTACGTACCGCATTTCCCCGCCCCGCTTCCGGGCGGCGACCTTGTAGGACGATCCCTCCTCGTCATACTCGCCCAACCCAAACGCCTTCACCACGCACGCCCGGCTGCAATGGCGGTCATGCGACGGGTCGGCCGTCACAAATTCACGGCCGCAGGCGGCGCAATTTCGCTTGACGAAGGGGGATTTAGGCATGGCGCCCTCCGATCCGGCGGAAGGCCGAAATGGGCGGAACAAGGGAGCGGATCAGGGCGCGCAATGCGCGACCCGCCCGGCGCATAATGAATGCACAATGCGCCTCCGGTTCTGTTCGGTACAAGTTGGAACGATCTGGAATGATGCTGATTTCGCCGTAATTGGCGGAAATCAACGGAAAATCAGGCAATTTCGAGCATTTTGCCCGGCTGGATGGATCAATAAAAAACCCCGCCGGCGTGGGTGGGACCGACGGGGTAAGGAGGGAAGAAACACTTCAGCGGATTATACGCCGGCACAAACCGGAAGTTCGCGCCAAGCATTCAACTCCGCCCATTTTCACATGGAACCGGACTCTCCAGTTCCGGGTCATTGCTATTTCATCCGCCCGCCTTGAGCACCTGCTTCACCTTCTTGCGAATGCCTTCCCATCGTGCTTCAGGCTGCTTGCTGACGGTGATGAAATCGTTGAGCAGCAGCAATCCACAAACACCCGGCACTTCAAAAAGCCTTGACGCCAGGGGATGGTCCTTTGCCGACTCGGCGTTAAAGAAACTGATGGGCCGATCCGCAACAGGCCTGTCCAGAATGAACTTCGCGGCGTTCGGATTGGGCGTTGGCTGGATTTCCTGAACTGAAAATGACATCAAGCCACGCTCCGGGCGAGCAATATATCATGAAGATGACAAATTGCCAGCAGCGTCCCATAAAAATTTGTTTTTTGACCCATTCCCCCGCTCTGAACCGGCCCGGCTGGCGCGGCAAAGCATGATCGTTGACCACCCGCGCCCGGGATGCTAGAACCGAACCCGACTGTCATCGACGAACGCACGACAGTTGAGTTTCGTGGGGTGCGTCCTCCAGAGACAAAGCCCCCCGGCCAACAAGAGTTGTTCAACCAGAAGAGGTCTTCGCCCATGTCCCATCGTCGCCCGCGCCGGCCCGTTCATCGTTCCGCCCGTAAATTCGCCCTCGAACGCCTGGAACCGCGCGTCATGCTGACCACGCTGGTCGGGGGGGATGTGTTTGATTTCGCATCTCCCGGCGCCAGCCAGGGTTCGGGCCAGGACACCAACCCGCCGATCATTCGCATCTCCCTGCACGGCAACATCCAGGCCGACTTCATCGGCGCCCGGGTGAATGAGAGCAATCAGTTGATCCTGACCGATCTTCCCGGACGGTTTGTCAGCAGCGATGTCGGGCGGAGCGGGACGGAATACCTCGGCGGCGTCGGCGGGATCGACGGATCCATTCCCGTCTCCCTCAATCAGAGCACCGGCGCGCCGATGATCTATGACAATTTCCGGCAGCGCGGCAACGCGCTGGCGTTCCAGGCGATCGCCTCCAACAGCAACGGAGCCACCTGGGGATTCAACGTCACCACACCCGCCTCAACGACGTCCGCCACCGGGCGGGTCTGGCTTACCCAACTGGACAACACCACGGGCGAGGGAAGCAACGTCACCGAATTGACTTCCCTCCTGCCGGACAATCCCGGCACGCCCGGCAGCGGCACCGTCATGGGCGTCACGGCCGCCGCTTTTGATCCAAACGATCCCAATACTCTCTATTTCGTCGTGGTCTTCGATCAGGAACTCGGCGGCGGCGGCGGCGGCGGTGGCGGCGGCACAACGACCACCCATATTTCAACGCCCGAACTGTTCAAACTCGACGTCACGAACCCCACGGGAACGGTCACCGCGATCCCAGGAACGTTTGGAGTCACCTCGGCCGACACGGCCCGATATCCCACCGCACTAGCGTTTGATCCCAACACGAATGAACTGATCGCGTTCATGGCCAGCGGCACCTATGTCCCCCCCAACGCCGCCACGACCACCGGGAACACCGGCGGCGGCACCGGCAACACCACCACCGCCGGCTCGCTGATTACCGTCTCCCTGGCCAACACCGACGCCTCGGGCGGCGATCTGGCCGTCCGCCTGGTCGGCACAGGAACCACGGGGGACAATACCCAGAACAACGTCAACAACATCACGGGCCTGGCGTTTATTCCCAATGACTCGGAGCTGGATCCGACCCGATACATCCTGGCCGTCCAGAAGAGCGGCTCCGCCGCGAGCAGTTCCGGCGACACGACCAACGCCAGCACCAATTTCAGCCAGTTGCTGCGCATCGACCGGCAAACCGGGGTCGCCATCACCTGGGGCGGGACCATTGACAACAACGGCCCGAGCTTCAACGGCAGCCGGGCGGGCGGCGACGTGCAGGATCTGAGTTACAATTCCACCCTCATCGATCCGTTCACCGGCCTGCAGGGCGCGCTGCTAGGCAGCGACGCGACCACCGACGACCTGCTGTTCATCGACTTCCGCCAGCGCCCCTCCAATTCGTACCTCTACCAGATCAACGTCATCTACTCCGATGCCGACAGCTATATCACCATCGCCCAGTTGAGCACGGACCCAGACCAGCCCCGGTATACCACACCCTTCACAGGCCAGAACAGCCTGCGCGTGTCCAACTTGCAGACCGGCCAGAACGATCCCCCGTTCACGATGGACGCCAACACCGGCACCGTCTTCATCGGGGCGCAAACTGTCAACACCAACACCGGCGACTCCAAAAACGACTTCATTCCCCTGACCAACGGGAATCTCGGCACGCCCATCGGTTCAACCCTGACCGGACCGATGGATGCCGGCCTGGTCGTCGGCTCCACGCTGATGAACTTCGCCTCGGCCAATCCTGACCTGTCGCAGCGGCTGCTGGGCGCCAACCTCAACAGCATCCAGGCGCTGGCCGCAGGCCCCAATGACCGAATCGCCGTCATCGACTCCGACCGGGTGGACGCCAGCGGCGTCGGCGCGCCGGTCGATGAGCTGGCGCTGGTCAACCCGGTCAGCGGCGTCGCCTATGTCGGCGGGGGCGTTTATGACAAGAACACCGGCAAGCAGCTTTCAGGCGTCAAGGCGATGGCCTATGGCGATCTGAACGGCGACGGCACCCTGGAGCTTTACGCCATCTACAGGGTCAACGGCGTCCTGACCCTTGGCACGATCAGCGAGGACACCACCCCCCCGGCCAATCCCGGGGACCTGTACAACTTCGGCGCCTTCACCACCATCGCCGCGCTGGGCGCCCCGATTGACACCAATGACGTCTCGGCCATGGCCTTCACGCCCGACGGGCAGACGCTCTACATTGTGGACGGCCAAAGCAACCTGCTTCAGGTCAATCCCAGCACGGGCACGGTGATTGCCAACATCGGGCAGATCAAGGATGACACCAACACCACGCTTGCAATCAAGTCGATGGACTTTGGCGCCGACGGGACGCTCTATGCGCAGGATGCCACCAAGTTCCGCCTGGTGGACATCAACCTGACCACCGCCCTGGCCGGCGGCGTCAGCGCCACGCCCACCGGCTCGCTGTCGCGCACGGTCGGCGCGATCGCGTTCGATCCCGGCAGCGACTTCCTGGGCCACCCGCGCGACCGCTTCATCGCCGTGGACAACGCCTGGGCCAGCAATCCCCAGCAGTCGGTGGGCCATCCCTCCCGGGGAGCGGCGCTGATGGTCCTCAACGGCACCACCGCCGATGACATGAGCGCGCAGAATATCGGGAAGTTCATGGTCGGCGGCACCCTCACCGGCAGGGTGGACATCTCCGGCTCCATCGGCACGTTCTATGCCGGCACCCTTCTGACCGGCAATGTCCGCGGCATCAACCCCAGCCAGACGACCACGCCCAATTTCATCGTCGGCGGCGACATTAATCAACTGGTCACCAAGGGCTCGATCGGAACGATCAACACGCAGGATTACGCCATCGAGTATCTCTCGGGCTTTAATATGCAGGTCGGAGGCGTCGTCGGGGCCATTCACGCCGGCGACACCTTCGCCGGCACGGTCGAGGCTCAGCTCAACCTGGATGCTCCCGGTTTCAACCATTATCAGTATGAGGTGGAAAGCTCGGTGACCATTGACGGAATGGCTGATCCCGCCCAGGCGGCGTTCCAATTCGGCGAACTCAATGACCCAACCCTCTACAACGACACGTTCGACACACCCCAGTATCTGGCCGGGACCGTGAGCGACCCCTTCGGGCCCTTCAACATCACACTCATAGGCTCCATTGACAACCTCGTCCACAGCGACTTTGCCGACTATTATGCGGTCGCTCTCATGGGCGGGCAGACCGTGGGGGTGCAACTGCAGGGCGGCTATGGATCGGGGCTTAACGTCGGCGTCTTCGATCCGGACGGGCGCCTGATCGCCACGGATTACGACAACACCAGCCCGCAGAGCGTCAACGGCCAGGAATTCCAGTTCACCGCCCAGCGCCCCGGTGTCTACCGCTTTGCCGTGGCCCCCACCGGCGATGTCAATTTCAATGGCAACGCCGCCAGCTCCACCAACGGCAGTCTGCCCACCGGCCAATCCCTGGCCCTGGTCACCGGTTATCAGTTGAATATTTTCAACGCCGGGGCCCTGGGCCTGGGCGCGGTGTCGGCCGGCACGAACATCGTCAATCCCAAGACACTCCTGAAGGCGGGAACCATCAGTTCGTTCCACACCTCCGGCAGCGACTTCCATGTTGAGCATGGTGATTTGGGCGCGATAGTCGCCGGCGGAGACTATTACTCGCAGACGAACCGCTCCATCGCCGTGGATCAAGGCAACCTGCGCGCCCTGATCGCCACCAACATCGGCAACGGGGGCGTCAGCTTCATCCCATCCGGGACCGATGCCGGAGCCAGCCTGTTTGGTGAAGCCAGCGATCCATTCCTCTACGTCCCCAACGGCAGTGTCGGCCTCCTGAAGACCACCGGCAACCTGATGGCGATCAACACCGGATTCTCCACCAGCAACAGCAGCGTCATTCCCGTCGGTTCGGACGGGTTGGCGATGGCAATCGGCGGCTTTTATCAGGAGATTGACGCGGCCAACAACCTCTCCAGCAACTTCGTCGCCAACAGCGGTTTTGGAAACATCCGCGCCGGTTATCTGGCCGGCGGCAGCTTCACGGCCAATGCCGACGCAATCGGCATGGACGGCATCATCGACCTGATCGATACCTCCACCATCGACGGTACGGCGATCTACACCGGTCCCGGCGGCAATGTCCGGTACCTGCGGGCCGACACGGTGATCCGCGACCCCTTCTTCGGCGGCGACGCGCCCGATGAGGCGACCGACTATCAAGCCGGACAGGTGGTCCGGCTCCAGGATGACTCCGGTACGGCCATCACCATCACGCCGCAAATCACCGGCAATAATCCGCTTTACAATCCCAACGACCCGTTCACCACCGGCCCCTACACCGGCACCGCCATCACCGGCCTGATCACCTACGGCATCCGGGGCAGCGGCGGTTCGGCGCTGGTGACCTTCACCGCCAGCGGATCGTTCAACATGAGGGCCGAGGGCAACGCCCCCAATTCCTCCGCCGAGGTGGGGACGATCAACGTCAGCGGCGCCAACGGCACCCCGGTTGTCGTGGACAGTTCGGGCAACCCGACCTTCTCCGGCACCGCCATGCCGCCGGGCGCGCCGACGCAGAACCCGAACACCGTCACCCAGGGACTGAACATCGGCTTCAGCGGGTCCGGCCAGGTGGATGTTCTGGGAATCGACGCCGGCAACTTGAACGTGAACAATATCAATTCGAATGGCGAACTACCCAGCGTCGTCGCCGGCACGATTGGCGGACTGGCCGCCAAACGCCTGGGCGTGGCCATAGGACATTTCGGCGTGGATGTCGATCCGCGACAGATCCTGGCCGGCACCATTACCAGTGACAACGGCACGGGAACTGGTGGCGGGACCACCACCACGACCTCCGCCATGGCCAATGTCTATCCCTTCAATCAGCAGCACATCGGCATCCAAAGCGGCAACATCATCGCCGTCACCAGCCGTGAATCGATCGGCAACATCATGGTGAACGGAACCATCGGCTCCATTACGGCCAATGCCGACGGCTCCGACAATCCCGCTGTTTTCGAGGGGATTGTCGGTCCCATCGTGGCCAACGGCGGCGGCATCACCACCGGCAGCGGCACGGACCAGACCGGGAGCAACCAGACCACCACCACCACGGCGATCGCCGGGCCCAACGGCGGCCTCGTTTATACCTCCGGCAGCATCAACAACGTCCAGATCGGCGAGGGCATCCGATCGGCCGGCGGCGGGGATGTCAGCTTCGGCGGCATTTACGCCCAGAACCATATCGGAACGGTGCGCAACCAGGGCGCCGGCTCCGACATTCGCGGAGCGGTGGTCGCGGGCGCAAGAATCGACAGCGTGGTGCTGAACAACGGCTCGCTCATCGGCGGGCAGGTCCTTCAGATCATGCCGACCGGAACCGATTACTCCACCGCGCGCCAGGGCCCTTATTCGACCGTCAGCCAGCGCCTGCCCTCACCGGTCAATCATGTCACCCGCACCATTGGCGAAGTTCGCCTGCCCGGCAACGGCGGCATTATCGGCAGCCGCATCATCGGCGCGGATATCGGCAAGGTCACCGCCCCCGGATTCGGTATCCTGGGCAGTTTCTTCGGCATCGTCGTCAACGGCACGATGGAGGATCTCGTCGCCGGCGGCTACGGCATTCGCGCCGTCACGGTCTATGGGGGCACCTCGACGGGCCGCCTGATCGCCAACGGCGACGGCAGCCAGATCGGCACCAATGCCTTTGAGGCCTCGGTCCGCCAGAGCGAGGTGGGCATGACCTTCGACCCGCAATCCGGCCTGCTGATCGGCCCCATGAACGACATCAACGCCTTTTTGGGCACCTCCGCCGCCACCCCAATCATCCCCGGCATCACCGATACGGGTGTGATTGAAAACGTGACCGCGCTGGGCTCGCGCGAATTCGCCGGCTCCCGCTCCTGGCAGATTCGGGGCAACACGACCTACAACTTTGCCAACTCCATCGGGTCGATCGTCACCACCAGCACGGTGACCGGCCTGAACGTCACCACGGGCAAGCTTGGCACGTTCGCTCCGGCCTCCGATGTCTTCAACTCCACCCTGGTCATCGCCGGGCCGGTGCAGTCGATCCGCATCAACGGCTCGCTGACCGGCAACTCGACGATTTACGCCTCCGGCCCCAACGGGCGGATCAACAACGTCACGATCGCCAACGACCTGGTCGGCAACGTCTGGGCCACCCAGCGCATCGGCAACATCAGCGTCGGGCGCAACATCGCCGGCACCGTCAGCAGCGGCGGCAACGGGCGGACCGGCGGCAGCATCGGCAGCCTGTTCTTCGGTGGCACCATCGCCAACGGGTCGCTGCGGATTTACGGCGATGTTGGGACGCTCACCTCCGGCGGCAGCTTCGGCCAGAGCGGCGATCTGCTGGAGGTCTTCGGCTCGATCAAGAAGCTGCAGGTGCGCGGCGATCTCCGCTCCAGCGTCCATGTCACCGACACCGCCCAGACCATCGACGTCTGGGGCTCGATCCTCAGCGGCGTCACCGTCGGCGTGGACAACACCATCGGCGCCCTGCTGGTCGGCGGCGACACCCAGGCCGGATCGATCATCCGCACCCGGCTGCTCAAGCGGGTCAAGGTCGGCGGGGCCAACCTGGCGACCTACCAGATCGGGTAAAGGTCATGGATCGCCTGTCATCGGTCCCTTGCCGGCGCGCTTTGGAATGTGCCGCCGCAGGGGACCGGTGACAGGTGACAAATGACCCCTCGGACAATTGACTTGTCCCGTCAATCGCATATCCTCATCCCCGCTTTGTTGTTCCAGCCAGGAATGCTTTTTCATGAACAAATCCATCAGCAAGGGCCCCGTCACCATCGCCGTCATCGGCGCGGGGCATCGATCGGTTAATTATGCCCGCTATGCCCTGCGGCATCCGGAGTATATGAAAGTGGTTGCCATCGCCGAGCCGGATGACACCCGGCGCAGCGCGATGGCCAGGGAACACGGGATTCCGCCTGAGCGGCAGTTCCGCTCCTTTGAAGAGCTGGCCGCCCGCCCCAAGCTGGCCGACGCCATCATCAACGGGACCATGGACCGGCTGCACTACCGCTCGACCATGCCCTTTCTGGCCGCCGGATACGATGTGCTGCTGGAAAAACCCATCTCCCCCAGCGAGCAGGAGGTGCGGGACCTGATCGCCGCGGCCCGGCAACACAACCGGCTGGTCATGATCTGCCACGTGCTGCGCTACGCCCCCTTCTACAGCACCATCAAGAAGCTGGTCGAGCAGAACAAGATCGGGCAGATCATCGGCATCCACACCACGGAAAATGTCAGCTACCACCACATGGCCACCGCCTTCGTGCGCGGGCGATGGAACAACCGCAACACCTCGGCCCCCATGCTGCTGGCCAAGTGCTGCCACGACCTGGACCTGCTCGCCTGGTTCATGAGCGGCATCCCGGCCGTCCGCGTCTCCAGTTTCGGGGCTCTTTCCCAGTTCAAGCGGGAGAACGCCCCGGAAGGGTCGGCCGACCGATGCCTCAATGGATGCAAAATTGAGTCCACCTGCCCCTACTCGGCCCGTTCCCTCTACATCGACAAGAATATCTGGGGCTCCTACGCCTGGGAGACGATTGAACATCTGGGCACGCCGACGCTGGAGCAGAAGATCGAATCGCTCAAGACCACCAACCCCTACGGCCGGTGCGTCTGGCGCTGCGACAACAACGTGGTGGACCACCAGAGCGTGGTGGTGCAGTTCGCCAACGGCGTGACGGCCAGTCACGACATGCTCTGCGCCACCAGCCGCCCCTGCCGCAAAATTCACCTGATCGGCTCGCTGGGCGAGATCGAAGGGGACATGGAAAATGGGGACATCTTTCTGCGCCATCCCTCTCAGACGCCCGATCCACTCTACACGGAGCAGAAAATCGCCGCCGAAACCGAGACCAACGCCGAAGGGGACGGCCATGGCGGCGGGGATTCGCGGCTGATCGAGGATTTCATCTCCACCATCAGCGGCCGACAGGCGCACGCCCGTACCCGGATTGAGGACTCCCTCACCGGGCATCTGATCGCCTTCGCCGCCGACCGGGCGATGCTGGAGAACCGCGTGGTGGAGATCGAATGAAAGGGGCGCAACGGAGCGACAAAGGGACCAAACGACGGAGGGAATCCTCCCCCGCCGCCGCTTCGTCCCCGCGTCATTCCGTCACGGCCTCAAGGAAGAAACTTCGCATCATCGTCGGCGGCCTGGTGGGGCAGTTTCCCCTGGGCGGCGTGGCGTGGGATTATTTTCACTACTGCCTGGGGCTGCACGAGCTGGGGCATGATGTCTACTACCACGAGGACACGTGGGTCTGGCCCTATGATCCGATCAAGCGCTACCCCACCGACGACCCCGACTACACCGTCCGCTTCATCCGAGACTTCTTCAACACCTACGCGCCCGAGTTGGCCGGCAAGTGGCATTACCTCCTGCTGCACGACCAGTCCTTTGGCA
This sequence comes from Planctomycetaceae bacterium, assembly GCA_044464175.1. Lineage (GTDB taxonomy): Bacteria > Planctomycetota > Phycisphaerae > Tepidisphaerales > Tepidisphaeraceae > JBIQLO01. The sequence continues at coordinate 19,843 of JBIQLO010000009.1, read as the reverse complement.
TGACGCGCAAGGCGTTTGACGAAGTGGCCAGAACGGCCGATATCTTCCTCAACGTCTCGGGCGCCTGTTTCTTTCCGGATGAGCTCAATCCCAAATGCGTGAAAGTCTTTCTGGACACCGATCCGGGTTACAACCAGATCATGCTCCATGAGAAGTTCGCCTGGTCGGAGCATGTTGAGCGCTGGTGCAAGCAGGTGGCCGCCCATGACCGGCACCTGACCTACGCGGAAAACATTTATGAACCGGACTGCGTCATTCCGCGCATGGACTTTGACTGGCAGGTGACCCGCCCCATCGTCTCCCTGGCGCCCTGGCGGCCGATCAAGGAAAACCCGCCGCCGGCGGATGCCCCCTTCACCACCATTATGACCTGGGATTACTTCCGGGGTGAGCTGCTCTACAAGGGTGTCAACTACCAGACCAAGGTTCCGGAATTCGAGAAATTCAAAACCCTGCCGCAACAACTGCCCGAGGTCCCGCTGGAGTTGGCGATCGGTGGACACAAGACGCCCGTGCAGGAAATCCGCGAAGCCGGCTGGCGGCTGGCCGACGCCCAGGAAGTGACCATCACCCCTTCCCGCTACCTGGACTTCATCCGCAATAGCCAGGGGGAATGGTCGGTCGCCAAGAACGTGTATGTCGATACCCGCAGCGGCTGGTTCAGCTGCCGCACAGCCTGCTACCTGGCCGCCGGCCGACCCGCCGTCGTGCAGGACACCGGCTGGAGCCGCCACGTTCCCGCCGGACAGGGCCTCTTCGCCTTCTCCACTTCCGAACAGGCCATCGAAGCGCTGCGCCGAATTCAGGCCGATCCCGCGCAGCACCGGGCGGCCGCCTACGAGATCGCCCGCCAGTATCTAGCCGCCGACCGCGTCCTGCCCCCCATGATCGAGGCCATCTTCGCCACCCCCCGAACCGCCCCCACCGCGCCGGGACCGGTGCCTCCCGGAAAATCGACCACCGGCGGCCCGGCCAAAGGATGAGCCAATTCGGTTGCCGGTGGATTCCGCCCCCCCAAGCCGCTACACTACCTTGGTCGGCCTTCACCCTGTTGAATCCGGCCCATGACTCGAAGGGAGTTATTTCATGGATCACGCCGTTACCGCCCGGATTGAAGCCATCTGCGACGAACTGGGCCTGGACCATTCCATCGCCCAGCGTCTGGCCGTCGATGTCCTGACCCCCGAACTTGAGACCGCCCGCCGGCAGATCCGAGAACTGAGCGAGGAAAACCAGCGCCTGCGGAAAACGCACTCGGAAATTGCCGGGCTGTTGAACTCCAAGTCCCCCGACAAGCTCCTGCACGACCTGCGCAACGTCCTGAATGAACTGGTCCTGCTCAAGGCAGTGGCCGAGGATGAATAACGCTTCGCCACCACACCCATTGCCCCATTCATATGCTTCTGACCAAACACGAAAACGAAACGTTCCAGAACCAGACCGTCTATATCAGCGGCCAGGCCTTCATCCAGTGCAAGTTCATTGCCTGCACGCTGGTCCTCCGCGAGACGATCTACCATCTGGAGGGATGCACCTTCGAGCGCTGCAACTGGCACGTGGATTGGGTGCTGCTGTGGGGCAGCCCCGAATCCCTCAAGGAAATCAAGACGCTGGTCACCCTCATTGAACAGGCCCAGCAAAAGCAGCTCCCACCCGAGCAAGGCGGCGCTGCCGCCGCTACGCCCAAGGCCTCCCCATTCGCGGATCAGAAACCGGCATAATGAACCAGGCACAAAGGCAAGGAGGCACTGCAGCGCCAAGGGTTGAGACATCAGGCCCTTCCCCTCGCTGCGCCTGGGTGCCTTTGTGCCTTTGCATCTTCCTCCTACTCCTGTTCTCCCCCGCCTGGGCCCTCACGCCCGACCAGATTCTCCTGATCGCCAACAAAAACGTGCCCCAGAGCCTTCAGTTGGCCGACTACTACGCCATCAAGCGCAACCTCCCCCAGGGACACATCGTCCTGCTGGACCTTCCCTCGCAGGAGCAGATCGCCCCCGAGCAGTACCAGACGGCCGTTGTCCAGCCGATCCGTACGTTTCTCCAGGAGCACGCGCTCCGCGACAAGATCACCTGCCTGGTCACCTTCTACGGCGTTCCCTTCCGCATCAGCCAGCAGGTCAGCTCCAAAGAGGAAAACCAGGAGCTGGCACAACTCCGCCTGGAAGAGGGCGAGGTGCGCCGAAAGCTCCAGGGCATCGTCACGGCGGCCGAGCAGCAGGCCAAAACCATCCGTCCCGCCAGCATGCCGGCCACCGCCCCCACCACGGCCCCGGCCACGGGCGAAAGCCTGGCACAGCGCGCCGAGCAGGCGTTGCGCACAACTCTCCATGAAATCGGCCTTCTTCCCCCCGCCCAGCGATCCGAGCCCCTCAAGCAGTTCGCCCAGACGCTCCAGCAATTGGGCGGAACGGCCGCCGTCGTGCGCCAGTTCGCCGCCGCCCAGATCGAGGATCCGCGCCAAACCGCCGCCGAGCGAAACAAATGGATCGGCCTGCGCCGTCAGATAGAATCCGCCCAAAAAGAGCTGGCCCAGCTCACCACCCGCCCCACCACCGCCCCCATCCGCAAGCAGATTCGCCAGCTGATCCGCGACCATTTCGGCCTAATCGCCTACGTGCGCCTGCTCAATGCCCAGGTGAATCTCCTGCGCAACGAGGAGACGACCGCCGCCCTGGACAGCGAGTTGGCGCTGCTCTGGTGGAACGATTATCCGCATTCCCGCTGGCTGCCCAATCCCCTCCATTACGGCTACACCGGCCACACCCCGCCGGTTCTCATGGTGATGCGCCTGGACGCCCCCCGCCCCGGCACGGTGCGCGACATGATTCTCGGCTCCCTCAAGGCCGAGCAGGTCGGGCTCAAGGGGCGCATCGTGCTGGACAGCCGGGGCATCGCCCCGTTCAACAAGGACCACCAGCCCGACGGGTATGGTCAGTACGATCAGACCATCCGCAACTTGGCCCAGCTCGTGCGCGATAAAGTCAAAAACCTACCCCTCACATGGGATGACCGGCAGGAGCCCTTTCCGCCCCACTCCGTCAACAGCGTCGCCCTCTACTGCGGGTGGTACAGCGTGCACAACTATATCCCGTCTTTCCAGTTCAACACCGGCGCTGTCGGGTTCCACGTGGCCAGCCTTGAAATGGTTGGGCTCCACGCCGACAACGAACGCGGATGGGTTCACGGCCTGCTCAACGACGGCGTCGTCGCCACGCTCGGCCCCGTGGCCGAGCCCTATCTCACCGCCTTCCCCCGGGCCGATGATTTCTTCCCCCTGCTGCTGACCGGCAAATTGCCGCTGGCGGAGGTCTACTGGAAAACCATGCCCATGACCAGTTGGATGATCTGCGGCATCGGCGACCCCCTCTACACGCCCTTCAAAAACAACCCCGCCCTAAAGATCGAAGACCTCCCCCCGCGCCTGCAGGGGATTTTCCACCCCCCCGCCACGCAACCCGCGACCCAACCCCGTTGAATGCTTATTCGGCTGATCGCAGCCCCACCGCCGCCACCGCCCCGCCGAATCCGGCCGCCAGCGCCACCGACCGGGAAATCGCCCGGCGCACCGGTTGGCGCTCCAGCATCAGCCGCGTGGGCATGGGGTTGAGCGTCCGCACGTTCGGCGGCGCCAACCCGTGCCGGTGGCTCAGGCAGTTCAACACAATCGACACCAGCCCCGACGCCCCCAGGCTGTGCCCCAGCGCCCCCTTGTGGGAGTAGAGGACCGGGGCGTCATTCCCAAGCGTGCCTTCAATCACCGCCAGCTCCACCGCGTCATTGGAAGCCGTCCCGGTCCCGTGGGCCTGCACCAGGTCCACCGGCCGGCCCGCCGCCGCCCGCTCCAGGCATCGCTGCAACACCCGCCCCTGCGGATCGACGCCCGTCAGGTGGTGCGCATCGGCCCCCAGCGCCATCCCCTCCACCACCGCGCATTCCCGCCCCCCGGCATCTTCCGGCAACTCCAGGCAGACCGCCGCGGCGGCCTCGCTCATTAAAAATCCCTCCCGCTCCCGGTCAAACGGGCGGCACCCCACCTCCGGCGACGCCAGCACCCCCAGCCGCCGGAAGCTCCCCAGAAACAGGGGATGCACCGACGCCTCCGCCGCCACCACCAGCACCCGCCGCGCCTGCCCCCCCTGGAGCAGCATCGTCCCCTGAATCAGCGCATGCAGTCCGCTGGCGCATGCCGCCGACAATGTCCAGCGCGGCCCGCCGGTCTGAATGGAAAAGGGAAAATGGAAAATGGAAAAGGGAGACAATGGCGCGCCCTCTCCATTTTCCATTTTCCATTTTACATTTTCGATGATCCGCCCCTTGCTGGTTCCCACCACCAGCGCGGTCCCCGGCGATTGGAGTATTTCTGCCGTCCATCCCGCCTCATCAATCGCCTGTTGCGCCGCCGCCTCGGCCAGCGCGCCGATGCGCCCGGCCTCCTGGCCCATCGGCACATGATCGGAAATGAACCGCCCCGCCAACAGCGCATCCCAGGTCGACCGGGCCGTGCCGCCCAGCGGCGTCACCAGACCAAGGCCGGTGATTACCGGCTGCATGACCCGGCCGGCTCGCCGCAGCAGCACCCCACCGCCTCCGTTGCTCCGTCGCTCCGCTGCTCCGTCGCTTCCGCCTCATCCTTGAACGGCGGCCGCATCGTCAGCCCCAGGTGATCCAACAGTGCCTTGTCGGCGTCGTAATCGGGCGAGGGCGCCGCCAGCGTCAGCATCTTCTTCTCCTCGCTGGAGAAGATGGAATTGGCCCCGGCCAGGAAGCACAGTGCCTGGTCGCTGGCCGACAGCCGTGACCGCCCCGCCGACAGCCGCACCGTGGCCTTGGGCATCAGAATCCGCGCGGTGGCGACCATCCGCACCAGTTCGGCCGCCGACACATCCTTCTGTTGCGCCATCGGCGTTCCCGGCACCTGCGCCAGCAGGTTCACCGGCACCGATTCAGGATGCGGGTCCATCGTCGCCAGCGTGTGCAGCAGCGAAATGCGATCGGCCTCCGACTCTCCCAGCCCCAGAATGCCCCCGCAACAGACGGTGATGTCCGTCTTGCGAATGTTCTCGATCGTCTCCAGCCGGTCGTCATAGGTCCGGGTGGTAATCACCTTGTCGTAGTATTCCCGCGAGGTGTCGAGGTTGTGGTTGTAGGCATACAGCCCCGCCTCATCCAGGCGCTTGGCCTGTTCCTCCGTGAGCATCCCCAGCGTGCAGCAGACCTCCAGCCCCATTTCATTCACGCCGCGCACCATCTCCAGGACGCGCTCGAACTGGTCGTTGTCGCGCACCTTGCGCCAGGCGGCCCCCATGCAGACCCGCGTCACACCCGAGGCCTTGGCACGCCGGGCAATCTCCATCACCTCCTGCGGATCCATCAGCGGCTCGGCCTGCACCGGCGTCTTGTAATGGGCCGACTGCGAGCAATAGGCGCAGTCCTCCGGGCAGCCGCCGGTCTTGATCGACACCAGCCGGCAAACCTGCACCTCCTGCGGGTCGTGATGCCGACGATGCACACTGGCCGCCTGGAACACAAGTTCCAGCAGCGGCTGCTCAAAAATGGCCTGAACTTCTTCTTTGGTCCAGTCGTGACGAATGCTCATTGAGGTTGGCTTTGTGGGTTGGGCCCGCGGGGCGGACGGTACTACGAAACGATTACTTGCCCTGGAGCAGATCCGGGATCATCCGCGTCCCCACCAGGTGGAGCGCTCGGGCGTTGTTGTCATACTGAAAAATCGCCATCTGCCCATCCCGATTGATGATGTAGAGCGATTCGCCGCCGTCGGTGTTCCCCGCCGTCACCATCTGGTATTCCGAGAGCGTGTCCTTCACGGCATTGTCCGCCCGCGCCGTCGGCTGCGGCAGGGGCAGGTAGTTGGCCACGATCAGCACCACCGCCATCAGCGACAGAATTCCAATGCCGAATGTCTTTTTGTCCATGTCACCCTCGCTGTAGAACAGGCCGCCCGCCTGTCATGCCTTCCCGAACTCCCCCGGTAGGACAAGCTTCCAGCCTGTCGTACATTCCCGAATCCTCGGCATCAGTGCCGGAAAATCCGCGTCAGATCGATCGGCGCCATCGCGTTGATGTTCTGCTTGTTTTGCTGCACCGCCGTCAGAAGCTGGTTGCGGGTGTCGAGAATATAGACCACCTCCGACCCAGCCCCGCCCACGATTGTGCCGGGGATCGCCAGGTACGAGCCGGTCGCCAGCGGCCGCTGCGGCTGTTGCTGGCCCACGGCCACATTCTCATGCCCCCGCCCCAGAAACATCACCAGGAGCAACGCGTTCACGACGACCAGCGCCCAGAAAGTAAAGTTTTTCATGGAAGCCTCCCAATAGCGGGCCGATCCGCTTCTCGGCCCACAGCCAATGACCAACGGCGAACCTGAATTTTAATCCAGATGCGTACGCTTGGCGTTCTTGAACAGCACCACCAGGGCGATGAACGCCAGCACAATAAAGACAAACCAGACCAGCGCGGTGGAATGGCCGCCAAGAATCACGTTCTTGGGAAATCCCGCCAGACGCGCATCCCAGATTTCCGGCCCCTCCTCCGACTGCCGCTGCGCCAAGGCCGCCAGCGGCGAACCCAGCAACGCGATCAAGGCCGTTAAGGCCATGAGAATCCGATGTTTCATGCCCGTCATCATAACCATTCCTCCAGCGGACGGGCAAGCGACCGAAAATCGGCCGCCGGCAGCGCCACCGTCTCCCACTTAACGCTGCGCCGCCGCATGTGGTTGCGGTACTCGGCCAGATCCACCCCCAGCAGATGATACCACCGGTCCTGGTGGACGAACATCCCGCGCTCGGGCGTCAGCGGCGCGTCGATCCAGTAAATGAATGTCAGCACCGCCTTGAACCCCTCCCCGAACACCTGCTCCCACTGCATCAGATCGTTGATGTCTTGCTCCGTCGCCCAGGTCTGATATCCGCCCGTCTTTCCCTGCCGCAACTGCCGCCCCTTCACATCCACCAGCAGATTGGGCCCGTTCCGGCTGTAAACCACGAAGTCAAAACTCTTGAGCGCCGCGTTGGAAAAAAGCGCCTTCTTTGCCTCGTCCACCGCCACATACGGGATCCCCCGCTCCCGCAGAAAGGCCTCAAACGCCGCCTCGTAATGCAGTCCGCGATCCATGGCTGCTCCACCTTTGGTCATCCGCGGTCCGCGGTCCATTTCTCTGGGACGACGGAAAACGGACCACGGACCCCGATGCCTACAGCTGCGGCAACGACACCCGCCGCCCGTTGGCCTGCGCCGGCCCGTTGCCATTCAGGGGCGCGTTTCGCGCCGCCAGTGCCCCGGCCGCCAGCGTCAAACGCCGCCGGGAGGGGCGCTTGGGGGGCGTGTTCTTCCGCGCCGCCGTCCGTTTGCGCTGCCGGGCGGCCGCCAATTGCTCCTTCGCGTACGCCTCCAACTGCTCAGCGCTGGTGAAAAGCTTCTCAAAATCGTACTCCCCCCCATGATAGTCGCAGTTCTCAGTGGAGTATTCCCTGCAAATTTTGGGCCGGGTCTCATAGATGCCGCACCGGTTGTCCGCCTGCAAGTGCTTGCAGCGGCTCATGATCCCGATGTACCACTGCTTGTCCTCGATGAAAACGACAACATTCTCGTGAATCAGGTACCACCGGATGTCATCGTATTCCCTCGCCGTCTTGGGGTTGTCCAGCGGCAGGGCAAAATATCGGCAACACAGGGCCGCGCATTGGTCACATAAACTGGCCATGCGCCAAAAATAACGCCTTTGCCCCGCCGTTGCCAATCCACCGCCCCCCACCATCACCCCCCCGCCCGGCCGCGGGCACCCGAATATCAGCATCCCCGCTGACTCGTATCCAAATGGCGTTCTTCCCTGATCTGTGGGCGCTCTTCGCCGACCCCGCGCGCTGCGCCCTTTGTCGCCAAAACGCGCAGCGCAAAAACAGGCAAAAAACTTCGTGAAAAAAAGAATTATCGCCCCTGGCGATCTCAAAACCGCGATTTGGAAAATCGCGCTGCGCCTTTCGTCGCCAAATCGCGCAGCGCCCCCTGTAAGGATAGAGGAGCTAATAAGAGGAGCCAAAACAATGACCCGCTTCCGCCGTCCGCCCATCGCGATCCCCTTCGCCCGGCCCAAGGGCACCCCTGCGCCCAGCCCCAAGCTCAAAGATCACCCCTCCGCTTTCTGCCTTCTCCTCAACCAACGAACCCAAACGAACCAAACCCAAATCCCCCCTGGCGCTCCAGAATCAAAGATTCCCCCGCCAAACCCAACACCTCGTATTTCCCAACGAACCCAACCCACCCGAATTTCACACTCCGCCCCCCTATTTCCATTCGCCCCGCCTCCTTTTACACTGCCTCAGGTCTACTCAGGATAAACGGAGCTTACCCATGATTCAGGACCTGCTGTTTCTTTACGATCGAAACCTCGAATATGCCCGAAAGCTGGTGGCCGATGTGCCCGATGACCAGATGGTCCTCCAGCCGGCGGCGGGCATGAATCACCCGGCTTGGGTGCTGGGCCACCTGGCCGGGGTGGCCAATGTGATCCTGCCGACCTGCGGCCAGCCGCCCTTGTTTCCCCCCGAATGGAAAGCGCTGTACGGGCGCGATTCCAAACCCCTGCCGGATCGGGCGCGGTATGCCTCCAAGCAGGAACTGGTCGAAGCCCTGGAGTGGTCCCACGCCAAGGTGAAAGAGGCCCTGGGGAGCCTCGACCCCAAGGCGCTGGCCGGCCCGCCTCCCCAGCCGTATGCCGCCCGCTTCCCTACACTCGCAATGCTGGTGATCCAGATGCTCACCGGCCACGAGCAGACCCATCTGGGCCAGCTCAGTGCCTGGCGCCGGGTGCGGGGCCTGCCGCCGGTCTAGACGCCGCTTTCTGTTGCGCTTCGAGTTTCTCCAGCGCGTCGCGCCGGCCCCAGAGATACGTCGGATTGGGCACCAGCTTCCACGCCTGTTCCATGTAGCGTCGGGCGTCGGCCAGGCGGTGCTGCTTCAGCGCCACCTCGAAGGCGCCGATCCAGCCGGCCCAGTAGTCGGGTTGGAGCCGGATCGCCTCATCAAAGACGCGCGCCGCCGCATCCAGTTGCCCCTGGGCCTTGAGTTCCGTCCCCACCAGCAAAGTGAGACGGATCGACTTGGGCTGATTCCGCAGCGAGTATTCATAAAAGCCCAGCCGATCATTCCAGTGGCGGGCATAAGTAAAGCTGCGGATCGCCCCCAGCGCCAGCAGCCCGACAAGCAGCGGAATCCACACCTTCCGCGGCAGCCGCGCCAGTCCCATCGCGACCAGGATCAGGAAAAAGGCCGAAGGAAGAAACATCAGCCGCTCGCCGAAGTTGGTGCCGATATAGACGCCCAGGTTGCTGACCATACCCCAGGTCAGCGCCAGCATCAGCAGGCAGAAGACCACGCCCCCCCACCGCCGCCACAGGGCGATGCCCAGCAAGACCACCCACACCCCGATCGCCGCCAGCCCGACATACAGGTACGGATCCCCCGGGTGAATCGTCCACCCGATCACCTGCCCCCCGTAGTCGATGGAGAGTTTCCAGGGCACAACCAGCAACTGGACATACCGCCCCAGCATCTCCACCGGCACGAGCCAGATGGCCCACCCCTTGGCCCGGACCATCGGGTTGATCGTCCAGTCGAGCAGATGCCGGTCCCATTCCATCGGCAACATCCATTCCCGAAAGGCGATATACCCGGCCCACCCCCAGCACAGCAGCAGCGCCAGCCAGAGATGCGCCCGCCGGCCCGCCGCGTCCGGCGCCGGGTGCTGCGGCGATTCCAGCCGCCGGCAGGCGGCCAGGATCAGCAATACCAGCGGCAGCAGCAGTCCCTGCTCCTTGCTCAACAGCGCCACCACGCAGCAGCCGAAAATGCCCCACACCCGCCCCATCGTCAGCGGCCGGCGCAGGTACAAAAGGATTGCTCCGACAAACGCCAACGTGCAAATCAGATCGGCCCGCCCCACCAGTTCGGCCACCACCTCCACATGGATCGGATGAACGGCAAAGAGAAGCCCGGCGATCCACGCGACGGCCGTCCCCCCCAAGCGAAACGCCAGCAGTGCCACCACCGCCGCACAGGCGGCATAGAGCAGCAGGCTCACCAGGTGAAACGCCCAGGGGCGGTCGCCGTTGAGCCACCACTGCAGGCCATAGCTCATGGAGGTCAGGGGACGGTAAAGATTGTCCACTCCATCGGGGAAATACCCTTGGGTCCAGAACCGGCCCCACTGGTCCGGATGGGCCACCCGTGCATCTCCCGCGACGATGAAGACATCGTCGTAGATATAGGTGCCCGCCAGCGTGATGGAAAAGAGGGCGGCCGCCAACAGCGCCGATACGAGGGCGGGACGCCAAGCTTGTCGGAGGGAAACCACGGGCTCATTGTGCCGTTGGGCTCGCCCTTTGGCAAAAGGGGCTCAGAGCATAAAAAACGATTGGCGTCCCCAAGTGGGAACGCCAATCGCGGGCTATGGGGTCCGACCCGCGTTCCACGGAAGTGGAGGGGGTCGGTATGCGCGGGCAACTTTGAGTGATGGCTCAACGTTTTGCCATCGCCCTGCACCAAAGCAACACCCGTGCCACCTAGGGGGATATCCCAAAAATCGCCTCAATCGCGCCTGATTCCCAACTCCTCCCCGACCAGCAGGCAAAATTGTCGTAGATGTCTTGCCCATCCAGGTCAGAGTGACCGCCGAGCCGCTCTCTGGCCCAATCCGCCCCTCCGTCGTGACCGTGGGTTTGACATGGCGGCTGGTCTTTCTACAATCTGCCGCAATTCCTTCGCGGGAGACTGCGGATGGAGGGCTCGTAGCTCAGTTGGTTAGAGCGCGTCCCTGATAAGGACGAGGTCACAAGTTCGAATCTTGTCGGGCCCATTTTCCTGATTTTACCTTTAATTCAGCGGCCTGATGGCCCCTGCCCGCCACCCCGGGGGCTCGTGATTTCGCTCTCACAATCCGGCCTCGACTAATGTGGAATTCTCGAATTTTGGTTGACCCGCCCAGGATTTCAGGTTAGAAAGGTGAACGTTTAGGTGATCACGTTCCCCTGATGGAGGCGTCGGAATGGCCAGCCAGATGCAAGCCCGACCCAGTCTCCGCGACATTGCCCAGCAGTTGTCGGTCTCGGTCTGGACCGTCTCCAAGGCGATGAACGGGCTGCCCGGCGTGGGCGATGCGATGCGCCAGCGCATCCTCCATACGGCGGGTGAATTGGGCTATGTGCCCAATCGCCAGGCACAGACGCTTCGGCAGGGACGCTCCCGCTGCATCGGGCTGCTCCTGCCCACCCTCTCCAACCCCGTCTATTCCGAGCGCATGGAGGACCTTTACGCGGCGGCCGAAGCCCGCGGCTATGAGGTTCTGGTCACCAGCTACGAACAGAGCTCCGAGCGGCGCATCCGACTGTGTCGGGAGATGATCGGGCGGCGGGTCGAGGCGGTGCTTTTGGCTGGCGGGTGGTCATTCCCGCTTCAGAGCTTTGTCGATGCCGGCATCGTTACGCTGCTGATCAATCCCGGCAGTTCCGTTCCGCCGGGGGTGGCGGCGCTGAACGTGGACCGGGCCGAGGGGGCGCGGCTGGCGCTGGAGCACCTGTTGGCGCTGGGGCATCGGCGCCCCCTGCTGCTGGGCAACTGGCTGAAGGATGCGGCCCGCATGAAGGGAATCCGCGCCGCGCTGCGCCAGGCCGGGCGCGCGGAGGATGAATTTGTCGCCGTCAGCATTGGAGGCGATGGCTGGATGCAAGCCGCGCATGAGCAAACCCTCGCCGCGTTCCAAAACACTGCCCGGCCCCCCACCGCCGTCATGGGGCAGAATGACCTGGTGGCGATGGGCGCTCTCTCGGCGTTGCGGCAGCTGGGCGTGTCGGTGCCGGAAGACGTTTCCGTCACCGGCATGGACAACATCGCCATTTCCCAATTCTACGGTCCGTCCCTGACCACTATCTCCCAGACCCACCTCCAACTGGGACGCCGCGCCGTGGAGATGGTGGCGGCCATGATCGAGGGCCAACCTCCCCACGATCTGCGTCAGGACCTTAAACCGAAACTGGTGGTGCGGGAATCAACCGGTCCGGTTCCCCGCCGCGATGCACCGTCACCCAAACAGGAAAGGAGCATCCCATGATCCGTCAAATACGAGAGCATCCCGGGAACTATCCGGGCGGATTTACGCTGGTGGAGCTGCTGGTCGTCATCGGGATTATAGCGATCCTGATCGCCATGTTGCTGCCGGCCCTGAACAAGGCGCGGCAGTCGGCCAAGACGGTGCAATGCGCTTCGAATATGAAGCAGGTGATGTTCGGGCTGATGATGTACGCCCATGACAACAAGGGGTGGTTCCCGTACTCGTACTACCGGAATCCGGACACCTCTCTCCCGTCCGCCCAGCGCCCCAAGATTTTCTGGGCGGGCCTGATTGGCGGCGACACCGCTGGGTATGTAAAAGACCCCCGCGTCTTTTTCTGTCCCGACCGGGCGGACCTGGGGCGGGATCCCGATCTGATCGCGGGTTTGCGCGCCAAGCATCCGGTTTACAACAGCACGTGGTCCGACTGGGCCTACGTCAGCTACAGTGTCAACCGCCATGGCGCCATGCCGAGGTACGATGACGCCCTCACCTACAACACCCATCCAATCAAACTGGGGCAGCCGGGCATGAGCGCTTCGGAATACGTAATCCTGGTCGAGGGATACGTCTTGAGCTACACCCTGGACCCGGACACGCAGTACTACGGCTGGTATGATGCGGGGGCCGGCAAAGACAGGCTCTGGATCCACAGTGGCGGCATCACCAACGCGGCCTATCTGGATGGGCATGTCGCCGGTGAGTTGGCCGGCCGGTTAGGCTGGGATGTGAATACCGATGACTGGAAGCCGGATGCCGGCTCCACGGCCACCAAACAAAACGCGCCCTGGTATTTCATGGTATTCACGAAGCGATAAATCTCCTTTCACATCCGGCGGATTTTCGTCCCTGCCGAGGCGCAAAGTAGTCGCGCGGAGCTGGCGGAAATTGACAGCGCGGCAAGTGAAAACGTGCACAAATGTTTCAAAGGGCCCATTCATGACCTATCGACTGAGCGTACGACTGTTGATTCTTGTCGGCTTGATGTTGGGAACCGCGCCGGCGGTTCACGCGGGCGTGTTGATCGTTGAGAATGGCAAAAGCACCGGCACGATCGTGCTGGCGGCCGACGCCCCTGAATCGGTGAAAGCAGCGGCGGCGGAATTGCAGCGCGACATTGCCCTGGCGACCGGAGCGAAGCTGCCAATCGCCACGGGTAATGCCCAGGTGGCCGGGCCCATCATCAGTCTGGGAGCCACGCCCCAGGCGGCGGCGGCAGGAATCAGCGCGCAGGGCATCGCCGACGGCGGCTACCGCATCGTCACCAGGGGGAACACCTTGTACATTTTGGGCCCGGACACACCCGACGACGGGTGGACCGCCGGCGGCGGTTTCAGCAGCGGCACGGCCAATGGCGTCTATTCCTTTCTGGAGGAGCAGCTGGATGTGCGCTGGCTCATGCCGGGGGATCTGGGGCGCGACGTGCCGCCCCGCAAGGGGCTGGAAATCGGGCAGATCGACCGCACCCATACGCCTCTGTTCTCCAACCGCCTGATCAGCCAACTATTTTACACCGGCATGAGCAAACAGCAGCGGCAGGCCGTCCAGACGTGGATGGACCGGCAGCGGGTTGGATCGAATAATTACGCGGCCGCGATCGAGCACAACCACAACTGGTGGCGCACTGTCAACCGCAGCGCCGAGGCCGATCCGCTGGCCCGTGGCTCGGCCGACCCCGGCACCCCGGCTGTGAAGGCACTTTACAAGGAGCATCCCGACTGGTTCGCCATGGATGCCTCGGGCAAGCGGCCCTTGCCCAAAAATCACTACGCGAAGCTGGAGTCCACCAACCCGCAACTGGTCCAGTGGTTCGCGCAGCAGGCGATTCGAACCCTCAAGGCTGCCAAAAGGCCGCAGACCTTCTCCCTCTCCCCCAGCGACGGCAGCAGCACCTGGAGCCAGAGTCCCGAAAGCAAGGCGCTGTATGATCCCAGCCCTTCCAAGATCTTCGATCCGGAGGCCCCGGCCGACAGCCCCGGCGTCTCCTCGCTGGTGTTGAAGTGGTATCACGATGTGGCTCAGATCGTCGCCAGGGAGTATCCGCAAGGGCGGCTGGCGGGCTATATCTATTCCACCTATCTCTACCCGCCGAGCAAATTCTCCATGAAGCTGCCGGACAATTTCACGCCGGTCATCGCCCCCAGCATCAGCTACGGCTATGGCCTGTATCGCCCGCGGACGCGGGAGGTGTTTCAGGAGGTGATGGAATCCTGGGCGAAGGTGGCGCCGGCCAACTGGTATTATTATGACCTGCCGAATCAGATCCTGCGCCAGAGTGAAGGGGATATGGGCACCTCCAACTTCCCCGGCAACGTCGGACTGGTCACGCCGGCCGCCCCGGATTTGCTGAACTTCCTCTTTCACACGCTGGTGCACAACCGCATCAAGGGGACCGACAGCATCTACGGCCTGAAAAACTGGAGCAGCGGAGCGCTGACCAATACCGTCCTGGCCCGGATGATCTGGAATCCCGAGGCCGACGCCCGCGCCTTGCGGGATGACTGGCTGACCCGCGCTTACGGCGCGGAGGCGGGCCAGGTGATGCAGCAGTTTTATGACAAGCTCAATGGATGGTTCCATGACTACTATCAGAGCCATGCCAAAATGCGGTATGAACTGACCCGGGGGATGTTGAAGGATGTGTATGGGGCGCATTACGCCGAACTGGAATCGCTCTACCTTCAGGCCCAGGGCCGGCCCATGAACGACGTCCAGAAACAGCGGCTCCAACTGATCGGCGACAATCTGGCCGTCCTGCAATGGCGCTTGCGCAATGCCGGTTTCCTGCCGCCTGAGGTTCATCCCCAACTGGCCTGCGACAGCCGGCAGGTAAACCAACTGCTCAAGCAGTCCAATGACGGATTTGAGGTCTTTCCGGAGATCTTTCAGGGAACCGTGCGCGGCACCGATCGGGTGGCTCTCCGCAAAAGCGCCGCCGCTTTGCAGGGGGTGAGCGTGCAACTGGGGCAAAAAGCCGCCGGAGACCAGCCGGTGGTCCGGCTCGATGACCATGTGCTGATGCTCTATTCCACTGTTGGCGGCGAGATTCGCATCACCCCGGAGCAGGTCATCCACGATGCCTCCTTCGCCACGTATGTCGTCTACTCCGACTACAGCCGGGTGGCCTATCCGGACTCCAAGGCCCGCCTGGCCGAAGGAATCCTTGACCCGACGCTGCCCGTAACCCTCTCGGTGAAAGCCAACACCCCCTATTACCTCTACCTGCCGCCCCGCAAAGTACGATACCGGCTGCGGATCGAGCAGGCTTCGCTGGTCAAGGCCGACCAACACGGCAGCGCCCTCACGCTGCATGGCGGCGATGCGCCCTTGTGCGTCTATCACCAGTCGAGCGAGAAGAGTCTGATGAGCGTCACGCAGGAGAATGGCTATGTGCTGGTGGAGAACCCCTCCAGCGGTGCGGGCGTGCGGGCGTATCTCAAAACCAAGTACAAGACGGGGCGGATTGACCAGAACCTGGACGAGGGATGGCGTTTCAGTCCCGACCCGGCCGATGACGGATTGAAGCGGGGTGTGACTAAGGCGGATTTTGACGACAGCGGCTGGGCCACCCTCACCGCCACAAACTGGTGGCAGATGCAGGGTTTTGCCGACTATCACGGCCCGGCGTGGTACCGCATCCAGTTTGACGGGCCGACGCTCAAGGAAGATGAATCGGCCCGGATATTCTTTGGCGCGGTGGACGGCGACGCTATCGTTTATCTCAACGGCCGGAAAGTCGGCGAGCATCGCCTGGGAGAGAGGTTCGCCGGCTGGGACAAGGCGTTTGCCCTGGATGTGACCCGGGCGCTGCAGCCGGGGAAGAACACGCTGACGGTGCAGGTCCTCAGCAAGAGCAAGACCAGCGCCAGCGGCATCTTTAAGGGTGTTTGCCTGATCAGCGGCGTACGCAAGTAACCCGCGGCCCGCCCGAGAAACCAGAGGCGACAATGATAGAGACTTTTCATGAGCAAAGCCGGCAGGTCCCGGTGGTGGAGCAGGCGGATGTGGTCGTTTGCGGAGGCGGACCGGCCGGGGTGGCCGCCGCCGTCACCGCCGCCCGCCTGGGGGCGCGCACGGTGCTGATCGAGGGGCACGGGGCCCTGGGGGGCGTCTGGACCAGCGGCATGCTCTCGCTGATCATCGACGCCGGCAACAAAGGGGGCGTGATGCGCGAGGTGCTGGATCGGCTGGAGGCCCGCCAGGCCCGGCGGCTCACCCCCAGCGGCAGCGTCGCCTATGACACCGAGGCGATGAAACGGGTGCTGGAGGCATTCTGCCTGGAGGCGGGCGTGCGAATTCGCCTGCATACGCATGTGGTGTCGGCGGCGCGGGATGGTTCCAACCGGCTGGCCGTGGCCATCACCGAAAGCAAGTCCGGGCGCGAGGCGTTTGCCGCAAAGGTGTTCATCGACGCAACGGGCGACGGCGATCTGGCCGCGCGAGCTGGGTGCGGGTTTGACCTGGGACGACCGTCCGAAGGGCTGGGCAGCGCCGGCGCGGACCGGGCCGGCGAAACGCAGCCCATGAGCCTCATGTGTCTGGTAAGCGGGATTGATCGGGAGGCAACCCGGGAGTTCCACGAACGAGCGGGGCGGCCGCCAAACGCGGCCAAGGCGTCGCTGCTGGCGGAGTTTCGCCGGGCGGGCGTGGAGCCTTCCTACGGCGGCCCGACGATCTTTGAAATTCGGCCTGATTTGTATGCGTGGATGATCAACCACGAGTATGGCATCAGCGCGCTGGACGCCCAGCAGATCAGCGATGCGACGATCCGCGCCCGCGCGGAACTGCATCATTTAATCGATGCGCTTCGGGCGCTGGGGGGCGTCTGGACCAATCTGCACATCGTCGCCACGGCGGCGCAGATCGGCGTGCGGGAGGGTCGGCGCATTCATGGGCGCTATACTTTGACGGCCGAGGATCTACAGCAAGGACGGCGGCACGCGGATTCCATCTGCCGGGTAACGTTCGGCATGGATGTCCATTCGACCAATCGCTCGGCCACAACGGGCGTAAAACAGGGATACCGGTCGCGCACGCAGCCGTACGACATTCCGCTGCGGGCGCTGATCGCGCGGGATGTGGATGGGCTGATGATGGCCGGACGGTGTATCAGCGGCGATTTTCTTGCCCACGCCAGCTACCGAGTGACCGGTAACGCGGCGGCGATGGGACAGGGGGCGGGTCTGGCGGCCGCCATGGCGGCCCTGTCGGGACGGCTGCCGCATGAGGTGGACTTTTCGGAGATCGCCCGCACAGCGAGGGCGCACTTTCCTCAATTTCTTCCCAACGAATCGGCCTGTTGCTGAAGGCGACGGTGGTCCTCGGGCGTGTTGATCTGTGCGATGGCGGGCCAGTCGGGGGGCATCGGAACGGCGGCAGCATCCGCCTCCTCCAGCAAGGACCACATGGCGTAGTGGCCGGCGGCCAATTGCCGGCGAATCAGGGGGATCAGGCCCAGATGATAGAGCGCAAAGAGCGGCTCCCATCGCTCGCCGCGGAAGGCGACGGCCGGGGCATCGGGACGCGACTGCAGCCGGGCGATCCAGTCGGGATTGACCTCGACCAGATCGCAGGCGGTCAGGAGCAGCCTTTCGGCGTTGCCTTGGGCGGCCAGATGTTGCAGGGCAGTGACTAATCCGCCCAAGGGGCCCAGATGCGGCTGTTCATCGGCGATTGTGGACAGGCCCAGGTCGGCATACTTGCCCGGTTTGTCTGCGACGACGGTGATTGTGGCCACGGCCGGTTGGAGCCGGTCGGCCAGGCGACGGATGAGGGGGCGACCCTGAAGCAGCGCCCGCGCTTTGTCGGAGCCGAAACGGCGGCTTTGGCCGCCGGCCAGAATGTAAGCGGGCACCGGGGGCATCGTTCAATCCTTGTGATGAATCACCTTGCCGGTAGTGGCGGCAGCCTCGGATCGCCCGTCATCCTGCACTTCGCCGCGCAGGGTTTCGACCGCATGGGGGAGGATGTCCAGCAGGGCTTCGAGGTTTTCGGTAGCCCCGCGCTTCGAGCCGGGGAGATTGATGATCAGGGTCTGCGCCAGCGTGCCGGCCTCGCCGCGGGAAAGAAACGTGCGCGGCGTCTTGGCATAGCAACGCAGGCGGGCCAGTTCCAGCAGCGCCGGATGACGGCGCTCCAGGACTTTGGCGGTGGCTTCGGGGGTAAGGTCGCGGGGCGCCAGGCCGGTGCCGCCGGTGGTGAGGATCAAATCGGGGCGCGGGTGATCCCGGGCCCACGTGGTGAGCTGGCGAGCTATGTCATCGATTTCATCGGGAACGCAGGCGGTGGCGACTATTTCCGCGCTGAGTCGGTTTCGGGCCAGCTCGGCCAGCGCGGGGCCGGAGGTATCGACAGCCTGGCCGCGGGAACAGCGGTCGCTGACGGTGAGAATCGCGAGTCGAATGGTGGGCATGGAACCATGGTAAAGGGAAAAAGGAGAATGGGAAACGGAGTTTGGGTTGTCCAAGTGACGGTGTCGGAACGATCGAATGCGGGGAATCAGGGAGGATCCGTATGGCACAAGACGGGCCAGTCAATCGCCGGAAGTTGGATCCAGATTGGTCGCAATGAGCGATCGCGGGACGACCGACCGTGCCGGGTGAGAAAGCCGGCGGGGCCTGATCCCGCCCGTTGCACCATTATTCAGTGTCCGAACAAGCCTTTAAGGCGGTCGGCATTTTCGCGGGCCTTCTTGGCACGCTCGATGTTTTGTTCAACGGCCGTCGGATGAGAGCCGGACTGCTGCATTTGCTGCTGCGATTGCTGTGGCTGGCCAGGTTGCTGCGGGTGGTTTAGCGCTGGCGTTTGGGGCGTCGCGGTTGCGGAGTGGACCGCCTCCCCGGTCACTTCCTGCCGCGCCTGGGCCATGCATTGCTGCAATAGAGTATTGATCTGCGGCTGCGGCGTGTTCTCCTTGGCAAACCGGCGGGCCATCAGCGATCTCACCTTCTCGGCGATCTGGAACTTCTGATCCGGCGTCAGTTTCTGATCCATGACAAGCTGCGACAGAGCCTGGTCATGGCCGCGTTGCGAAATTCGCTCGGCATCGCCCAGCCCGTCCAGCTTCACCTTGAAAGCAACACTGCCGACCGGGCTGGATGGCTCGCTGCGATGGACCGCCAAGGCCGCCATTGCCCACTTGATCGGATCGCAATAGCTGTTCAGCGTCGCGTTCATGTCGCAGTAGTCATATGCAAAAGCTGCAAATTCCCTGTCATCAGGCGACATATCCTTGGTCAACTCCAGGAGCTTGACCTTTCCCGCCGGCGGCTCGGCCGGCTGTGTCGCCGCGATCGCCTTTTCATCCACCACCACGGCCTTCCACAGGTCCGTCTGGCCTCCGCCCAGTCCAAGGTCCACTACATTGTCGCTGTCGGGCATGTGGCGCGGGATGTCCAGGCCGCATTTGCCCAGCGTCCGGGCGGGAGAGCTGTCAAGATTCAATTGCAAGAGCGTGCCTCCGGTCTGTTGCGAAATCGCGATGACCATGTTGCGCTTGGGCAAATAGACCATCCGGCCTTCATCGATCTGGATGCCGGTCAAGTGCTTGTTGGTATTCGAAGCGCGGTCGTACACCCAGGTCCCCACCGTGGAGAGTCCGCCCTGGGTGAGCACATAGAGGAATTTGGAACCGTCAATCCACATCCCCATCGCCCGATCGTCAAACGGCAGCGGCGCCTCCCGATTGGTTGTGACATCCAGCAGATAGCGCTGATGCAC
>JBIQLO010000008.1:0-36676 GCA_044464175.1 Planctomycetaceae bacterium | reverse complement strand
AGGCGCGTATTTCCCAACGAACCCAACCCACCCGCAGCCTCCTGCTCCAACCCCGCCTCCGACGGTTGAAAATCTCCCCCCCGCCCCTTACCCTCCTGTCATCGTTTTAAGCCAACTTTACGGAAGGACGCGCCAGTCATGAGCATTCTTGTGGATCGGAACACGAAGGTCATTTGTCAGGGCATTACCGGCTCGGCCGGCGCCTTCCACACCAAACAGTGCCTCGAGTATGGCACCCAGATGGTCGGCGGCGTCACACCCGGCAAAGGGGGCTCTAAGGAGGCCAATGGCCTGCCCGTCTTCAACACCGTCGCCCAGGCGGTCGAGCAGACCGGCGCCACCGCCACCATGATCTTCGTCCCGCCCCCCTTCGCCGCCGACGGCATCATGGAGGCCGCCGCCGCCGGATTGAAAGTCATCTGCGCCATCACCGAGGGCATCCCCGTCCTGGACATGGTGAAGGTCAAGGCGTTCCTGAAAGACTATCCCGAGGCGAAGCTGATCGGCCCCAACTGCCCCGGCGTCATCACCCCGGGCCAGTGCAAGATCGGCATCATGCCCGGCTACATCCATACGCCCCGCGAAAAGGCCAAGTCCGGCAAGGCCGTCGGCATCATCTCCCGCAGCGGCACCCTCACCTACGAAGCCGTCTGGCAGTGCTCCAGCCGCGGCATCGGCCAGACCACCTGCGTCGGCATCGGCGGCGACCCGGTCAAGGGCCTCAACTTCATCGAACTGCTGGAACTGTTTAACAATGACCCCGACACCGACGGCATCATCGTCATCGGCGAGATCGGCGGAAGCGACGAGGAGGCCGCCGCCGCCTACGTCAAGCAGAACGTCAAAAAGCCCGTTGCCGCCTTCATCGCCGGCCGCACCGCCCCCCCCGGCCGCCGCATGGGCCACGCCGGCGCCATCATCAGCGGCGGCGAAGGCTCCGCCGACTCCAAAATCGCCGCCCTCAAAGCCGCCGGCATCCGCGTCGCCGAATCCCCCGCCACCATCGGCCAGGCCATGGCCGAGGCGCTTTCGTAGCACAGGCTTCCAGCCTGTAGAGGGCGACCGAAGAAAACTTAGCCAGGGCGAGCAACCTGCTGCCATGATTTAGGCCCGGCTTCGCGGACCATTTGGCGTCGTCCATCGGCGGATTCCACGCGGGACGGGCCCTGCGCAACTCTGGTCCTCGGTCTGGGCCCGTGAATGTTGGTTCATTCTCCCGTATGAAGAAACAACCTCTCAGCCCCGAGACCCGGCGGCGACTCGACATGCTATTTGCGCCGGAGAACCGTGGTGCGGCCGAGCAATTGCTCGTGGACGAATGCGGAAACAACCTGCCATTTCCGCACGAGTTGGATCAGTTTCAGCTTGAGCGATTCCGATTTGCCGCGTTGAAGCTGAGTGAAGGTCACGTGCCCCGCTTGGAGCAGGCGATTGACTTGGCGAAACGGGATTGGCGAGATCTCTTAATGGCTGCCGGCTTCGGGGAAGATGTAACAGAGCATGAGCGCTGGTGGCCTTCCGAACATGCGGGATGATACTTGTTATTCGACAGACACCCCCCTGGAGGGTCCGCCCTGGGGCCCACTTCTAACAGTAAACGAATCTCACAACGTATGCCCCATTTTGCTCTTTTTCGTCTCCAGATAACGCCGGTTGTGTTCCGTGGGCGCGATCCGCAGCGGTACCTCTTCCACCACGCTCAGTCCGTATCCTTCAATCCCATAAATCTTCTTGGGATTGTTGGTCAGGATGCGAATCTGCCGTAAACCCAGGTCGCGCAGAATCTGGGAGCCGATGCCGTAGTCGCGCT
Organism: Planctomycetaceae bacterium; assembly: GCA_044464175.1. Classification (GTDB taxonomy): domain Bacteria; phylum Planctomycetota; class Phycisphaerae; order Tepidisphaerales; family Tepidisphaeraceae; genus JBIQLO01. The sequence goes on along the minus strand of JBIQLO010000008.1, from coordinate 34,866 downwards.
TGTCGGCCGGCAGCCCGAGCTTGAGGTTGGCTTCCACCGTGTCCAGCCCCTTTTCCTGAAGCGCGTACGCGTGCAGCTTGTTGGCCAGCCCGATCCCGCGCCCCTCCTGGCGCAGATAGACCAGCACCCCCTTGCCCTCTTTTTCGATCAGTTGCATCGCCGTCGCCAGTTGCGGGCCACAGTCGCATTTGCCGGAGCCAAAGACATCGCCGGTCAGGCATTCGCTATGCACGCGCACCAGCACCGGCTCATCATGGGGAATGACTTTCCCCTCGGCATCCAGTTCGCCGATCCCTCCCTTGCACAGCGCCAGGTGCGGCTGTGGATCCACCACGCTCTGATAGGCGAACAGGCGAAACTCGCCCCAGTTGGTCGGGAGATTGATCGACTCAATCCGCTTGACGAACTGCTCGCGCTTGAGGCGATAACTGATCAGATCCGCGATGGTGCACATCTTCAGATTGTGCCGCTGGCAAAACGCCTCCAGCTCCGGCCGCCGCGCCATCTCCCCGTCTTCCCGCATGATCTCGCAGATCACGGCCGCCGGGCGCAACCCCGCCAGCCGAGCCAGATCGACCGATCCCTCGGTTTGCCCCGCCCGCACCAGCACGCCCCCATCCCGCGCCCGCAATGGATTGATGTGCCCCGGGCGCAGCAGGTCTCGCGGCTGGGCATCCGGCGCGATGGCAACCGCGATGGTGGCCGCCCGGTCCCGCGCGCTGACCCCCGTCGTCACGCCGAAGCGGGGATGGGCGTCAATGGTCACCGTGAACGCCGTCCCGAGCTGGGCGGTGTTGACCTCCGTCTGGTGGTGCAGCTGCAGCTTATCGCACTGCTCGCCCGTCAGCGCCAGGCAGACCACGCCGCGCGCGTGCGTGACCATGAAGTTGATCGCCTCCGGCGAGCATTTCTCGGCCGCGATGACCAGATCCCCCTCATTCTCCCGGTCCTCATCGTCCACCAGGACGACCATCTTGCCGGCCTTGAGGTCTTCTATCGCTTCGGGAATCGTCGAAAGGGGCATCGCATCACACTCGGTTAAGGCCTGAATCTCGGCTGCAAAAATTGCCGTCCATGGAAATATAATATACGCTGAAAGCTGCAAAGGCGATGTTTCATTGGATGAACAGACTGGCGGCGGTCGGGCTGATCCTGATGATCGGGGCCGCTCCCTTGTGCGCCTGCCCGTCCATGGCGGCCCCGCCGCCGGCCGCACATGAGCCGGCCTGCTGCCGCGAAAATCCGGATCATCCCTCCCCGCCGCCGGCAACATCCTGCGAACATTGCCCAATCATGAATCCGGCCCACATGGTGCTCGATCAGGCGGCGACCCTTCCGCCCCTGCATTGCATCGCCTGGACCACGCCGATTCGATGGATGCCCGCGATCGCCGCACCGAGCGAATTTGCCCCCTCTCCCCATGAATCGCCGCCAACACAAACGGCGGATCTCTACCATCTCCACTGCCTCCTGACCCTGTGATGCCGCGCGCCTGAAATGTGCTCCCGCCTCCGGCGGGCGTTGTTCCTTCATGCGCACAACAGGTGTTGGTGGATCATGTTCAACAAATTATTGAGCGGAGGGCTCCGCGCCGCCGCGGCGGCGCTGATGCTGGCGTCGGCCGGTTGCGTCCTGTCGCCGCAAGGGACCAAAACGGAAGCGAACCGCATTCAGCAGGCCGGGCGAACCTACGATCGCCTCCCATGGCAGCGCGTGCTGCCGCCGTTGCCGGCTCATCCCGACCAGCGGGATGTGGTGGAGCGCGCAATGCTCGTCGACGGCAATCTGGAAGCCGCCTATTTCCGTTGGGCCGCGGCCATGCAGCACGTCGTGCAGGCGGGAACCTATCCCGGCACGAATCTCTCGCTGGGGCTAAATTACATGCTCCGCGGCGGCGGGGCGGTGTGGGACCGCACCACGGTCCAACTGTCGCCGGATGCCATGCGCAACCTGGACTGGCCGGTGGAAGTCTCCACCGCCGCCCGCGAAGCACTGCAGCAGGCCAGGGCGGCCGGCGCGGATTATGCCGACCAGCGCCGCCAGACGCGCCGACAGGCCATCAAGGCCTGGCTGGACTACACCTTGTTGGCGGAGGAAATCCGGCTGCAGCAGCAGGACCTGGACCTGCTGACATTGGCCGAGCAGTCGGCCGAGGCGGCGGTGTCGGCCGGCGGCGATCAGTCGTCCCTCCTGGAGGCCCAGATCGCTTCGGCCCGGGGGCGCGAACGTCTGCATGAGCTGAAATCCTCGCTCCAGACGCATCGGGCGAAGTTGAACGCGCTGATGCACCGCCCGCCCGATGCGACGTTGCCACCGCCGCCAAAGCTGCCGCCCGAAACGCCCATGGCACTGAGCGATGCCCAGGTGCTGGCGAGGGCGGCGCGTGATGATCCGAAGCTGGCGGCACTGGCCCATGCGGCCGAGGGAGGGCAGGATGGGGTTGAACTGGCCCGCCTCCAGTACCTGCCCGACCTGAATCCCATGTTCGCCTTCACCGGAAGCATCTCCCGGATGATTGGCGCGGGCCTGTCGATGCCCCAGGTCCGCCTGCCGGCCATCAAGGCGATGGTGCGCGAGGCCCATGACCAGTGGCGGGCCTCCATCGCTCAATTCGAGCAGGCAAGATTCGATCGCTCGAGCCAGGTCGTCGCGGCGCTGGTCATGATGCGCCACTACGAACACAACGCCATGCTCTTTGAGCAACAGATCCTGCCCGCGGCCGAACAGGTCATTGAAAGCCTCAACCAGAGTTATGCCTCCGGGGTCACGGCAATCGGGCCCTTTATCGATGCCCAGCGCACCCTCCTGGAGGTTCGACGAACCATCGCCGAGGCGCGGGTTGGCCGGGAAAAGGCCCTGGCCGATCTGGAGGCGGTGGTGGGGGAGTTGCCGGTGCAGGGGGATCTGAACCATGAACAACGGTGACAGGATGAAACTTCGCACATTCTTCAAGGGCGTGAGCCTGTTGGTGATTTTGCTGCTGGCCTTCGCGGCCGGCTGGGTTATCGGCCGGCGCGTCCCGGCTGAGCCGACGCTGCCAGTGGCCGCCAAGGACGCCCCCAGGCAGTTATGGACCTGCTCCATGCACCCGCAGGTGATCCGGGAGGAGCCGGGATATTGTCCCATTTGCCATATGAAATTGGTGCCACTCACAGCGCCGGCATCCTCAGGCAGCAGACTGACGGTTGATCCGGCCACGGTGCAGAACATGGGCGTGCGCCTGGCAACCGTTCAACGCGGCCCGCTGATCAAAACGGTTCGGGCGGCGGGTTATCTTACCGCCGCCGAACCCCTGCGGTTCGATGTGAATCTGCGCCTCTCCGGCTGGATCGAGAAGCTGTCGGCCGACACCCTGGGCATGCCCATCGCCAAAGGACAAAAGCTGTTTGAGCTTTACAGTCCGCAATTGACTGTCGCGGTGGGGGAGCTGATCTCAACGCACCAGGCCAAGGCCTCCGTCGGTCAGGCCGCCTCCCCGGCAGCCCGCGCTGCCGATGGACTCTACCAGGCGGCGCGGCAGAAACTGCGGCTGTGGGGCCTCTCCCAGGCACAGGTGGACCAGTTGGCGACCCTGAAGACCGCGCCGCGGACCATTCCATTTTTCAGCCCCGCCGACGGCGTTCTGGCAGAAAAGGACGTGGTGGAGGGATCGGCTGTCCAGTCCGGACAGCGCATCATGCGCATCATCGACTATCGCACGCTCTGGCTGGATGCCCAGGTCCATGCACAGGATATGTCCTGGGTCCATATGAATCAGCCGGTTGAGGCGATCATCGACGGCCTGCCCGGACAGATGTGGCGCGGTCAGGTGATCTTCATCGACCCCAAAGTAAACCCTGTCGATCGCACCACCACCGTGCGGGTGAAGATCAACAACCCTAATTTGAAGTTGCGCCCGGGCATGTTTGCCACCGTCCGGCTGAAGGCGACTGCAAAGGACCGTGCGCTTTTGGCGCCCCGCTCGGCGGTGATTGACACCGGTCAGCGACAGGTCGCCTTCGTTTCGCTGGGGCAGGGCCGTTTTCAACCGCGCGATGTCGAGATGGGCCTGGTCGGCTCCGGAGACACGGTGGAGATTCTCGGCGGCCTCTCTGCCGGCGAGCAGGTCGTTGTCAGCGGGCAATTCTTTCTGGATAGCGACAGCCGCATGCAGGAGGCTGTGCGGCAGTTCCTCCAGGGTGACACTGCAGGCCATTCGAATCACGCCGAGCCTACCACCGCGCCGTCGACTTCCCATACCTCTTCCAGCCATGATCAACACCATCATTGAGTACTCGGTCAAAAACCGATTCCTGATTCTGCTCTTCACCGCCGCTTTGGCCGCGGCCGGGATCTGGGGCGCATCGCACCTCGGGGTGGACGCCATTCCTGACCTGTCGGATGTGCAGGTGATTGTGGTCACCGACTATCCCGGACAAAACCCGCAGGTGGTGCAGGACCAGGTGACTTATCCCCTTACCACGGCAATGCTCGCCGTCTCCGGCTCAACCGACGTGCGCGGCTACAGCATGTTCGGTGTGTCTTTCGTCTACGTGCTGTTTAAGGAGGGGACGAAAATAGATGAGGCCCGCGCCCGGGTGCTGGAGTACCTGAATTTCGCCCGACAGCGACTGCCCGAGGGTGTGACGCCGCGACTGGGCCCCGATGCCACCGGCGTGGGATGGGTCTACCAGTACGTGCTCTACCCCGGCTGGTACTGCCCGGCCCACCCGCAGGGATTGTGGCGGGATGTCCAGAAAAACAAGTGGTACGCCGATCCCCGGGACGCCCCGGCCGCTCGGCGCGACCACCTTGCCCATGTTCGTGCATTCCAGCAGGATGGCGCCTGCCCCCTGGATGGTAAACCGCTCAAACCCGCTGACCAGGACCTGGGGCAGCTGCGCGCCCTTCAGGACTGGTATCTCCGCTATCCCCTGACCGCCGTGGAGGGCGTGGCGGAGGTGGCGCCGATTGGCGGCTTCGTGCGTCAATATCAGGTGACGCTCGACCCGGTCAAGCTGCAGGCGTACCGCCTCTCTGTCGGCGCGATCGTGGAGGCCATTCGCCGCTCCAACAACGATGTCGGCGGGGGGGTGGTCGAAATGAGCCAGACCGAATACATGGTCCGCAGCCGATCCTACCTTCAGACACTGGACGACCTGGGCCAGGTCGTTGTGGGAACCGGCGACCGCGGCACGCCGATCTTCCTGCGGAATGTCGCGCACCTGCAGATCGGCGGTGAGGACCGGCGCGGCATCGGAGAATTCGACGGCCGGGGCGAGGCCGTCGGCGGCATCGTCGTGGCCCGTTACGGCGCCAATGCCTACCAGGTGATCGCCGCCGCCAAGGCGAAACTGGCGGAACTGGAAAACGGGCTGCCGCCGGGGGTCTTCATCCTTCCCACTTACGACCGTTCCAGGCTGATCGAACGCTCGATTCACACGCTCCGCCACACGCTGCTGGAGGAGATGATCGTTGTCGCCCTGGTTTGCATCTTCTTTCTCCTGCATGGGCGCAGCGCGCTGGTGGCACTGTTTGTCCTCCCGGCCGGTGTACTGGCCAGCCTGCTGGTGATGCACCTGGCCGGGGTCAATGCCAACATCATGAGCCTGGGCGGAATTGCCATCGCCATCGGAGTCATGATCGACAGCGCCATTGTCATGGTGGAAAATGCGCACAAACATCTGGAACAGCATGCCGATCTATCACCGCCGGCCCGTCGGCGTCTTATCGTCACCGCCGCCAATGAGGTGGGCCCGAGCCTCTTTTTCAGCCTGCTCATCATCACGGTCAGCTTTCTTCCCGTCTTTGTTCTAGGCGGCCAGAGCGGCAGGCTCTTTGCGCCCCTGGCCTTCACCAAGACCTTCGCCATGGCCGCCGCGGCGATCCTCTCCATCACCATCATTCCGGTGCTGATGTTCTATTTCATCCGAGGGAGAATCCCCTCCGAGGAACGCAATCCAATCAGCCGCCTGATGCACCGCCTCTACGAGCCGCCGTTTCACTGGGTCCTGCGCCATCGGCGGCTGACGCTGCTCATCGCGCTGGGGGTGCTAGCGTCGGCCGTTTGGCCGGCCATACGTCTGGGCACGGAATTCATGCCGCCGCTGGATGAAGGGGATCTTCTCTACATGCCCACGACCGATCCCGCCATCGGAATCACGGCCGCCAAGTCGCTCCTTCAGCAGACCGACAAGCTCATCAAGCAATTCCCTGAGGTCCTCACGGTCTACGGCAAGATCGGCCGGGCCGAAACCGCCACCGATCCCGCGCCCCTGTCGATGATCGAAACGGTGGTGCAGCTCAAACCCGACTCCGCCCAGTGGCGCACACGGCAGGTGCGGTATTTCTTTTCCGATTGGCCCGGGTGGCTTAAATGGCCCCTGACTCATAGTTTCTGGCCGGAATCCCGCCCGATCACCCTAGATGAACTTAAAAACGGCTGGACCGATCCGGACGGCACGCTCCATGACGGGCTGAATCAGGCGGTTGCGTTTCCCGGCATCGCCAATGCCTGGCCGTTTCCGATCGAAAACCGGCTCAACATGCTCTCCACCGGCATCAAAACGCCGGTCGGCCTGAAAATACAGGGCCCGGACCTGAAAATGCTGGATCAACTGGCCCGGAAGGCCGCGGCCATTATCCGTCCCATTGCCGGCACGGTCAGTGCCTATCCCGAGCGCACATTCGGTGGCTATTATCTCGATATTGACATCAACCGCGCTGCTGCCGCCCGCTATGGCCTGACCACGGGGGATGTGCAGGATGTGATCCAGACCGCCATCGGCGGCATGAACATCACCACGGTGGTCAAAGCACAGGAGCGCTATCCGTTGAACGTGCGCTATCAGCGGGAGCTGCGCGACGATCCGGAAGCATTGAAACGCGTGCTGGTAACCGCTCCCTCCGGGGCGCAGATCCCGCTGGGTGAATTGGCGGACCTCCGCATCCGGCCCGGACCACCCATGATCCGCTCCGATGACGCCCGGCCCACCGCCATCGTCTATGTCGATGTCGCCGGGCGCGATCTGGGTTCCTATGTTGCCGAGGCGCGCCGGGCCATTGAGCAACAGTTAAAGCTGCCGGCGGGCTATACCGTTGCATTCGCCGGGGAGTTCCAACAGTGGGAGCGCACCCTCCCCCGCCTCATCGCTGCCGGCGCGGCCACTCTGCTGCTGATCATCCTCCTGCTCTATATGGGCACGCGAAGCTGGTTCCGCGTCATTGTCATCCTGCTGGCCGTGCCTTTCAGTCTGGTCGGAGCCCTCTGGCTGGTCTATCTCCTGGGATATAACCTGTCGCTGGCGGTGGTGATCGGCATGATCGCCCTGGCCGGCCTGGACGCCGAAACCGGCATGATCATGCTGCTGTATCTGGACAACAGCTACGATCGATTCGCCGCGGAAGGAAAAATGAACTCGCAGGACGATCTGCACGCCGCCATCCATGAGGGCGCGGTCAAGCGCATCCGTCCCAAAACCATGACCGTGGCCTCAGCCCTCCTGGGCCTGCTGCCGCTGATGTGGGCCGTCGGCAGCGGCGCCGACACGATGCGCCGGGTGGCGGCGCCCATGATTGGCGGCCTGCTTATCAGCTTCCTGATGGAGCTGCTGATATATCCGGTCATCTTCTACTTTCATAAGCGCTCGCTGCCGTCGAACGCCCAAGCGGAAGAATGATCTGGTAATAGGTCGTCCCCTCTCCTGTGATGGGCGTCTCCCCGAACACCCCGCGCACGCCCAGGGGAATCGGCAGCGCCCCGTTGACATTCACATCGCGGGCAAAGATCAGCAATTGGCCCGCCAGGACCGAAGCCGAGGCATCCATGACCCGCCCCCCCCGGCGCAGAAGGTCCGCGCGCCCGTGGTCCTTGCCTGCCGGCATGGGCGGCAGCAGGCCAAAGAGACTCATCATCGGCAGCGATTGGGTTTCATCTTGCAGCTCAAAGCCGGATATGCCGAACCCGACGCCGCCGAACTGGCCATACCAGTACCCCACCCAACCGCGCTTGAAATCTCCGGGATAGAGCAGCGCGTCGTTAAGCCGTCGACCATGGCCCGGCGGTGACTGCGTCGCTGTATTTGTGCGCCCGACGAACACCGCCCGCTCGCGGCGACTGGTCAGGATCGACCAGAGATCAAGGGTGGTCCCCTTACCCCAGGCCGGCAGGTAAACCAGCCGCTCCTCCGGACGTCCCGCAATCGGGTCCGTTCTGAAGGCCAAATAAACATCGGCCAAGTCGCGCCCGGTCTGGTTGGTCAGCATGCCGGCCAGGTAGGGGGGGGAATCGGCCAGTTCCGCCTGCCCGACGATGCCGCCCAGCTTCAGGGAATCCCCCACCCATCGGGCCTGCAGTTTCTTCAATGTGCTGCGATACGGAACCGTCAGCTCCACCGAGTCCGCCCCCGGCAGCGGCACCGGCACCTCGTATTCCAGTGGCGTGATATAGCCGGTGCGATCCGGCAAATCGAGCGAGGACAGCGGCAGGGGGGTCAACTCGCTCACGCGATCCGCGCTCAAGTCGTGCAGACGGATCACCTGATCGCCATCATGCGGAATATACAACCCGATGCGGCTGGTAACCACCGCCGGTTCGCCGGGACTCAACCGCACCAGCGTGGTGTGCCGCGCTTCGGGCGCGCCCCGCACCAGCAACTGCACGATCACCACGGTCAAACCCGTCGCTCCCAGCGCCGCGGCCGCGAAGATGAACCAGCTCAGGTTTGTTCGCTTCTTCGACGCCAGAATCAAGTGGCTCAGCGGTCCCGCCGCCGCCCAGTAAAAGATAAAAAAGAGAATCGCGATGGCGATGTACCCGCCGCTCTTGGTCGGCAGGTCAATTCCCTTGAACAGGATATTTCCCAGATTGATCCGATTGGAAGGGGCGAAATCCCCCAGTTTGGCGGCCGGCGCATCAGGTGGAAGCGACGCATTGGGCCAGCCGAAAACCGCATCCCAGACGTGCGGCCAGCCACGCGGAATGGCCCGCGTCAACACCCGGTCCCCCAGATCCTGCGCCACCCACGTCACCGATCCCATCCCATACCCCCGTCGGGCGATGTAGGGCGTCCAGGGCCCATCGTCCGCAGGACTCTGCCCCGCGTTGGCGTTTTGAGTCGTTGCTCCCGCCGCCCGGGTCGTCGCCGGGTGCTGTACCGCCCAGTTCATCCAGACATCCACCACCGCATCCGGCCGGGCGACCGCCTTGGCCGCATCCACGGGGCGGCCGGGCTGTTTCACTTCACCGGGCGTCAGCTGCGCCAGCGCCCGAAGCGGCATCAGGGTGTCGCGTTGTCCGATCCCGGCCACTTCCACCGGCATCATCTTGTCAAACGCCTCCACCGTCTGCCGCCACTGGGGGCCCTGGCTGATGACCAGCCGCCCGCCCTGGCGGATATATTGATCGAGCGCCGCAAACCGCCTCTGTTCCGAGGGAATCCGCGGATTCAGCGGCGGAGCATTGAGCCAGACCACCCCATCCACCGCCGCGTAGCCGATCACATCCTCCGGCAGGTCCCGGGCCTGCACCGGCACCATCAGCACATCCTCCAGCAGCCCGACCGCGTTTTGATATTCCTGCCATTTCGGCTGGCTGCCGGGGGCTTGAACGAGGAGGATCAGCCGTGTGCCCTGGGTTGCCCGCAGCCGGTCCACATCTTTCACCGTGGTGTTCACCTGCAACGGTGCCACCGGTTTCCCATCCATCGTGTAAAGCCAGACCTGTAACTGCTTCTGCAGTTCCGCCAGCGTGTTGCCGTTGAGCGTCGAGGCGAGCCCCCCATCCGTGGGCTCCGGAATGAAATACATCCAGAACCGCTGCTCCCCCGACTGCCCGCCGCTGACTGTGATCGTGCGCGTGTAATCGACCGCGTCACGGTCCAGGTCGTGCTGCCGCACGCGAATCTGAAGGCGCTGGGCCTGCTGCCCCTGGTTGCGCAGGCGCACCAGCATCGGCGTCCAGCAGTTGCCGCGATAGTATCCGTCAAAGCCGATGCTCTGGACCTGGCCGCTGATTTGCGCCAGTGCAGCCTGCCCCCACAGGAGGATCAGACCCGCCAGCACCCACCCCATGATGTCGGCGCGTTTTCTTTTCATCGCTCCAGATGATGCACCATCGCCTTGACCAGAATATCCGCCTCCAGATTAAATGGCCACCCGGTGGGACGGCGGAGCAGGGCGGTTATTTGAATCGTCGTTGGAATCAGCGCCACCTCAAAGTGGTTGCCCGCCACGGCGGCGATGGTCAGCGAAACCCCATCCACCGTGATCGACCCCTTGGGCGTCAGGTACTTCGACATCTGGTCCGGCGCCTCAATCACCAGGCGCCATTCGTTCTGGTCCACCTTCTGTTCAAGCAGCAGCCCCGTGCCGTCAACGTGCCCCTGCACGAAGTGCCCGCTGAGCCGGTCCCCCAGCCGCAGCGAACGCTCCACATGCACCTCCTCGCCGCCGGCCAGTTGTCCCAGGTTCGTGCGCGAAAGCGTCTCCTGCACGATGTCGAACGACATCTCTCCGTCCGACAGCTCGCTCACCGTCAGGCAGCAGCCATTGACCGCGATCGATTCGCCCCCCTTCATATCCGCCCACGGATTGGGCAGCACCAGCCGCCGGAATCCCGGCCCATCCGACACGGCCACCACGCGAAGGGTCTTTTCGATGATTCCGGTAAACATGCCGCCTCCTAGTCTCCCGACTCCAGCACCGCCATGAACGCCTGCTGCGGAATATCCACGCTCCCCACCCGCTTCATGCGCTTCTTGCCTTCCTTCTGTTTTTCAAGCAGTTTGCGCTTCCGGCTCACGTCGCCGCCGTAGCACTTGGCCGTCACGTTCTTCCCCACGCTCTTGATCGTCTCGCGCGCGATGATCTTGCCGCCGATGGCCGCCTGCAGCGGGATTTCAAACAGATGCCGGTCGATCTCCTTCTTCAGCCGCACCAGCAGATTCCGCCCGCGCGTTTCGGCATGGTCGCGGTGGACGATGCAACTGAGGGCGTCCACCTTGTCTCCGTTGATCAGAATGTCCATCTTCACCAGATTGCCCGCGCGGAAGCCGATCAGATCATAATCCATCGTCCCGTACCCGCGAGTGGCGCTCTTAAGGCGGTCATAAAAGTCATAGATCACCTCCGCCAGCGGCATCTCGTACACCAGAATAACACGGGTCGCCCCGATGTACTCGGTCTTTTTGTAAATGCCCCGCCGGTCCTCGCACAATTTCATCATCGCCCCCACCCCGTCGGCCGGGACGATCAGGTTCATCAGGATGTACGGCTCGCGGATTTCCTCCACCAGTGTCGGGTCCGGCAGGTCGCTTGGCGCGTCGATGCGCTGCAGCGATCCATCCGTCAGTTGGATCTCATAGGTGACGGTGGGGGCCGTCTGCACCACTTCGATGTGGAATTCCCGCTCCAGCCGCTCCTGGATGATCTCCATGTGCAGCAGTCCCAGAAACCCGCAGCGAAACCCAAATCCCAGGGCATCCGAGCTTTCCGGCTGAAAGCTGAAGCTCGAATCATTCAACTGCAGCCGTTCCATCGCATCCCGCAACTCCTGATATTGCGTCTTGCCACTCGGATAGAAGTCGCAAAAGACCATCTGCTGAATAGGGCGATACCCCGGCAACGCCGCTTCGGCCGGCGCCAGCGCATCGGTGATCGTGTCGCCGATGCGCACGTCATGCAGGTCCTTGATGGAGGCGACGATGAATCCCACCTCTCCCGTCCCGATCGACTCCACCCGCACCGGCCGCGGCATCAGCTTCCCCAGTTCCGTCACCTGGTACTCCCGCCCCGTCCCCATGAGCCGGATTTTCTGCCCCTTCTTCAATTCCCCATCCACCACGCGAACATAGACAATCACCCCCCGGTAATCATCATACAGGCTGTCGAAAATCAGCGCCCGCGCCGGCCCCTCCACCTTTCCGCGCGGCGCCGGTAGCTTTTCGCAGAGCTGCCCCAGCAGCTCGTCAATCCCCTGCCCCGTCTTGGCCGAAACCAGGATGCACTCCTCGGCCGCAAACCCGAGCACCTGTTCCAATTCCTCCGCCACCCGCGTCGGGTCGGCGCTGGGCAGGTCAATCTTGTTGATGACGGGAATGATCTCCAGTCCCGCCTCGATCGCCGCGTAGGCGTTGGCCACCGTCTGCGCCTGCACCCCCTGGGTCGAGTCCACCACCAGAATCGCCCCCTCGCATGCCTGAAGCGCTTTTTGCACCTCGTAATGGAAATCCACGTGGCCGGGGGTGTCGATGAAATTCAGCATGAATTTCTCCCCCTTATGCTCATGAAACACCGTCACCGCAGACGCCTTGATCGTGATGCCCCGCTCCCGCTCCAGGTCCATGTCGTCCAGCATCTGGCTCTGGAATTCCCGCTGCGTGATGGCCCCGGCGCGCATCAGCAGCCGGTCGGAAAGCGTGCTCTTGCCGTGGTCAATGTGGGCGACAATCGAAAAATTACGAATCTGCATGGACCTCTTCAAAATAAAACGTTGCGGAATCTTACGGGCCCTACGCCCTTCCCACAAATGTACGATAGGGGCCTCCGGCGGGTTTCGCCCCTTTCGTCCCCGTCGCCCCCATGGCAGAATCCCGGCCGTGGACCTTATCTGGATCTTCGCCAACCCCATCGCCGGCCGAGGACAGGGCCTAGCCATCGCCCAGCGCCTCCAGCATCGGCTGGAGCAGGGGGGCTTTGCCTCCCGTCTGATCCTCGAGCGGGCCGACACCCTGCCCGATGAGGCCTTGGCCGATTCCCCCAGGGCCGCCCTGGTCATCGGCGGCGATGGCACCCTTCGCACGGTCGCCCAGCGACTTTACCACCCCGGCCTCCCGCACGCCCCGCCCCTGCTCCCCATCCCCTTGGGCACCGCCAACCTCATGGGCCGCCACCTGCAAATCCGCTGGAAAGCCCGCCAGGCCCCCAACCAGGTCCTCTCGGCGCTGAGCCAAATGCGAATCCAGCGCCTGGACGCCGCCTTGGCCAATGAGCAGTTGTGCCTGCTCATGGCCCACGTCGGCTTTGATGCCCAGGTGGTCCATGAATTGGCCAGGGCTCGTCGCGGGCCGATCCGATACGCCAGCTATGTCCGTCCCACCTTCACGGCCTTGGCCAAATATGCCGCCCCCGTCCTGAGTGTCCATCTGGACGACCGCCCGATCTTTGAAGGGCAGGGCATGGCCTTCGTCGGCAACATTGCCGAGTATGGCGTGGGTTTCCCCCTTCTGCCCTATGCTCGGGCGGATGATGGCCTGCTCGATGTCTGCTGCGTTCCCGGCCGAACCCGGCCGGACGTCATCAAGCTCTTTCTCAATGCCGCCGCCGGCCGCCACGCGCTGGCCGATCGGACCATCTATCTGCAGGGACGCCACATTCGCATTGACGCTCATCCCTCCGCGGCGGTCCAGATAGATGGCGACCCCGCCGGCTTCACTCCGCTGGAGGTCCGCCTCCTGCCCAATCGGATCCCCTTTATCGTCCCCTGAAATCGGATACGATGCCTCGTGACTTATGAATGACCCTCTTTTCATCATCGCCGGTCCATGCGTGATTGAATCCCGCGACCTCTGCCTGGCCGTCGGCAGCCACATGAAGGCGCTGTGCGACCGCCTGAGCCTGCCCTACATCTTCAAAGCCAGCTTTGACAAGGCCAACCGCTCCAGCGCCGCTAGCTACCGTGGCCCGGGACTGGATGAGGGGTTACGCATTCTCGAATCGGTCAAGACGGAGCTTCAGGTCCCCGTCCTCACCGATGTGCATGAAACCCAGCAGGCCCCGGCCGTCGCCCAGGTCGCCGATGTGCTCCAGGTCCCCGCCTTTCTGGCCCGCCAGACCGATTTGCTCCTGGCTTGCGGACAGACCGGCCGGCGCATCAACGTCAAAAAGGGACAGTTCATGTCCCCGGTTGAAATGAAACTCGCCGTTGAGAAAATCCGCTCCACCGGCAATAAGCAGGTCTGGCTCACCGAACGCGGCACCTTCTTCGGCTACAATCGCCTGGTCAACGACTTCACCGGCCTGGCCGTCATGAAGGAGTTCGCCCCCGTGGTTTTTGACGTCACCCACTCCACCCAGCAGCCAGCCGGCCAGGGCAACCAGTCCGGCGGCAATCCACAATTCGCCCCCTTGCTCGCCCGTGCCGCCGTCGCCGCCGGTGTCGACGGCCTCTTCCTAGAATGTCATCCCGATCCCCAGGCCGCCAAAAGCGATGCCGCCACTATGCTCCCGCTGGACTCCATGGAGCCCCTCCTGACGGCCTGCCGCCAGATTGCCGATCTGCGCGAAAGTTGGAAATAAGAATAATATTTCCCAATTGCCTCTGACCGGGTACATTGCGCCCCTGTCATGTCTGATTTAATCCCTCAAGCGGCGGATTCCCCGGCCCCCTCACAAGGGCCCGCGACGACACCCGTGCAGGATGCGGCCCTCCCACCCGATCCGGCCGAGTATTTTTACCAGATCGACAACACGAAAATCCCCCTGGCCGAATTCTGGCGGGTCAAGCCCTGGTCGCTTTTGATTCTCATCGCGGCCATTCTCAAGCTCCTGCGCATCCGCATTCCCTGCTCCACCGATGATCCGCCGGTGGTCTCCCTTGACCCCTTCCAGGTCGAAGCCGTCGATGTGCCGGCGGACATTCAGCAGCAATTTGAGCCGGCCCTGCGCGACTTGGCTGAGTGCGGATTCGAGCATCCGATTTACCACGTCATTCATGACGATCTGCACCGCACCGACACCTATTTCGCCAGTCTCGTCCATGCCTCCGGCCAAGCCTGGGCACGCGTCCACCATAGCATCCTCCGCCTGCGCCATCCCCCCAAGCGCATCTTTTACACCGAAATTTTCACCCCCTTCTCCGATGGGACCTGCCTCTGGTCCCTTGCCGCCAAGCCTGATCTGCAGCCGCCTCTCCACTTTCGCATCAATCGCCATCCCGCCGCTAAGCCGGCCGAACTTTGGCAGTCCCACCAGGAACTGCTGAAAACCGAACTGGCCGGTCGCGCCATTGCCCATATCGCCAGCCCTGAGCAATTGCCCCAGGCGATAGAAACGCTGAATCAGGCGGTCACGGAGTTTCAGGTCCGTCGCGGCGTCTTCGTGCCCCTGTCCGAAGCCGACCGCCGCCAACTCGACCAACTCGCCCGCCAGCGGGCCGCCGCCGGTCCCGACGGTCTGGAACATGCCGAGGTCCTGACGGAACTGAACAAGCTCGAAAATAAGCAGGGAGGCTGGACTCGCACGCTCCTGATCCTTTTTGTCTCTCTTCTCCTGTTCGTTGCCCTGACCGCTCTGAGCTGGACCTGGGAATTTCTCCTCCTGATCATCCCCATCCTCTTTTTTCACGAACTGGGTCATTACCTGGCAATGCGCCTCTTCCGCTATCGCAATGTGCGCATGTTCTTCATTCCCTTTTTCGGTGCGGCCGTCAGCGGCCAGTCCTACAGCGCCCCCGGTTGGAAGAAAGTGGTTGTCGCCCTCATGGGCCCGCTACCCGGCATTGTTCTGGGCGCGGTGCTGGGGCTGGTGGGGGTCTATCTCCACAATGCGCTACTGGTAAAAATCTCGCTGCTGACCCTCATTCTCAACGGCTTCAATCTCCTTCCCATCTTCCCGCTGGACGGCGGGCAGATCATGCACACCCTCCTGTTCCGCCGTCATTACGCGCTCGATGCCGCGTTCCGCGCCTTGGCCGCCGGTGTGCTGATTTGCGGCGGCGTGCTGTTGCACGACAAACTCCTCCTCTACTTCGGCATTTTCATGGTGGTGACGGTGCCCGCCGCTTTTCGCCTGGGCCGGGTCGCCCATGAATTGATCCGCTCCGGCTTCCAGCCGGGTGACTCCCACGAAACTGGCATCCCTATCGCCGCCGCACAGACGATCATCGGCAAGCTCAAGGCCGCATTCCCCAAGAAGACCGCCAACAAAACCCTCGCCCGGCTGACGCTCCAGACCTACGAATCCATCGCCGCCCGGCGGGTCGGCTGGCCCGCCACACTCGGATTGGGCACGTTGCATGGCCTGGGCCTGATCGCCGCCCTGATCTTCGCCGGCGTGATCATGGTTGCGCAAAACGGCGGCCTGCATCGGCTGGCCCGCTTGCATATTCCACAGCCCACCCATTCTCTGGCCGTTAATTCCATCACCACCTGGCAAGGGCCCGACGCCATCGAATACGCCCCGGACGGCCGTAGCAACCTGATCGCCATGTTCGACGATGAGCCGCGGGCCCTCCGCGCCTTCGAGCAGCTCCGCCCCCAGCTTCCCCCCAACGCCATCATGGAACGCTTTGGCCAGTCCCTCATTCTGTCCCTGCCTGCTTCGGATGATGTGACTTTCCGGAAATGGCATCAGCAGATGCAACAACAGACCCAGCAGCTGTTCGTCGATGATCCCTCCGCCGATTGCATCCTCTCCCTCTCCTGCGCCGCCCCCGATGAAGCCAAAGCCAAACAGATCCGGGAGGAAACCTTCGCCTACTTCAGTCTCCCGATGATGCACCTGATTCCTCCCTGGTCGCCGGCCGATTCCCGCTCCCCGCAACAGCGGCAGCAGCATGCCGCCGCCCGCCGTACTTATCTGGAACTGGCTGCCTTGGACGGCCAGGTGGATGAGCGGCCTGAGATGCAGGCCCTGATGCACAAATTTGAGGAGGCATATGCAAAGAAAGATCAAGACCAGATTCAGCGCCTCCAGGCCCAAAGCGAAACCTTGGCCCACAAACTCTGGCTGGAACAGGCCGAGCAGCTCCGCCGCCGGCCCGGCCAGGATGTTACTGTGATCGACCGCTATTCGGCCCTCTATCGCCAAAACATCCCTTACCCGCAATTTGTGAAACGCCTCACGCCTGAAATCGGCCCCGCCCTCGGCCAGCTTCCGCTTCAAAATGGCAAGCCCACCCCTCAGGCCGCCCGCTATTCCACCGTTTCCGGCGTGCCCGTGGCCAAGAGAAGCCAACTGACGTTCTACTGGCTGCAGTTTGAGGATGTGGCCCAGGGCGCTCCCGCCCTGGTGCGGTGGCTGCAATCGCAGGGATGTGCCGACTTCAAATATGATGTCGCCGCCGTTCCGGGCAGAAAGCCCCGCACGCCCACTACTGCGCCTGCCCCCGCTGATGCTTCCACGCCGCCCACCACTCGGAAAATGGTCCATGCCGCTGCGTCACTGCAGTAAGATTTTGCAATCGAGCCTCCCATGATCCGTCGTGAAGCGAACAACCAATACCACCTCATCACCCAGCACGACCATGCCCTTTTGTCCGGGCACCTGGCGTCCCATCTGAGTAATGCCCATTTTGCCCCACCCGAGCCCTTTGACATTGTGATACAGGCCATTTCCCTCCACGATTGCGGCTGGCCGGACCACGACAATCGCCCCACGCTCAACCCCGACGGCCGCCCAACGGATGTGTTTGAATCGCCCCTGCAGGTCTCCCTCCCCGTCTGGTCCAACTCCGTCGATCGCGCCCGCCGGCACGATCCCTATATCGCCCTGCTTGTGAGCCTGCATGTCCTGGGCCTTTCCGCGCTGCCCCCCGCTGCGAACCAGGCGGTCGGCACAGCAGGGGGGCGCACTCCCCGAGACACCTTCGAGCTGAATAAATTCCAGCACCGCCAGATCGAACTTCAGGAAACCCTCCGGCATGAGTTAGGCCTGCGCACCGACCAACCCCTCACCTTGGGCGTCAACCCTGACAGCCACGATCCGCGCGAGCTTGCCCTGGTCCGAAATCTCCGCCTCCTCCAGGCGATGGACCTGCTCAGCCTCGCCGCCTGCTGCACGCATCCCCCGGCCGAAAAATCGGTTCCCTTTTCGCCGCGCCTCGGACACCCGCCCGTGTCCCTGAACGTGACTCGGGCCGGCAACGACCTGTTGGTCCATCCCTGGCCGTTCGATGCCTCGATCCTCCCATGCCGAATAGCCGCCCGGGCTGTCGAGGCACGCCCCTGGGAGGATTTAGACGCTTTTCACGAGGCCTACCATCATGCCCCGGTGCTCTCGATCCCCTTCGTGGTGCGCCAATCCACCTGATCTGCCGATACAATGCCTCCATGTATCTCCAAGACATCCATGCCCTGAAGGTCGCGCTGATCCACCCCCAGATCGCCCCCAACACCGGCAACATCGCCCGCTCTTGTGTTGCCAGCGGCGCCGAGCTCCACCTGGTGCGCCCCCTGGGCTTCTCCCTCGACGACCGCCAGGTCAAGCGCGCCGGCATGGACTACTGGCCCCGGGTGAAGCTCACCGTTCACGAGGAGGATGCCGCCTTCTGGCAATGCGTCGGCCGGGAGCGCGCCTGGCTCTTTTCCACCAAGGCAACCCGCTCCCTCTGGCAGGCCGATTTCCAGCCCGGAGACTGGCTCGTCTTCGGCAGTGAAACCACAGGCCTGGACCCCGCCCTCCTCGCCGCCCGCGCCGATTTCAACCTGCGCATCCCTCAACTCCCCGGCGAACGTTGCCTCAACCTCTCCACCGCCGCCGGCATCGGCCTCTACGAAGCCCTCCGGCAAGTTTCCCCGTGATTCCCGCCCCGCGCGCTGCTAGAGCGGTTTTCAGGTCACTGCACACATAATCCGCACATTGCGAACCAACCGTGGGCATCATCGGCCGTAACACTGGCAAAGGCTTCGGCGGCGGCTTGGCCCAATGCCTGAATCGTTCGCGGCTCAACGCTACGCACATGTTGTTTAACCTTCGACCACCCCGGCTCAATAGGCGAAAGATCGGGAGAATAAGGGGGCAGCGGCAGCAGCATGGCCCGCGCCCGTTCCACCGCCGCCTGCGCCTCGGTTGTTTTGTGCGATGAGAGATTGTCCCATATCACCACATCGCCCGGCCGCAATGCCGGGGCCAACATCTCGCGGACAAACGCATCGAAGATGTCGGCATCCGTGGCCGCGTCCACCGTTGCCGCCGCGGCCATCCCCTCCAGCCACAACGCCCCCAGCATCGTCAGCGTCCGCCAGTGCCCCTGCGGCAAGGCCCCAACCACACGCGCGCCCGACATTCCCCTTCCGCGTGTGCGGGTCATGGCGGTGTTGATGCCGCTTTCGTCCACAAAAACCAGCTTCGCCGGAGCCACCCGCGCCACTCGCTTTTTCCAGTGCCCACGCAAGGCCCGCACCCGTGGCGTGTTCCGCTCCGAGGCGTGCAGCGTCTTTTTTTGAGTTTCAGCCCCAATCCCTGTATCACGCGGCAGAGGGTGGGCACGCTCACCGCCGGCCCGCCCGCCTCACTCAATTGTCGCCTCAACTCCTCCAGGGTCGCGTCCGGTTTGGACTCGAGCCGTTTCCGCAGCCACAACTGCTGTTGCGGCCCGATTATCGGAGGCGGCCCGAATCCGCGCGGCCTGGCGGCCAGATGGCCGCACCGGCGACGTTGACGTAGTAATTTATGAACGAGCCAGCGGCTCACGCCGAACTGCTCGGCCACTTCCCCTCGCGTTTGAATCCCCTCGTCACACGCCGCACAGATCCTCTGGCGAAGGTCCAGCGAATAAGCTTCCATGCCATGCCTCCAGCAGAACAGATCGCAGTATAATCTCCAATAAGTGTGTGCAGTGACCTGAAAACCGCTCTAACATCCGCTCCCATGTCCCCTCAAGCCGCTCTGGCCTGCGTTCGTGCCCATCTGGACAAGCAACTGACCCTCGGCCTGGATATCTACGGCCCCGAATCCACGCCTATGTGGATGGCCAGCCTCGACATCCGCACCGGCCGATATCCCGCCGACGA
The DNA here is from genome assembly GCA_044464175.1 of Planctomycetaceae bacterium. Taxonomy (GTDB): domain Bacteria; phylum Planctomycetota; class Phycisphaerae; order Tepidisphaerales; family Tepidisphaeraceae; genus JBIQLO01. The sequence continues at coordinate 15,157 of JBIQLO010000008.1, read as the reverse complement.
CACCCGCCCGCCCCACATCGGCAAGCGTGTCTACCGCAATATCGACGCCCCGCGCGGCTGCTCCCTCTACTGGGATCAACCCCTTCTGGTCGCCGCCCACGCCCTCTCGGCCGTGACCGCAGACCCGGCCTATGCCCGCGCGGCCGACGCCTATCTGGCCGCCTTTCTGGATCGCTGCGTCGCCCGAAACGACATCTTCCTTTGGGGTAACCACTACTTCTACGATGCGTTTCAGGACACCGTCGTGAAGTTCATCTCCAACGATGTGCCCGCCCCCGTGAACTTCCAAACCGAAACCGGCGACTATCACGAAATCCGCCCCCTCTCCCCGGCGTGGGACCTCTTCTGGCGCATTGCCCCCCGCAAGACCGAACGCGCCCTCCGCGCCGCCGCCCGCGGGCATCTGGTTGATCCCGAAACCGGCCGGTTCAATCGCCACGCCGACCAGCGCTCCGGTTGCGCGTTTCTTGAACATGGCGGCGTCATCATCGAAGCCTTGGCTTGGCTGGCCGCCCGCACCCGCGACCGCACCCTCCTTGAACCGGCCGACCGCATGGCCCGGTTCAGCTTCGCCGCCCGTGATCCCCGTACCGGCCTGTTGGAAAATAACCCCACCGAAAATCGGTGGGACAAATTCACCGCCACCACCGAGGTGGGCCTCTGGGCCGGTTGCCTCCTCCGCGCGGATCGCCACCTGGGCGAGCCGCGCTTCCAATCTCTGGCCGATCAGGCCATGCGCGCCTGGCTTGCGCACGGCTACGATGAACAGACCCAACGCTTCTACGGGCGGCTGCGCATCGCCGACGGTACGCCTATTCTCACCCCCGCCCAAACCCTCTATGAACCGGGCGATTACGCCGACCTGTGGCGTCCCCTCTTCCCCGTCCACGATTATCCCATGCCGATGGCCGAAACCTGCCTGCGCCTTTACGAATTGACCCGCGACCCCCTCTACCAACAGGCCTGCCGGCGCTGGGCCAATCAGATAGAGCAGAGCCTGCCCGCCCGTAACGGTGCCGGCGGTTACGCCGAGCATTACGGACGCTGTCTCCATTTCCTACTCGGGTGTGCGGCCACGTTCGACCGGGACCGCGCTGATTTCCAGAATCTGGCCCACCGTCTGGCTGATGAGGCGCTCCAGACCCTCTTCGCCTATGACATGTTCCGCGGCCACCCCGGTGAGGACCGCTACGACGCCGTCGATGGCGTCGGCTATCTCCTCCTGGCTCTCCTCCGTCTCCACGCCGACCGCGAACCGGACCTTCAGGCCTTGGGTTGGTGAGCCCCGTGCGCCAAAACGCGCAGCGCTGAAAAATCAAAAAATCCCAAAAATAAAAAATTTTTTCCGCGTTATTCGCCCAAAAATGCGGTTTTCAAAAATTGCGCTGCGCGCTTTGTCGCCAAAACGCGCAGCGCCCTCTGTTAGGGTAGAGGAGCTAAAAAATGACGCCGACGCAGTTTTTTCTTCTGTCGTTCCTGGTTTCCCTTAGCCCGTGCTACGAGCCCCCTCACCCCTGCGCCCACATCCCATCCAAACCACCCCTCCGCCTTCTGTCTCCTGCCTCCAGTCTTCTCTCCTTTCGTCCCTTCGTTCGACCATCGAACCCAATCGAACCCGCTCCAAAACCCCTCTGGCGCTCCAGAATCGCCAATTTACCCCCTCAAACCCAAAGCACCGGATTTCCCAACGAACCCATTTCCCCCCGATATCCCGTCCCCGAAACCCCACCCCAGCCCCTGCAATTTCACGTTCGCCGTTGCGGCCATTTCCTCCGACCGGCAATATGAGAACCATGCACATTCGAGCCTCCCTGATCACACTGCTGCTGTGCGCCCCGGTCGCCTGGTCGGCTCCCGCCACCACGACCACCGCCCCCTCCACGCGCCCGGCCACGGCGGAAAAAGGGGTCGTCCTGACCGAACACCAGATCACCCTGGAGGGCCGCCCCCTCCGTTATCATGCCCGCGCGGGCACGCTGACCCTGCGGGATGCCCGCCAGAAACCCACCGCCGATTTTTTCTTTGTCGCTTATGAACGCCAGGGCGAACAACCGGCGGACCGCCCGATCATCTTTCTCTTTAACGGCGGCCCCGGCGCTGCCAGCGTCTGGCTCCATCTGGGTACCGTCGGTCCTCAGCGCGTCCAACTCGGTCCCATCGGCCAGCCCCCGCCCCCCCCGTATCGCCTGGTGGATAACGAACAGTCCTGGCTTGATCTCGCCGATCTCGTCTTCATCGACCCCGTCGGAACCGGCTACAGCCGCCCGGCCGACGGCAAAAGCGCCAAGGACTTTTATGGCGTGGAAGTCGATGTCGCCAGCGTTGGCGACTTCATCCGCCTCTATACAACCAGGTACCAGCGCTGGGCCTCCCCCAAGTTCCTGGCCGGCGAGAGCTACGGCACCACCCGCGCCGCCGCGCTTTCCAACTACCTGCACAGCGCCTATGGCCTGGACCTCAACGGCATCATCCTGGTCTCCTCAGTTCTGAACTTCCAGACCATCCAGTTCGGCAACGGCAACGATCTGCCCTATGCCCTCTATCTACCCTCCTATACAACCACGGCCTGGTATCACCACAAGCTGGGCGATGATCTGCAAAAGCTGCCGGTGGCCCAGGTGGCGCATCAGGCCAGGCAATGGACTCTGGACCACTACTTTCAAATCCTGGCCCGCGGCAACGCCCTTTCGCCCGACCAGCGAAAAGCCGCCGTCGAGCAACTGGCCCGCTACACCGGCCTTTCGCCTGACCTCATCGATCAGGCCAACCTCCGCATCGATCCCGGCCTGTTCCGTAAACGCCTGCTGGGCGATCACCAGTTGGTTGGGCGCATGGACACGCGCCTGAGCGGATACGCCCCCCGCCCCACGATGCCCTGGGCACCCTACGATCCGGCCCTCGATCGCTACATCGGCGTCTACAGCGCCACCTTCAACGATTACATCCGCGGCCAGTTGCACTACCAGAGCGACCTGCCCTATGAGGTCCTTTCCCAGCAGGTGCATTGGAAGCTGGAGGGAAAACAGCCGGGCTATCTGGATGTGAGCGATGATCTCCAGGAGGCGATGCTGGCTAACCCGCACCTGAAGGTCCTGATTGCCAACGGCTATTTCGACCTGGCCACCCCCTTCTTCGCCACCGACTACACGGTGGATCACCTGAACGTGGGCAACGATCTGCGCCGGAATATCATTGAAAAATATTATCCCGGAGGCCACATGATGTACCACGACCCCCACGCCCGGCAGCAACTGAAGAGCGATGTCGCTGAATTTATCCGCCAAGGAATTAGAAATTGAGAATCATCAGTTGGGGATTGCAAAACGCACGATTCAGAAATGTCCCTCAGGAAAACAGCTTGCGCCTGGCCGCATCCCGGATCGCCAGTACCGCCGGATGCGTCGGTTCGTCATGGCGGGTGATCGCATAGAACCGTTCCTGCATGGCGTCCGTCCGCCCCACCGGGCGCACATGATGTTCGCGCCGGATTTCATCCGCCACCACCGCCGGCGCCGGAAACACACCCTCGCCCGCCCGCCCGAAGGAGATCAGCAGCGCAGCGTCATCGAACTCGCCCACCACGTGCGGGCGGATACGGTTGGCGTCGAACCAGATGTCCAGCGAGCGCCGCAACGCCGTGGTGTCGCTGGGCAAAAGCATCGGCGCGTTGTTGAGTGAACGCGGAAAGCCGCGCTTGAACCGCTCGGCCAGCGCCTCCGCGGCGAAAAAGGCAATCCCGCATTGCCCCAGCAGATGGTTGAACCCCCGGTGCGGCCCGGACGTGCCGATGGGGGCGTCGCTGAGCACCATGTCCAGCCGTCTTGCCGACAGGTCGGCCAGCAGATGGTCCGCTTTGTCTTCCCGGCAGATCATCCGCACCGGCTGCTCCAGGCGCGTCGCCGGTTCCAGCAGCAGCCGTACAATCGTCTTGGGGATCATGTCCACGATCCCCACCGCCAGCCGCAGCGGCCGGGCTGCGTTTCGATCCTCCAGCGCTGTGAGCATCTCCTGCCCCAGCGAGAAAATCCGATCGGCGTAACCGAACACGAGGTGTCCCGCGTCCGTAAGCACGAGATTGCGGCCCCGGCGGTCGAACAGCCGCCGCCCCAGGGAGGACTCCAGTTCGCGAATCTGGCTGCTGATCGTGGGCTGCGACAGAAGCAGCTCCTCGGCCGCGCGGACAATGCTGCCGTGGCGGGCCACCATCCAGAAATAGTATAGGTGGTTGTAGTTAAGCCATTTCATTCAGGATGCCTCCGGCGCGACACTGAGATATATCCTAATGATAGTATAGAAACTTCGTAATTTTCCTATACGTACTGCGGGCCTAGGATTGGACACGAGCAGGAGGCGTCATGCGAATTGATGTTCGATCAACTCGTTTTGGTCTAACGGATGCCATTCGGGAGCATGCTGAGCGCCGCACGGCGGCCGCCCTGGAAAAAGCGCGGCTTTCCAACGTCTATGTGATGGTCCGGCTTTCGGACATTAACGGCGTGCGGGGCGGTGTTGACAAATCCTGCCGCATCTCCGTTCGTCTGCCCAGACTCGGGTGGGTCATTGCCCACGCGGTGGACCGCGACCTCTATGGCGCGATTGACCGCGCCGCGATACGCCTGGGCCGGCTGCTGCGGCGGCGGTTGTCCCGCCGGCGCACCGTGGGCCGCCAGGGCCCGCGATTCGCGCCCGGTTCAGTGGCGCTGGCCGGCCTGGCCTGAATCCTTGGACTTAAATTTCCCAATACAGTGCCGGCGGGCAGTGGGCCCGTCGGCGCCCTTTGATGTAGAAATCTGAAAGGAGTTCATCATGAGCAGAACAGCGACAGTGACGGAAAAGAACCTCCTGCTGACCCAGCAGGACTTTGATCGCCTCAGTGACCTGACGCGGTCGCGGCAGTATCGGGCGACCTTCGGCGGCATCATTGCCGACCTGGAACGCGAGCTGCAACGCGGACGCGTGGTCGCTCCCGCCGATGCGCCCAAGGGCGTGGTGACGATGCATTCGCGTGTGCGCGTGCGCGACACCAGGGGCGATGAGAGCGACACGTATGTGCTGGTGTATCCGCATGAGGCGGATATCTCCGAAGGACGCGTCTCGGTCCTCTCTCCGCTGGGCATGGCCCTTCTGGGTGAGCGCTCGGGCAAGGTGGTCGAGTTCGACGCCCCCGCCGGCACGCGACGGTTGAAGATCGAAAAGGTGCTGTATCAGCCGGAGGCGGCGGGGGATTTCCACCTCTGACACCTCAGCGGCATCCGTACAGGTGATACAGATCGCGCAGTTGACGGCCGAGGCGAGACGGGTTGAACCGCGCCTCGGCCGTCTTGCGTGCGTTGCACTGCAGCCGCAGCCGCAATGCTTCCTCCCTTAGCAGCCGCTCCATCGCCTCTTCAAGCGCCTCGGCATCTCCCGGCCTCACCCCCAAGGCATCCTGCTCGTGCGTGAACAACTCGGCCGCGCCTCCGGCCTGCGAGACAATGACCGGGCGGGCGCACGCCATCGCCTCGGCAATGGTCAGTCCGAACGGCTCCGGCCGCGTGCTGGCGTGAACCACGACATCCAGCGCCCGGTACAGCGGCGGCGTCTCCTCCTGAAAGCCGATGAAGCCGACATGGCAGGCGATCCCCAGTTGCCGCGCCCGGTCCTGCAATTCCTCTCGCGTAAATTGCGAGCCCTGGGTGCGGTAGATTGGGCCGCCGATGATGTAAAACCGGACCTTGGATCGATGGTTGCGTCCGAGCAGACGTGCCGCAGCCTCTAGAAAGACGTCCTGTCCCTTCCAACGGGCGTAGGCGGCGATTAGTCCGATGCGCAGCACGGCTTCGGATGCAGCGGGCAATCCCGCCAGCCGGTCAAGCTCCGGCCCATTCCCCGGACCGGGCGTGAAGCGATGGATATCGATGGCATTGAGCAAAATGTGGATGGGAAGGCGTGGCAGGATTTGTCCGGTGTCCCGGGCGACCGCCTGGGAGATGGCGATGCCCCCGGACATATCGGCCGATAGCGGCCGGAGCAGCCAGCGCATCAGTGCCCGATGGCTCAGAAAGTCGTGGATATGCCAGAGCACCGGCGCTTCCAGAGGTTTCAGCAAACCGGTCAGGAGATGGGTTTTAATCCCGTTGGAATGGATCAGGCAGGGTGCGATTCGCTCGATCGCCCCGCGCAATTGCCGGCGATAAGCCGCCGCCTCCGTCCAGCCGGCCAGAGCGTCGGCAGTGAGCCTTGCTTTGCTGTGCAGCCGACCGGCCTGGTGCTTCAGCCCCGTCTCTCCCATGGCCGCCAGGCTTGCCGGCAATGGAAGGGAATGGACTTGGGCGCCCGCACGGCGGGCGTGGTCCAACAGAGGACCTTCACCGCAGGCAAGCAGGTGCGGCTCAAAGTTGTTGTCGGCACGCTGGAGAGCCCGGATCATGGTCAGAAGGCAGCGTTCAGCGCCGCCAAGCTGCCCGACGGGAGACAGATAAAGGATGCGATGGGTCATCGCGACAGCCTCTCATAAGTATCCGCGATGATCCGGCAGTGATTGGACCAGCTGTATCGGCTTGCCTGCCGCAGACGCTGATCCTGCGACGGGGCGACCTCCGGGTTGTTCAAGAGGCGGTCGAGCGACTGGGCCCAAGCATCCACATCGCCCACCGGGGCGAAACAGGCGGCCGAATCGCCGACCTCCCGGAACACCGGAATGTCGCTGGCGAGCACCGGTGCGCCACACGCCAGTGCTTCGATGACCGGCAGCCCGAATCCCTCGGTCTGGCTGGGCTGCAGGACCACGGCCGCATTCCGATACAGCGCGGCGATCTGCTCCCGCCGCAGATTGCGCAGCTGAATCAACGCGCCACTCAAGCAAAGTTGTTTGATCTGCTGCCGCTGTGGCGCGGTCCACGGGCCGCCCACCTGAATGAGCCTCAGGTCGGGATGGCGCGATCGAACGGCTGCAAAGACATCAAGCAGGACATCAATACGCTTACGTGCGATGCCGCTGCCGACATGAAGGACATACCGCCCGTCGGTTGGGAGCAGTGCATCCGAAACTTCCGGCTCTTCCGGCGCAAGGGGATGGAATTCCTCCGCGATCCCCAGTGGGGCGTGGATGAGCCGCGATGGGTCGGCAAGCTGATATTGCAGGATCAGGGTCCGGACATAATTGGTGGAATGGAAGATGACGGCGGCTTTGGCAAACCCCCTGAGGATCCGGCCGACCATGGCTCTGAACCAGCGTGGGCGTGGCTCGGCCTCCGGATTCAGGAGACAATTGAACGTGTCCAAGTCGTGACAGTAGATGCCCGTACGGTGAAGAGGCAGTTCATGCAGGAGCTGCGCGTAGCTGTGATCCACCAGATGAAATAGATCGAACCGCGCATATGCCCGGCGAAGTGCGCGGGGATAATCGCAAAATCGGTTCAGGAGGCGGTCAACATTGCGACCGCGGGCAGACAGCCGCTCAAAACGCCGGCGGTAGGGTGGGCGGATCAATTCGGCGGCCAGCCGGGTTCGGTGATCGCGCTGCAATCCTGCCAACAGCATTTCAGCGCAAATGTCCATGCTGGGCCATCCTTCCTCCATATAGTCCGGCAGCAGCGCCAGGCGTGGCTTGGACATCAGGCCCTCCCCCGAATTGAAGCATCTTCGGCCTGCCGTCGCAGGGCCGCAACCGTGTGCTCCAGCGCGAACGATTCCCGGTACTTCTGGGCCGCACGGCACTCCAGTATTTGCCGCTGCTGCGGCTCATTCAGCAGTCGCTCTACTTCGGCAATAATCTGGGGGGGCGAATCGGCGGGCGCCAGCGCGACCGCACCGCTCTCATGCCAGAACGGCTCGGAGTGCATCCCGCGGGTGGTGACAATCGCCCGCCCCAGGGCCAAGGGAGCCATCAATGTGCCACGGCGGCAAGTAGCGCCGTCGGCATAGGGTTGGAGCATTACGTCGCAGGAGCCCAGATGATCCGCCGCCTCCTGCGGCGGCAGGCCGCCGGTAGCGATGATTTGCCCGGCCAGTTGGGGCCAGGCGTTCAGGAATTCTTTGAGGTAGAGTTCGCCGCCCCGCCCGATCAGCAAGACACGGCGGTCCGGATGGTCCTGCAGCAACGGCGGCAGCAGAGCGCGGAGCATCCCGGCAATGGCCTGGCCGAATGTGCCGAAATGGCCAATCAGTATCCCACCCGGTGCAAGTGTCTGGCGAATTTCCCTGATTCGCGATGGATCGGCGTGAATTGGAAGATTGCTGGGGACGGGTTGCCAGGTGACGGGATGATTCGTCCGTGACCAGCGACCGATCCGCGGCAGCCAGGCCGGTGTGGTAATGAAATTGCGTTCGGCGCTGCGGGCCAACCGCCACGCCATGAGATGGGTGACATACGCCAGAAGCCGATGCCGCGCCGGCTGGCCTCTCTCGAAGGGATAGGCGACCTCGTGAAACTGCACCCACAATTCATCCTGCCGGTCCCGAGTCGCCAGCCAGAAGCACAATGGCAGGTTCATCGCCTTGTAACCATAGGCATGCGGGACATATTGCACCAGGAGGCGGAACGGCCGTGGTAGGCACTTGAGCTGGCGGCGCAGCATCAGAAGTCCCCGCGGGCCAAAGTGGTCCGGCAGGCGGTGAATCTGCACGGCGGTGTCGGCTTGGTCCGGCTCAATGCAAGCAGGCGCCCAGATGTGGACTTCATCCCCCGCATCGGCCAGGGCATGAGCCAGTTGATGTGTGTAGTCGCTGACCCCCCCGGTCTGCGGAGGGTACTCCCCGGTGAGGATGGCCCAGCGACGAGGGGTCATACGGCGTGCGCCGGCGCCTCGGCGCTGCATTGGCGATAGAGGTCCAGAATCCGGTTCAGGTGATTTTCCATGGAATAGTGCTCCTGGACCCGATGCCATCCCGCCAACCCCATCTCCGCTGCGCATTGCGGATGGTCGGCCAATTGACGCATGGCGGCGGTGAGTGCCTCCCGCGCCCTGGCCGGAACTATCAGGCCGGTTTGGCGATGCAATATAATCTCAGGCAGCGCGCCGGTATCGGAGGCAATCACTGCACGCCCGCGCGCCATCGCCTCCAAGCTGACCTGCCCAAATGGCTCATGCCAGCGTGAGGGGATCACAAGAGCGGTGGCTCGATCGAGCAGTCGCTCCGTCACGGACCTATCGACCCAGCCGTGGAAGACCACTCGGTCCTGGAGGTGCAGCCGGGCAACCAGAGCCTTCATCGCCTCAGCTTCAACTCCCTCCCCGGCAATGTCGAGCCGAGCCGGTCTTTCCAGCGCCGCCAGGCTTTCCAGCAGCCACGCAAGTCCCTTGTGGGGCACGATCCGTCCCAGGAAGAGGAATTGTGGGCTTGGCGGCGGCGGGGCGATCCGCTCAACCGGCTCGGGTGCGGGCTTGGGAACATACATCAGCCGATCCGGGTCATATCCCTCCCGAAGCATCTGATTTCGCACAAAGCTGCTGGAGACGATTGTCGTGATTTTGCGCAGGCGGTGGCGCTCGTTCCAGGTTCGCGCAAAATTGGTCAAAAGAGGCTTGGGCCGGAGACTGCCGCACCGGTCCACGAGATGGCCCTTTAGACATCCGCCGAGGCTGTAGGCGCGGTGGCAGGGGCTGTCCGAGCGGCGCAAGTATCGGCCTCCGCTGGGGCAGTAGGGGGTATGGTCATGAATCGTGCGAACCAACGGAATCGGCGGGGCCAGTTCGGTCGGGAAGTCTCGATGGACATGCAGCACCTGCGCCCCGTGGCGGTGTGCCGCGGCAGCGACTTCGGCCACACTGTGGCAATATATGGTTTTGGGGCAGCGTTGCTGTGGCGCTACCGCGGCGGCCAGATCAAAAAAAAGCACCTCGTGTCCGGCGGCCTGCTGGATCCGGCCCAAGCGGCGAATATAGGAAGCGACGCCGCCGTGTTCCCAGAGTCGGGGTGTGTAGTGTCCGATAACCATTAAAATTCACGCAACCCGCCGAACCGGGAGTCCCAAAATCATCATCGGCCGGGCACGGCGGAAAGATAAGCGCCCCTAAATTTACGCCAGTGAATCAGCCGCTCCAGCAACAGTTCCACCTGGCCGGCCGGAACAATGTCGCCATTGATGCCCGGCCGGATAAACTCTTTCATACCGGTCTGGTCGGTCACAATGGCCGGAAGTCCGCACGCCAGAGCTTCCATTGGAGCATATCCGAAGCCATCTTCATAGCTACAATGTACGAAAATGTCGCTCTGGTGCAGATGAGGTAAGGGGTCGCCGCATGTCAGGCGGATGCGCGGGTCCCGCCGCATAGCGTTCTGAAGATATCGGCGCATTGGACGGGTGGCCGTACCTCCTACCAGCACCAACTCCGCCGGGCCATCCGCCAGCCGCCGGAATGCCTCCAGCAGCACCGGCAGCCCCTTGACGACGGTCAGGCTCCCTACATAGATCACCCGAAAGGGTTCATTCGCCGACTTTGGACCGCCTCGAGCGGAGGTGAAGCGGGGGTGTGGGTGCAGCGGCCGCATCACCAGCTTCTGCGGCGGAATACCCTCGCGGACGAAACTGTCGAAGACATACTGTGTGGCGACGTGAATCCGATCGGCCATCTCATATTCCGCTCGCATCCGTTGGCACTGGGCCACGTTGAGCCATGTGGACTCGACCTTCCACTGCGCAGCGGCTCGGGCATGCTGGCGGGCGAGATGGTTGACGTGGCTATTGGCCGCCACCAACTCCAGCTGCCGGCATCCCATCGCTTTGGCGCGGCGGAACGTCTGTAACGCCTGGCCCGCGAAGGCGATCAGCGTGCCGGGCGGGCGGTTCAATCGGGCGGCCACGGCTCGGTCGAAATGCACCCCGGTCAGATGTGTTCCCATGCCTGGACTGAATCGAATTGGCGGGCATCGCAGCAGAAGGTCAAGCCCGGAGCGCGGGATGCACTGGCCGGTCGGATCGTCGGGCGGTACGCCAAAGGCGAAGTACCGTTCCAACTCTCCGGCCGCGCGCGCGGATTCGACCAGTTCGGCCAAATGCCGTCCCAGCCCCCCTTGTCCATAGCCGGCTGCGCAGCAAATTGTCACCATTTGCGTTAATCTCCTGACCTACGATGCCGCTGACGATCAAACAACTTCCGCCGCCGCCGCCTGGCAGAGAGGGCTGGCCCTGGACCGAAGCGCCGCCGCCACTGCCGAAGCAAATGAGCGACGGACGGGACTGGCCACTGATCAGCATCGTTACGCCCTCCTACAACCAGGGGGTATACTTGGAGGAGACGATCCGGTCGGTCCTGCTCCAAGGGTATCCCAATCTCCAATATATCATCATTGACGGTGGGAGCACCGACGGCACTGGTGTCATTTTGCGACGATACCGCAATTTTCTGGATGAGGTGGTGAGCCAGAAGGATCGGGGGCAGTCCCATGCGCTGAATAAAGGGTTTGCCTGCGCCAGGGGGGCATTAATCGGCTGGCAGAACTCGGACGACCTGTACGGGCCCGGCGCGTTGGGGGCGGCGGCTTCGGCCTGGGTGCGCCTGCATCGTCCGGATGTATTGTACGGGCGGCTGGAGCTGATCGATGGCTCGTCGAAGCTGACTGGGTTTTATGTGACCTCGCCGTTCAATCCGATCGCAATGTTTCCCTGGGCCAACATGTTCAACCAGTCGATGTTCTTTTCTCGCCGGGTGCTTCAGGAGCCGGGGCCGGTTGATGAGTCATACCATCACTGCATGGATTACGAACTGTTCTGGCGAATGATTCTCAAGGGGTATTATTTTGAATATGCGCCCGAGGTGGTCGGGCGGTTTCGCCTGCACGAGCAAGCCAAGGGCTCCACGCAGACTCATGTGGCGGCCCGGGAGTTCTTTCGGATTTATCGGAACCTCTACGAATGCCGGGAGCCGCTGGTCCTGCCGCCGCTCATCCGGCGGGCGGCGCTGGAGTCGATGCGCGGGTTGTGCGTCGATCATTTCGGTAAGGAGCGGTGGGGTTTGTTTCATGAACAGATTCGCGCGGCGCGGCAAATGGCGGGGTGGCGCGGGCTGGGATGGAGGCTCCTGCTGCGCTGGGGGCTGAGCTACCTTGGGCAGGGGCGCGTGGGGCGACTCAAACGGCTCCGACGACGCTGGCTCATCCGGGCTTCAGCGGCTTGATTGGGGCCGATTGCCCCATTACCCTTGGCCCCCGCAGTAGCGATCAATCGGGCTTCATCAAGAGAGTAACAGTTGTCCAGCAACGGCTCCAATCGGCTTCGGCCGGACCAATCCAACCACGGCGAAATGTCGGAGACCCAGCACCTGAAGCGGCGGATCGAGCAGTTGAACCGCGCGACTGAGGAGCAGCGGCTGCTGGCGCTCTCCCGCCGGGCCAAAATCCAGATGCTCCAGGAGCAACTGAAGAGCGCGCAGGCGCCGCTGTCGGCGATACGCTCCAGCCCATTATATCGGCTAATGGTCAAACTGGGGCGCTGGTCGTGGCTGGAGCCGATGATGGGGCGCGCCTTGGCCTCGTCGGCTGCCCCTGCCGCCGGGCCCACCGACAGCACCACGCCCTGTGTGGCGGTGGATCTCACCCCGGTGCTGCCGGGCGGTGACAATGGGGGAGCGAAGCTGGTGGCGATCGGGCTGGTGCGGCAGTTGGCGGAGTTGGCGCCCGACTGGCGGTTCATCCTGCTTACCTCCGGAAAGAGCCATGATGAGCTGGCCTACCTGGAACGTCCCAATGTCAGCCGACTGTGCGTGATCTTTCAGGATCAATGCTCTTCCCAGGTCCGGACAGGGCTTTGGCCGAAACTGAAGATGAAGATCGGCCAGCAGCTGGTGGGGCGGCTGCCGCCGGCCACCTTTGACCGGCTGCGGCGACTGGATGCACGGCTTTCGCAGGCGGTCACCGGCACAACGCTGCTGAGGCGGATCGGGGCGAATCTCTATTTCTGTGTCTTCACCAGCCCGAATTTTTACGATCCGTCGGTGCCGGTGGTCAGCACGGTCTATGATCTGCAGTACAAACGGTATCCCCTTTTCTTTTCACCGCGGGAGCTCTATTACCGGGACCAGCACTTCATGCACACGGCCCGCGTGGCGGCGCGGCTGGTCTGTATTTCCGACTATGTGCGGCAGACGGTGGTGCGGCAGGTGGACGACCCGGCCCGCGTGCTGACCAGTTACATTCGCCTGTGGAAGCGGATTGACAAGCCTGAGGCGCGGGCGGCTCGGGAGGTTCTGGATCGACTGAACCTTAAAGGCGGAGAGTACCTATTCTATCCCGCCAACTTCTGGCCGCATAAGAATCACGCGATGCTGCTGACGGCCTTTGCCCTGTATCGCAGCCGGCATCCGGAATCCAAAGTGAAGCTGGTCTTTACCGGTGCGCCGGTGGGACGAATGGCGTATCTGCAGGAAGAGGCGGTGCCGCGCATGGGGCTGTCGGGGTATGTGGTCTTTGCCGGGTTTCTGCCGGATGCGGATTTCGCGGCGCTGCTGGAGGGATGCCGGGCAGTGATTTTCCCCTCGCTGTATGAGGGGTTCGGGATGCCGGTGATGGAGGCGATGGCCTTTGGCAAGCCGGTGGCGTGCGGGAACGTGACGAGTCTGCCGGAAGTGGCCGATGGGGCGGCCCTGCTGTTTGACCCGCGCCGGCCGTTGGAGATCGCCGAGGCCATCGAGCGAATCTCGCACGATGACGAGTTGGTGGAGCGCCTGACGGTGGAGGGATTCCGGCGGGTGCGGGAGTTCGGCAAGGATGGGCAGATGGCGCGGGAGTACCTGGAGATCTTCAAGCAGGTGCTCGGGTCGCGCGGGCCGTTCATCAACCATGTGGACGGGCTGCAGCCGGACCGCTGGTCAACAGACCGGGTATCGGTGACATATGAAGGGGGAGAAGAGGGGCGGGTGCTGGAGATGGATATGGCGATTCCGCGGGTGCCGGCGGGGCACATGACGGTGCGGTATTGCCATAACGACATCCGGAACTGGGAGGAAGTCATTCTGGAGCCGGAGTCCGGGATCACCTTCCGTCAGAGCCTGAGCACGGCGGGGGGGTTCATCGACATGGAGGTCGGTCCCCTGTATCGTCCCTGCGACATCGGGCCGACGGCGGACCAGCGGGAACTCGGTTTCATGTGCCAGCGATGCGAGATCGTGCATCCGGACGGGCGGCGGGAGGCCGTGGTGGTTGAGCCGGGGGAGGAGACGCCCGAAGCGTTAGTTGAGGAACAGATACCAGCGGGAATCAGCGGATGAACATGGAGACTTCGAGCCATCAACCCTCGCTCAGCGTGGTGACGCCCTCGTATCAGCAGGGGCGGTACATCGAGCGGACGATTCAGAGCGTGCTGTCGCAGGGAATCGATGACCTGGAATACGTCGTCTTCGACGGGGGGAGCACCGACGAGACGGTGGAGATTCTGCGCAAGTATGAGGGTCGGCTCAAATGGGTCAGCGAAAAGGACCGGGGGCAGTCGCACGCGGTCAACAAGGGGATCCGGGCAACACGGGGAGCGGTGATCGGATGGCTCAATTCCGATGACATCTATTATCCGGGGGCGTTCCGGAAGGTGCTGGATTACTTCGCGGCCCATCCGGAGGTGGAGGTTGTGTATGGTGATGCCCATCACATCCGGGATGATGACAGCATCATCAATGACTACTACACCGAGCCGTTCAACTTCGACCGGATGCTGGAACTGTGCTACTACTGCCAGCCGGCGGTCTTCTTCCGGCGAAGCGTGGTGGAGCGGCTGGGGGTGCTGGATGAGCGGCTGCACTTCTGCATGGACTACGAATACTGGCTGCGGCTGGCGCAGGCGGGGGTCAAATTCCATTACCTGCAGGGGGAATTCCTGGCCGGGTCACGGCTGCATGAGAGCACCAAGACGCTGTCGCAGCGGCCGAAGATTCATGATGAGATCAATATAATGATGCTACGGCGGTTCGGGCATGTGCCGGACTCATGGCTGTTCAGCTGGGCACATTGCATCTGCGATCAGCACGGAATTCCGCGCGAAAGCGGGCTGAAATTCGCCGTGGCGGTGGGACTCTGGTCGGTTTGGGGGTCGCTCAAATACAACCACACGGTCAGTTGGCGCGTCTTTAAGACGGCGTACGACTGGACGCTGGGCAGCGCGGTCGTGAAATGGCGACAGCGGCGGGGAAAGACCGCCTGATGCCGCCCTTTCCCTCGTCTACTTCCATTGAGCATAGACCATGTCGGT